>DATFDO010000329.1:0-6042 GCA_035252045.1 Pseudonocardiaceae bacterium
GCGTGAGGCCGAGCTGCGTGACAGCTTCCAAGCGCTGTCAGCAGAAGCGCTGTCGCGCAACAACGAGGCTTTCGTCCAGCTCGCCGAGGCCCGGCTGGCCAAGGTCACCGCAGCGATCTCGGCCAAATCAGACGGCGACGCCACCCAGCGACAGCAGGCCATCGAGACGCTGCTGGGACCGATCACGCAAAGCCTGCACCGGCTGGACGGCCAGCTGCGCACCGTGGAGAAGGAACGGGAGGCCGCCTATGCGGGTTTGCGCGAGCAGGTCGGGGCGATGCATCGCACTTCCGAGCAGCTGCACAGCGAAACCCGCCAGCTGGTCACTGCGCTGCGCGCACCTCAGGTCCGCGGCCGCTGGGGTGAGCTGCAGCTGGAACGGATCGTGGAGTTGGCCGGCATGGTCGAACACTGCGACTTCTCCCGCCAGGTCACCGCCACCGACGGCAGCGGCGACGACGACGCCGTCGTCCGCCCCGACTTGGTGGTGCACCTCGCCGGCGGCAAGCACATCGTGCTGGACGCCAAGGTGCCCTTCGGCGCCTACCTGGAAGCGGTCGAGGCCATCGATCCAGATCGCCGCACCGACCGGCTGGCTGCGCACGCCCGCCATCTGCGCGCGCACGTTGATGCGCTGGCGCACAAGTCCTACTGGCAGCGCTTCGACACCACCCCGGAGTTCGTGGTGCTGTTCGTTCCCGGCGATCCCTTCCTCGAGGCGGCGTTACAGGCCGACCCGGCCCTGCTCGAGCACGCCTTCGAGCGCAACATCGTGATCTCGACCCCGACCACGTTGATCGCGCTGTTGCGGACGGTGGCATACACCTGGCGGCAGGAGGCGCTGGCCAGCAACGCAGCACGGGTGCACGAGCTGGGCCGCGAGTTGCACTCCCGGCTGGCCACGATGGGCAGCCACGTGGCCAAGCTAGGTAAGCAGCTCGGTGGTGCCGTCGACGCCTACAACCGCACCGTCAGCTCGCTGGAGTCACGGGTCCTGGTCACCGCCCGCCGGTTCGGCGAGCTCGGCGTCGTCACCGAACACCTCGACGCGCCCGAGCAGGTGGAGCGAAGTCCGCGCACCGTGCAAGCGGTAGAACTAGTGGCGTCGGCAACGGACTCACTCGTAGCACTGGATGCTGGGCAGCGCCCACCGGGTACCGATCAGGACTGGGGCTGGGTCGTCGACGCGTTACACCAGGCACCGGGCGAGGATCCGCCACGGTCTAGTGTGAACGAGTGACGGGAACCCGAGCCCGAAGCACCGGCGCACGTGCGTCGTGGGATGAGTACGCGCTGTTGCCCGACGGTCCGGGGATGCCATGGTGGGCCGCGGTGCTGTGCACGTTCGCACTCGCTCTGACCGGAGTCTTCGCCGACCTGGAGCGACTGAACCGACTGGGCGTCGTGTTCCAGGCGTGCTATTTCCTCGGCTGCCTGTTCGCCGTGGTGGTCGTGCAGCGCAAGGGGTTGTTCGCGCCGATGGTTGCCCCTCCATTGATTTTGGCAGCAGCTGTACCCGGGATAGTCCTGGCGACCGGTACGGCACCCACCGGTGGGAGCTTGGTCGCCACCGCGCTCGCCGTCGGCACACCGTTGATCAATGGGTTTCCCACCATGGCGATCACCACCGGATTCACCGTAGTTATCGGGGTGTTCCGGATGGTCCTCCAGCGACGGCCCAGCGCTCGGCACACCACCGAATGACCACTAATCCCCCGGCGTGCGCTTGAGCTCTCGTGGTAGCGCGAACACCAGCGATTCGTCCGCGGTGATGACTTCCTGGACTTCGTCGTACCCGCGTTCGGCCAGATAATTCAGGACGCCTTGCACCAGCAGTTCGGGCACCGAGGCGCCGCTGCTGACTCCAACCGTCTGCACCCCGTCCAGCCAGCGTGGATCGATGTCGGCGGGGCAGTCCACCAGATGTGCGCCACGCGCACCCGCGCCCAGCGCTACCTCGACCAGCCGCACCGAGTTCGACGAATTCGGCGACCCGACGACGAGCACCAGGTCGCAGTCGGGGGCCATCGCCTTGACCGCCACCTGCCGGTTCTGGGTGGCGTAGCAGATGTCGTCACTGGGCGGGTCGGCCAGCTCGGGAAACCGTTCGCGCAGGCGCGCCACGGTATGCATCGTCTCGTCGACCGACAGCGTTGTCTGGGACAGCCACACCACCCGGGAAGGGTCGCGCACCGAAACCGAATCCACCGCCTGCGGCCCGTCGACGAGCTGGACATGCTCGGGCGCCTCCCCCGCGGTGCCCTCGACCTCCTCATGATTCTGGTGACCGATCAGCAAGATCTCGTAACCATCCCGGGCGAACCGCTTGACCTCCTGGTGCACCTTGGTGACCAGTGGGCAGGTTGCGTCGATGGTGCGCAGCTCACGCGCCGCGGCCTGCTCGCGCACCAGGGGGGACACACCATGGGCGGAGAACACCACGACGGCGCCCGGGGGCGCGTCATCAGTGTCGTTGATGAACACCACCCCGCGGCTTTCCAGGGTCTGCACCACATGCCGGTTGTGTACGATTTGCTTGCGCACATACACCGGAGCTCCGTGCGCCTCGAGAGCTTTCTCGACCGTTGCCACCGCACGGTCGACCCCGGCGCAGTAGCCGCGAGGTCTGGCAAGCAGCACGCGCTTGGTCATGGCTCTACCCTACGGGCGGCCTCGGCAACGCCCGAACGAGTCTCCAACGAGTCCCGAGTGGGCAGAAGCCGGGTAGCTGGGGCAGGCTTGACGACCATGAGCCACGTACCCTTGCCGGTCCGCGTCGCCGTGGGCCTGGTGGTCACCGCCGTGGAGCAGGCTCGCAAGCTGCCCGAGCAGCTCGTCGATCTTCCTGTCACCGCCGCCAGCCGCGCTGTGCAGGTCGGGATGCGGGTGCAGCAACGGGTCACCGAGCTGGCAATCAAAGGTGACCAGGTGTTTTCCCTCTTGCAGCCAGTGGAGGACAGTCCGCCGTGGGCCCGGTTCGACGAGGACGACGAACCGCCGGCCGCCGGCACCGGCGTGACGCAGCCTGATAACACCGACAACAAGGTCGCACAGGGCGGAGAAGTCGACGAAGCTGACGTCGCGCAAGCCCTGACGCCGCCGTCTGCCGGTGCGGACGCCATCCGGCCCGCCGCCGCAAGCGGGCCGTCCACGCTGCTAGCCGGGTATGACGAGATGTCGCTGGCCGAGTTGAGAACCACGCTGCGCGCATTGCCGCTGCCCCAGCTCGAGGCGCTGCTGGTGTACGAGCACGCCCACCGGGACCGGCCGGCGTTCGTCACGCTGCTGTCCAACCGGATTTCCACAGTCCGCTCGCAGTGATCACAGATCCAGTGACCGAAACTCAAGCTGCCACGACCTCGGAGGCGCCTTGGCCGGTCCGGACCGTCGCACGCAAGATCGCCGCATGGATCGACCGGTTGGGTGCCGTCTGGGTAGAGGGGCAGATCACCCAGATCAGCGCCAAACCAGGCACCGGCACCGCGTTCATCACGCTGCGCGACCCGGTAGCCGACGTGTCGGTGACGCTGACCTGTGCGACCGCGCTGGTACGGGATCGGCAGCCGCCGCTGATGGACGGCTGCCGGGTGGTGGTGCACGGCAAGCCGTCCTTGCATCTGGGCCGCAGCACGCTGAGCCTGCGCGTCGATGAGATCCGCACGGTGGGGATCGGCGAGCTGCTGGCTCGCATCGAGCGGCTGCGGCGAATCCTGGACGCCGAGGGCCTGTTCGATCCCCGCCGCAAGCGGGCGCTGCCGTTGCTGCCCGGCTGCGTCGGGCTGATCACCGGCCGGGGCAGCGCAGCCGAACGCGACGTGCTCAGCAACGCCACCGCGCGCTGGCCCGCGGTGCACTTCCGGGTGTGCAACGTGGCGGTACAGGGCCCGCTCGCGGTGAGCCAGATGGTTGACGCACTAGCAGCACTGGACACAGACCCCGCCGTAGAGGTAATCGTGCTGGCCCGCGGCGGGGGCAGCGTGGAAGACCTGTTGCCGTTTTCCGACGAACAGCTGTGCCGCGCGGTGTCGCGCTGCACCACCCCAGTGGTCTCGGCGATCGGCCACGAGCCGGACACCCCGCTGGTCGACCACGTCGCGGACAAGCGCTGCTCTACCCCCACCGACGCCGGCAAATGCATAGTGCCTGACGTGGCCGAGGAAACCGCTGCGGTGCAGCAGTTGCGCAACCGCTGCCGGCGCGCCCTGCACGGGTGGGTCGATCGGGAGCGCCGGCTGCTCGACGCGCTGCGCACCCGCCCAGTGCTGGCCAACCCACTGCGGCCGCTGTCCGAGCACGCCCGGGTAGTGACCGAACTGCGCACTCGCGCCGACCGGGCTCTGCTCGGCGGGCTGCGAACGGCACAGGACACCGTGACACACACGGCGGCACGCTTGACGGCACTGGGGCCGGCAGCCACCCTGGCTCGCGGCTACGCGGTGGTCCAGCGCGTGACCAGCGATACCGGGCCGGCCCCGGTGCTGCGATCGGTGACCGAGGCCCCGGAGGGCACCGATCTGCGCATACGACTAGGCGATGGGGCCTTGGGTGCGGTGGTGACCGGTGAACGATGACAGCAACCGCGCCGGGTCGGATCCGGCAACGCTGGGCTACGAGGCCGCGCGCGACGAGCTGGCCGAGGTGGTGCGCCGGCTGGAAGCCGGTGGGCTGAGCCTCGAAGAGTCCCTCACGCTGTGGGAGCGCGGAGAGCAGCTCGCCGAGATCTGCCAGCGACACCTCGCGGGCGCCCGGGAGCGGATCGAGTCGGTGATAGCCGCTCGCGAGCAGCTGCCCTGACGGCCATACGCGCACAAACTAAAGAATCTGGGAGGATTGCGAGGGTTCCTTAACCCGATTATTGGGCGCGCCGCATATTTCGGAGGGTTTATGAGTACTTTGTCGGCTCCCCGCCAGCACCGGACGCAGGAGGAACCCGACCGCAACCTTGCTCTGGAACTGGTGCGGGTCACCGAGGCCGCCGCGATGGCCGCCGGGCGCTGGGTCGGTCGCGGTGACAAGAATGGTGGTGATCAGGCCGCGGTGGACGCCATGCGCAAGCTGGTCGGCTCAGTCTCGATGCGCGGTGTCGTGGTGATCGGTGAGGGGGAAAAAGACGAAGCACCGATGCTGTTCAACGGCGAGGAAGTCGGCAACGGCCAGGGACCGGAATGCGATGTCGCGGTCGAACCGATCGACGGCACCACGCTGATGAGCAAAGGCATTCCCAACGCGCTCGCCGTGCTCGCCGTGTCCGAGCGAGGCACGATGTTCGATCCCTCGGCGGTTTTCTACATGGAGAAAATCGCCACCGGACCGGAGGCGGCCGAGGCCATCGATCTGTCCGCACCAGTGGCCGAGAACATCAAGCGCGTTGCCCAGGCCAAGCGGATGGATATCTCCGACATCACGGTGTGCATCCTGGACCGGCCCCGGCACAACGACCTGGTACGCCAGGTCCGTGAGGCCGGCTCCCGGATCACCTTCATCACTGATGGTGACGTCGCGGGGGCGATCGCCGCGGCCCGGCCGGACACCGGCGTGGATTTGCTGATCGGTATCGGCGGCACCCCCGAGGGCATCATCAGTGCCGCCGCGCTGCGTTGCATGGGCGGCGCGATCCAAGGCCGGCTGTGGCCGCGGGACGACGCCGAGCGTCAGGCGGCGCTGGATGCCGGGCACGACTTGGACCGGATCCTCACCACCGAAGATCTGGTCTGCGGCGACAACGTGTTCTTCTGCGCCACCGGCATCACCGACGGTGAACTGCTGCGCGGGGTGACATATCACACCGGCGGGTGCCGCACTCACTCCATCGTGATGCGCTCCAGATCCGGCACCGTGCGGATGATCGACAGCGTGCACCGGCTGGACAAGCTGCGCCAGTACGCCGCCGTGGACTTCGACCGAATGCCTCGGGTATGACCCAGCAGTACCGGACCGAGCGCGACACCATGGGCGAGGTGCAGGTGCCCGTCGACGCGCTGTACCGCGCGCAGACCCAACGCGCCGTGGAGAACTTCCCGATCTCCGGCCGGGGACTGGAAC
>DATFDO010000330.1:0-5740 GCA_035252045.1 Pseudonocardiaceae bacterium
CTGCTGGTTGCGGCCTTGCAGGAGGGCCGCCGCGCGGCGGCGCCACCCCGGTGGCTGTTCTCCCCGCAGCAGCGCGCCGAGGCCGACGCTGAGATCACCGCTGATGTGATCACCGCCGCGCTGGCGCATGTCAAGATTCCCGCCCTGACCCGCTACCTCACCAATGGTGGGGTATTGGAGTACGTCATCACTCCCCGGGAGCAGGGCGGCGGCACCTACACCCAAGTCCGACTACCCCTAGGCGTCACCGCCGCGGAGCTGCTCGGAAGCGCGAAAGTCGAGTTGCTGGCCGGCAACCTCGGGCGCCACCGCCACGAGGTGTGGCCCCAGCGGGAAAAAGACACCGACGCCCGCGTCCTGGATCTGTGGGTCGCCGACAAGGGCACCATGGACAAACCCGCCCCGCCCTGGCCGCTGCTGGCCGATGGCGAGATGGACGTATTCCGGGACCGGCTGCCCTGGGGCGTAACCATGCGCGCCGAGCAGATCACTGTCGGCATGCTCCAGAAACACTGGCTCATCGGCGCCACCTCCAAGCAGGGCAAGTCCACCGTCTTGCGGCTGCTCGCGCTCGGGTTGGCCCTGGATCCCACGGTGGAGCTGCACATCGCGGACCTGAAAGGCGACGGGGACTGGTCGATGTTCGCCCCGCGCGCGGTGACTTTGATCGAGGGCAGCGCCGACGAGCACGCCCAAACCACCACGGAACTACTGGAATGGGCAGTTGGGGAGGTCGCGCGCCGCTACGATGCCAAACGCGCGGCCGGGATCGTCGGGGCCATCCCCCGCGAGGTCTCCCGCCGCAAGGACTCCGAATTCCACCCGATCTACCTGGTCGTGGATGAGTGCCAGGTGCTCTACGGCGCCCCCCACCCCATCGGCGGCGTCAAAGACGACGCCCGGGCGTGGCGGGCCGCCAAAAAACTGCACGACCAGGCCCGCGCTGTCAACGTCCACCTGCTGCAAGCCACCCAACGACCCGACGACCGCACCCTGCCCGCGAGGGTCCGCGAAGGCGCGCACGTCCGGTGCGCGCTCAACGTGCCCAACCACGAAACCGCCCGCATGATCCTCGCCGACGCCGCCGACCGCGGCGCCCGGCCCCAGGATCTACGCCCCGGCGCGGACGCCGGGACGGTAGTCGCCACCGGCGAGGTGGAGGACATCCCGAACGGTCAGGCCTTCGCCATCGTGCGCACCCACTACGTGCCCACCAAGCAAGCCTACACCGTGATCAACCGAGCGATGGACATCCTCCAGCGCAGCGGTCGGAGCATCGCCAGCAACGAGCCCGCTGAGTCCGAGCCAGCGCGGGACGTACTCGCCGATGTCGCCACGGTGCTCGATGGCGCGAATAGGCAGCGCTCCGCCGAGGTGCTCCAGCAGCTCCGAGCCCGCTGGATAACGGCCTACGGCGGCTGGTCAGCGCAGCAGTTCGCCACCGCACTCGAAAACCGCGGCGTCGAGGTGAAAAAACGCAGTATCGACGGCCAACCCGGCCAGCGCGTCATCCTCACCGCCGACGTCACCACCGCACGCCGCGCTCAACGCGCCGAATCCAGCCATGACGGGACCGGACCACGCTGAGGCAGCAGGTGAGGCACCTTGCTCCGCGTGAGGCACATGCCTCAACCCCACACCAGGTCACTGCCCTCGGGCTGACCTGCGAGAAGGCAGACAACCCAACCAAGGCACACCAGCACTACCACGCCGAAAAGGGTCGCTTTCAGCCCGTCTGGGAGGGGGCCTTCCACTGCCTCAGGGACCCCGCGCGTGCCCCCTGGAACTCCAAGGTGATCGGTCACGCGTGCCCTGCCAGTCGCCGGTCTTGGGCACCCAACTACGCGAATTGTCCCCAAGGAAAGGAAAAAATCTGACAAATAAGAGAAAAGGAAATCAGGCTAAACCACCACAGAACAGCGCGAAGGAAGATCATGAAACCGGTAATGGCTCGGCTGGCGTGGACGACGAACCGCTGGTGCCTCAGCGCCTGCCTCACTCCCACCACCTCCATCCGGCGGCCCTCACTGGCCCCGGAAGACACCGCCGTTGGACATCCGGCGCACAGGGGTCTACCTCCCGCTACCGCGCAGGTCAGCGGCCATTACCTAGTGGGTCTACCGGGGTAGAGACCCCCCTCTACCCCGTCGGCTGCGCCGCGGTACCGGTAGCGGGGCCCATCGGCGCGCCGGATCCCGCGCCCCATCACACAATTGGGCGGAAAATCCTTCCTCGCTGTGGGCTCGTCATAAATGTCCACCCGTGTGCTCCCCGACCCTTTGGAGGTGATGTGCCAACACCACGGCCATAACCACCCCGCCGGCCGACCCCGCATCAGGTGACCACACGGACACAACCCCAGCGGTCGCGTCACCACGGCCCAGCCCGGACCCCCTCACCGCGCACATTCAGCACCTCGTGGCTCAAGCCCCACCGCTGACCGACACCCAGCGCACCGCACTCCGAGCTATCCTCCAACCCGGTGCACCAACCACCAGACACTAAACCCGCCAACAGCACGATTCCGCCCCCGGCAGCGGCGCACCCCTCCACTGCCGGGGGCGATCCCTTTTCGAACCGAGCACAAGCGAGCGAGCCGGCGACCGTTCCCGCAGTTCAGCCGGGTCAGATGTCACCCCCCGATAGGTGTTTCTTAAGCGCCGGATCGTGACGTTCTCGTGCAGGAAGGTATCGAGATCGTCGACGTCGTTGCTCGCAGAAAACGCGATTCCGATTCGTCAAGGGTCCCTCGCGCGAAATCGTCATCCAGGTCGGTCATGACCGAGCTCTAGTGCTGCGGCGACTGCGGCGAGGCGTCCCGCCCAGGGGATCCGGCTACCGGATGACCTTGCCGGACATCAGGCTTCCTGAACGTGCGCGTAGTGCTCCACCGTCGGGAACGGCTCGTAGAAGTGGTGCAGCAGGTGGCGCCATTCTTGGTACTGGGCCGAGCATCGGAAGCCGTCGGTGTGATCCTCTAGCCGGCCCCACTGCACGAGGAGAAGGTAGGTGCTCGGACGCTCGATGCAGCGCGACAGCGAAAGACTTTCAAAGCCTGGCATGCTGGCGATGATCGACTTAGCTGCGTCGAAAGCTGACTCGAAGTCGGCTTCCTGGCCGGGCTTCACTGACAGGACAGCGTGTTCGAGGATCATGGCTCCATGATGGCGAGGATGCCGATGGCTTTTGAGAAACAGCCCTGAGAAGGGTCGGTGCCGGCGTTTCACAACGATCCCTCTCCGTACACCGACACCGCTTCCTACTCGGCTCGGGTCCGCCACCAGCATCGCCGCATTGGCCTGGCTGTCATTGTTCCTGCCCGCTGCGGGGAAGATCAGATGAGCAGACACAACGACACGACGCACAATCATGCTCGACCCGGGCCGGGCCCGGGGTGGCATGCCGGGGCCTCGGCGTAGCAGGGTGGAACCGCAGGCAGGCGCCGAGGAGACCGGACCCGATGGTGCACAACAACTATGTCAACCAGAGCTTGATGCGGATCCCTCGGCGCGCCGAAAGCGCCGACCGGCATGACCTCGCGGCAACGTTCGTGGCAGTGGGATCGTTTGTCGGCGATGCTGCAATCGGCCGATCACCAGATCTTGTATGGGCGCCGAGGGACCGGCAAGACGCACGCGCTGCACTACCTCGGTGACTGCGTCGAGCGATGCGGGGACCTCGCGGTCTACGTCGATCTGCGGACTGTCGGCTCGACCGGCGGACTCTACGTCGACAGCAGCCTCGACGTCACGCACCGCGGTACCGTCGACACCATCGAGGCGATCCACGAGCAATTGCTCACCGTGGCGCTCGAGGAGGAGGTGGCCGACCAGGCCGCATTGCTGCGTGGGCTGGACGCGATGGCCGACGCGGCCACAGCAGTCGAAGTCGTCGGTGAGGTAGAGCGGGAGACCACCGTCGAAGGCTCCGTCGAATCCACGCGCGGTGGCGGCGTGACGGCCTCGTCCGGTTCCCTTTCGGCGCACCTCTCAGCGTCTCAGCGCATGACCGGGTCGACTCGGGGCAGGCTTCGCCGCATGGGAGTCGAGCGGCATTACGTCATGTTCGGCCCGCTCACCCGTGCCCTGCGGGACGTGGTCGGCGCTCTTGGTGGCTCGCGGCTGTGGCTGCTGCTGGACGAGTGGAGCAGCGTGCCGCTAGACCTGCAACCGTTGCTGGCTGACCTGATTCGGCGCGCTGTGCTGCCCGTCCCCTTCTGCACCGTGAAGATTGCCGCCATCGAGCGGAGATCGCGGTTCTGGCTGCCGGGCGACGACGGTGGCTACGTCGGCATCGAGGTCGGCGCCGATGCGGCGACCGCCATTAACCTCGATGACTTTATGATCTTCAACAACGCGCCGGCGAAGGCGCAGGAGTTCTTCCGGCAGCTCTTCTACAACCATGCGTGCACGCGTCTGCCCCCGGACGTGCGCAAGAGGCTGAGCAGCTCTGCCACCTTCGTCCAGTCGGCGTTCAAGAAGAACGCGTTCGACGAGCTTGTCCGTGCCGCGGAAGGAGTGCCGAGGGACTCGATTAACATCGCTGCACTGGCCGCTCAGTACGCCCATGACAGGTCGATCGATGTTGACGACGTCCGCCGAGCGGCCCGCGACTGGTACCTGCGGGATAAGCAGGCCGCGATTAGCGCCAACGAGCCCGCTCACCGCCTGCTTCGGTTGCTGGTCAACGAGGTCGTCGGGCGGCGCCGGGCCCGTACGTTTCTACTCGACAAGTTCGCCGTCGCCGGCCATGAGGTGGTGTATGACCTCTACGAGGCGAGGCTGCTGCACGTGCTACGCCGCGGCATTGTCGACCGGGCGAACCCGGGAACGCAGTACGACGGGTTCGCGATCGACTACGGCTGTTACGTTGCACTACTGCTCGACGATGCAGATTTCGAGTTCAAGGGGGGCTGGTACGAGCTGTGGCTCAAGGCGCCCAAGGACCTAGCGCCGGACAACTTCTCCGTGGAACGATCGGTGCTCGATCTCGACGG
Organism: Pseudonocardiaceae bacterium; assembly: GCA_035252045.1. GTDB lineage: Bacteria > Actinomycetota > Actinomycetes > Mycobacteriales > Pseudonocardiaceae. The sequence goes on from DATFDO010000330.1 coordinate 4,997, forward strand.
GCTCACCGGGTCATAACCGCCTCGCGTTGGCCCCGGGGAAACGGGCCAGCGCCGACGCGGCAACCGCGCCGTACATAAAGTCGCCCGTCAATCGAGAATTGGAAGCGTGAGGCACGCTCGATGTCCGAGCGGCCCAGAGATCTGAGCTGACAGGCTCACGCACGCGGGGTGAGTCCGGAAATACGACAACAGACCACCTACGCTAAGGCCGGTCAGCACTGCGCTGGTTATCACGACCGGCACGAATAGCGCCGGGTGGAGGGTGATGGCCAGCATTGCGCCGCCGACCCCGATGCCCCGGCCGAACCAGCTTGGCCCGACGCTCATTGCTTGGGCTGGGGCGCGACCGCGCCATCCGGGGAATGTACGTGGTCCCACACATCTTGCAGAGCACGGTCCATTCCCTCAAGGGTGACGGACGACGGAGCCCAGTCCAGCCCCTCGTCGGCATGGCGCCCGACGTAGTCGGCCAGTATGTCTGGTTCGATTACCGGCCGGGCCCCGTCAGGGAGCCGACCTGCCATAACGTCGAATTGGCATTGTTTTGCCGCTTTAGCTGCCGCGACGACACCCCGTATCCCGACGATCCAGCTCAGCTGACTCCAGGTCAGCTGGCCAGCCAGCTTGACCCCGTGTCGGTATCCGTCCTGATACAGGCTGCGGGCCTCGCCCCGCAGACGTTCACGAGTGGCCGCCAGCACGGCGCCGAGTTCGTCCCCCATCGCGGGGGCCTGCGCATAACTA
>DATFDO010000331.1:0-2131 GCA_035252045.1 Pseudonocardiaceae bacterium
ACCGCAGCCGACCGACCAGATCGGCTTGCTGTTTTTCATCCAACGCCGCGATCGGTCGGATCCAGGCCACCGGCACGGCCCCGAGCACGTCATGCGGGCATCCGGCGACGGCGGCCTCCGCCACCGCTGCTTCACCGAGCAGGACCTCCTCCACCTCGCCCGGATGCACCATTTCGCCGCCGCAGTTCACCACGTCGTCGCGCCGTCCGGCCAGGAAAAGGTACCCGTTGGCGTCGAGTCGCCCAAGGTCGCCGGTGTCGAGCCAGCCCGCGCTGTCGAACCGATCGGCAGCCCCGCCGCCGGAGTATGCGCTGATCACGCTCTCGCCCCGGATGCGGACCCGCCCGACGACATCCGGGACGCATCGCCGGCTATCCGGATCGACCACCTCCAGTTCCACCCCCACCGGACGTCCGACCGATCCGAGTGGATGCCCCCCGCCCAGCGGGGTGGCGGTGATCTGGCTGGCGGCCTCGGTCATGCCGTAGCTCTCCACCACCGCAACCCCGGTTTGCGTGGCCACCTGCGCACGGACGGCTGCCGGCAGCGGCGCCGACGCGGAGCGGATGAACCGCAAGCCCAATGGCACGGCCGGCACGCAGTCCGTCGCCAGGATGGACAGGATGGCAGGCACCGCGTTGACCCAGGTGATCTTCCGTTCCATCAACAGCGGCCAGAATCCGGTGCGGTGGAACCGCCGGTCCAAGACGAGCGTGCCACCGGCGACGAGGGTCGCCAGCAGCGCGACGACCTGAGCGTTGATGTGGAACAACGGCAGCGGGTTGAAACCCCGGTCCGCGCTGGTCAGCTGATGGTGGTCGACAATGCCCCGCGCGGCATGCAGCAGCTGGCGCTCGGTGAGCACCACCGTCTTGGGCATGCCGGTCGAGCCAGAGGTGAGCAGCGCCACCGAGCCCGGTTGCGGGTGGGCTGGGCCGGTCGTGCGGCGCAGTGCCGACTGGGCGGCGGGCAGGCCGGTGGTCGGGTTCACCTGCCAACCCGGTATGGCCGCCCGGTCGCTGACCACCAGATCGGACCGCAGCGCGCGCCGGGTGCGTTCGGTCTCAGCAGCGGGTGCGGCCGGGTCGACCGGGGCCGAGCACCGACCGGCGGCGATAACGGCGAGATGCACGGTGCAGAACGCGAGTGGGTCCTCGATGTCGACCAGCACCCGGGCACCCGGCGGCACTCCAGCAGCGTCAAACGCCTGGCACCACGTCTGTGCCGCGGCGCGCAGTGCGGCGAAGTCGACTGACCGCTCGCTGCGCGCGTCGGCCAGGAAGCACCGCTGCGGCGCCTTCGCGCCCCGGTCAGTAACCAGTTCCTGCACAACGCTCATGGGCGCATCCTTACCCGGCTACCTGAACGTCAGCTGGGGACGAACTGGGAATAATGTCCACTTGTGCGACAGAACAGCCATTGGGCGGTCGTGGGCCTGGTGTTGCTGTTGGGAACAGTGCTAGCAGTGGTGCTGACCGCGGAACCGGCGGGCCAGGTTCTCGCCGCGCCCCACCGGCCGGCGTCCCATCACCCGGCGTTGCCGGTGCTGGCACAGGCAGGCGGCCATCCCGGACCGGTCTCCGAGGTGCACACCGTGACTATCGACGGCGATGCCCGGACCTACCGCTCCATCGTCACGGCCCAACCAACCGGCAAGCTACCCCTACTGATCGTGTTGCACGGCCGGGGACAGTCCGCCCCGGGTGTGCTCAGCATGACTGGGTTTCTTGCGCTGGCCCAACAACGGCTGGTTGCCCTGGTATTGCCCGACGGGGAGCAGCGGTCCTGGAACGCCGGCTCTGGATGCTGCGCGTTCGCCGGCGCACACCAGGTCCCAGACGTAGCTTTCGTGGCAGCGACCGTGACGGATGCGCTGCGCCGGTGGCCGATTGATCCGGAACGTATTTACCTGGTCGGCTACAGCAACGGAGGCAAGCTCGCCTACAGCGCGGTGTGCGCGCATCCAACGCTCTTCGCGGCGGTAGCGACCTACGGCGCGGTGCCGCTGTCACCGTGCCCAGCCGGGACGCCGGCGGTGTCGATAATGCTCGCCGCCGGCGCCACAGATCAGGTGCTGCCCTTCCACGGAAAGCTAAGCGGGCATCCTCCGTTGCCGTCCGTGGCGCAGGCG
>DATFDO010000332.1:0-3083 GCA_035252045.1 Pseudonocardiaceae bacterium
GGTGTACATGTGTGCTGACCCAACTGCCTTCGAGGTCGGGCAGGATGGCTGAGCCGGTCGAGGTGGCCATTGTCGGAATGGCGGCGGTGTTTCCCGGTGCTCCCGACCTGACCAGCTACTGGTCCAACATCTTGACCGGTGTGGATGCGATCGCCGACGTACCCGCCTCACGCTGGGATCCGTGCTTTTACGACCCCGAGGCTGCCGGGACCCGGCACAGCGACCGGCTGTACTGCCGCCGCGGTGGCTTCGTGGACCAGGCCACGTTCGACCCGACCCGGTACGGGATCATGCCCGCAGCGGTACCCGGTGCCGAACCTGACCAGCTCCTCGCGCTGCACGTCGCCGCGGAGGCACTCACCGACGCCGGCGGGGAGTACCAGCTCGGTGACCGCTCGCGGGTCGGTGTGATCATCGGTCGGGGTGGCTACCTCACACCGGGCCTGGCCCGGCTGGATCAACGGATCCGAACCGCAAACCAGCTCGTCACCACCCTGCACGAGCTACTCCCCGATCTCGCCGATGCGGAGCTGGATCGAGTCCGCAGCGCGTTCCAATCCCGGCTGGGGCCGGAGCGCCCGGGAGCCGCGATCGACCTGGTGCCCAATCTGGTCGCCTCGCGGGTGGCCAACCGGCTGGATCTATCTGGCCCGGCCTACACTCTCGACGCCGCGTGCGCCTCATCGCTGCTCGCCATTGATCACGCGGTCGCCGAGCTGATGGCTGGCCGCTGTGATGTGGTGCTCGCCGGCGGTGTACACCACTGCCACGACATCACGCTGTGGAGCGTGTTCAGCCAACTCGGCGCGCTGAGCCCGAGCCAGCGGATCCGGCCGTTCCACCGCAACGCCGACGGCCTCCTCATCGGCGAAGGCACCGGGATGGTGGTGCTCAAACGCCTCGTCGACGCCGGCAATGACCGGATCTATGCGGTGATCCGCGGAACCGGGATCGCGAGCGACGGCCGAGCGAGTAGCCTGATGAGCCCGCGCGCTAAGGGTCAGGTGCGGGCGATAGAACGGGCTTGGAAGGCCGCGGGGCTGGATCCCACCGAACCGGGTGCGCTTGGGCTGCTTGAGGCTCACGGCACCGCCACCCCAGCGGGCGACCAGACTGAGTTGACGTCACTTACCGAGATTTTTGGAGCGCCTAACGGCGCCGGTCGCGACATCGGCATTGGCTCGGTCAAATCGATGATCGGCCACACCATGCCGGCCGCGGGCATCGCCGGTCTTATCAAGGCTGCGCTGGCCATACATCACGGCGTCCTGCCGCCCACCCTTCACTGCGACGACCCGCACCCCGCGCTGGCCGATTCCCGTTTTGCGCCGGTCAGCGAGGCCCGACCATGGCCTTCCCGCGGGGCCACACCCCGCCGGGCCGGAATCGACGCCTTCGGCTTCGGAGGCATCAACGCGCACGCCATCCTGGAGCAGCCACCGGAGACCCAACGCTCTCGACGAGTGAGACCAACTGGTCCTGAGCGGGTGCTGCTGCTGGCCGCGGCCACACCGGCCGAGTTGCGGTGGCAGCTCCAGGTGCCGGACAACGGTTTACTCGACCGCGACGATGCAAGCAACCCACCAGCCAGTGGGTTCTGCCGGCTGGCGATCGTCGCGCCCACGGCGCGCCGCTTGGCACTAGCCCGCAGGATCGTCGAGCAAGGCACGCCGTGGCGGGGTCGCGACGACCTGTGGTTCACCGCCACGCCACTGAACTCAGAGCCTGCACCAGCTCAGCTGGCGTTTGTCTTTCCAGGATTGGAGCAGGGGTTCGACCCCCGGACCGATGATGTGGCTGATCACTTCGGGCTGGACCGACCGGACCTCGGCGACATCGCCGTACTCGGTCGGCATGGCCTCGATGTGTTCGCTGTCGGCCGGCTCCTCGACGCGGCGCTGCGCCGGCTCAACGTCATACCAGACCTGGTTGCTGGGCACAGCGTCGGCGAATGGAACGCGATGACCGCCGCCGGTATCTATCCGCATCGTGCGGTCGAGGAGCTCATCGCCTCGTTCGACCCAGCAGCACTGCATGTACCCGGACTGGTGTTCGCCGCCCTCGGCTGCGGGGCCGAGCAGGCCGCCGAGGTCATCGATGGAGTGGGCGGGGTGGTCATCTCGCACGACAACTGCCCGCACCAGTCGATCATTTGCGGTGAGGAAGCTGCCGTAGTTGCCGTCTTGGATCGGCTGCAGGTGCGAGGGGTCACCGGTCAAGTGTTGCCGTTCCGGTCAGGGTTCCACTCCCGGATGCTCGCGCCGTACCTGGACCGGATTCTCGATCTCTTCGCCTGCCTTCCGGTGCGGTCACCGGTCCTGCCGATCTGGTCGGCCACCACGGTCGATCGCTATCCCGACAATCCCGACCGAATCCGCGACCTCGCCGCCCGCCACCTTCTCGAACCGGTCCGTTTCGGCCCGCTGATCCGGTGCCTGTACGACGCCGGAACGCGGGCCTTCGTTCAAGTCGGCACTGGGAGCTTGCCTGGATTCGTGACCGACACGCTGGCCGACTTGCCCCACCTTGCGGTGACCGCCAACACACCTCGGCGGTCCGGGCTCGACCAGCTACGGCGAGTCGCCGCCGCACTGTGGGTAGAGGGCTGGTCACCGCGCTTCGATCAGCTGCCCCGCGCGTCATCCGCGCAAGGCACGTCCCGGGGGCATGCCGTGCCCCTAGACCTAGGTGCACCGTTGGTCCGGCTCGGAGACACCGTTGCGGCGCTCATGCCGACCCGGGGCGCTGCGGCATTGCCAGCGCAGCGAGCCATCACGAGGCACCCGCTACTGGCGGAGTTCGACGCGGCGCTTCAGGATGCCACAGCTGCCGCCACGGATGTGGTGGATGCGTGGGCCCGCACCACTCCCCGGCAGGCCAGCACGATGCGAACCCTTTCCTTGGCGACCACGCCCGAGCTCATCGACCACTGCTTCTACCGGCAACCGGACGGCTGGCCTGAGCCGGCCGATCGGTACCCAGTAGTGCCGCTGACCACAATGCTCGAGCTGATGGCTGATGCCGCCCGAGACTTGGTCCCGGGCCGCGTGGTCGTCGGTGTCAAGGAGGTCCGGGCACTGCGC
>DATFDO010000333.1:0-4093 GCA_035252045.1 Pseudonocardiaceae bacterium
CACCACGGTGCCATAAGAAACGTCAAGTTCTCTACACATTTTTCCACAGCCCGCGCGCACGGCGGCAGCCTCGGCGCAGCGGCTGATCAGTCACGCTTGGGGCGGGCAGCGGAGGGGACCAGAGGGCGGGGAGGCCGGCCGTTGGGAGAGGGCGGTGAAGCCGAGCGCGAGGCGGCTGGCGCGGCAACGGCAGCTGGTGCAGCGCCAGCGGCGACGGAGGCGGGGCCGGAGCGCAGCGCCAGCGCTGCCAGAGCAGCCAGCAGGCTCAGCCCGGAGGCGATCAGGAACAGGTCGCCGATCGCCCCGACGAATACCTGCAGCTGGGTCATCCGGTAGGTGGCGTAGTCGCCCAGCCAGTCCGGGGTGCCTGGCGGACCGAGGTGCGGGGTGGCGACGTCCGAGGGCATCAACGCGGCGCGTCCGGCCGTCTGCTCGGCCTGCCGCTTGACCAGGATGGCGGTGAGCACCGCCAGCCCGAGCGCACCCGAGACGCGCTGCACCACGTTGTTGAACGCGCTGGCGGCGTTCACCTGGGCCACCGGGATTACCGCCACTCCCCCCGTGAAGATCGGCATCATGGCCATGCCCAGGCCGGCGCCTTGCAGGACCAGGACCCACATGATGTGTGCGCGGGTGGTGTCGATGGTGATGGTGTGCAGCAGGTAGGTGCTGATCGACACGAGGGTCAAGCCGACGACCGCCGGCCAGCGAGGCCCGATGCGGTCATAAACCCGCCCGGCGATAGGCATCAATACACCCATCATCAGCGCCTGCGGAAGCAGGGTGATGCCCGCATCGAGCGCTCCCATCCCTTGGCCTGCCTGGAGGAACAACGGGATGTAGAACAGCACCCCGAACATCACCACCATCAGCATCGCGATCAGCACCAGCGAATGGGTGTACGCCCCGTACCGGAATATCCGGATATCGAGCAGCGGGTCCTCGACCTCCAACTCGATCACCACGAACAGCGCCAGGCTCAGCACGCTGAAGGTGATCAGCCCCAAGACCCGGTAGGAATACCAACCCCAGGACTCGCCCTCTGACAGGGCCAGCAGCACCGCGAACAAGCCGCCTGCGATGGTCACGAAGCCCAGCACATCGAACCGCCGCGAGGCCAGCCGCGGGAACTGCGGCAACACCAGCACGGCAGCTACCGCGCCGAGGATCCCGATCGGCACGTTGATGAAGAAGATCAGCCGCCAGTTCACGTACTCCACCAGGTAGCCACCCAGTGTCGGGCCGACCGCCGGGGCGAATACCACGCCGAGGCCATAGAGACCCATGGCGGCACCCAGCCGGTCCCGCGGCACGATCCGGAACAGGATCGACATGGTGATCACCGGAAGGATGCCGCCCGGGATCGCCTGCACGATCCGGAAGATCACCAGACTGTTCAGGTCCCACGCAAGCCCGCACAGAGCCGACCCGAGGGCGAACGCCAGCAGCGCCAGGCGGTACACCCGGCTCAACCCGAAACGGTCTCCCAACCACGCCGTGACCGGCACCACCACACCCAGCGCCAGCGTGTACCCCGTGACCACCCACTGCACGTCGTCGGTGGTCACGCCGTATTCATTCTGGATCGTGGGAATGGCGACGTTGACGATGCTGATGTCGAGAACCGACATGAACATCCCGGCGATCAGCACCGCCAGGGGCAAGCCCCAACCCAAGGAGGCAGCCGGCTGCGCCCTCGAGGAGATCTGTGGGCGCGTCATACAACTACTGTGCCATCGGAACACCGCGTGCTCTACCCCTGCGATGCCGCTGCTAACATACGGTATTACCGACAGCGCGGAGGGTATCGACGGTGAGCACGGTCAGCGAGGCTTGCGGCCCCCGGAAGCCGTTGGATACCGCTGACGACCACCGTAAGGGCCCTCGCCGTCGAGGCGACGCCCTCCATGCGGCGATCTTCGAAGCCACCCTCGATGAGCTGACTGCGGTCGGCTACGCCGAGCTGAAGATGGAGCATGTAGCCAACCGGGCCCGCGCCAGCAAGGGGTCGCTCTACCGGCGCTGGTCGAGCCGGGCCGAACTGGTGGCCGACGCGGTCCACCACACCATTCCCAGCTGCGCTGAGCGACCCGACACCGGAAGCGTCCGCGAGGACCTCCTCGGCTGCCTGCGCGGATTCGCGACGTTACTCAACGGTCCCTCCGGTGAAGCCATCCGCGGCCTGATGGCCGACACCATCCGTAATCCGGATCTCATGGAGGTTGTCCGGGTCCGCTTCGTCGATCCCGGCGTCGGGTTGTTCCTCGAGGTACTGCGGCGCGGCGCGGCGCGCGGCGAGGTCCGCGCCTCCGCGCTCACCCGGCGCATCGCCAGCCTGGGTCCCGATCTGCTGCGCGAATATTTCCTGGTGCACCGCACGCCGATTCCCGATCGTGTGCTGATCGAGATGGTCGACGAGGTCATCGTTCCGCTGATCCGGGCTTGAGGCTCGACCGCCCTCCACCAGCCGCAACGAAACGCGGCGTACTCTACCTTCGATGGCGCCCGTGAGGGATACTGGATGGCCATCTGAGGTCGGAGAGGTGTGGACGTTGAGTAGCGCCGGCCCGATCGACCACCGCAAAGGGCCTCGACGCCGCGGCGATGCCCTCTGTTCGGCGATCTTCGAGGCCACTCTTGAGGAACTGAAGGCGGTCGGCTACGCCGAGCTGAAGATGGAGCACGTGGCCAACCGGGCCCGCGCCAGCAAGGGATCCCTCTACCGGCGCTGGCCCAGCCGCGCCGAACTGGTGGTCGACGCGATACACCACAGCTTTCCCAGCCATGGCGCCCCACCCGAGACCGGCAACGTCCGCGACGACTTGCTCGGCGGCCTGCGGAAGATCGCCGCTCTGCTCAACAGCCCTTCCGGAGAGGCCATTCGCGGCCTGATGGCCGACACGATCCGGAATCCCGATCTCATGGAGGCCGTGCGCGTTCGCTTCGTCGATCCCGGCGTCGGGTTGTTCCTCGAGGTGCTCCGGCGCGGAGCGGCGCGCGGCGAAGTCCGCGCCGAGGCTCTCACACCGCGCTTCGCCAGCCTGGGTCCCGATCTGCTGCGCCAGTACTTCATGATCCACCACTCGCCGATTCCGGAGCGCGTGCTGATAGAGATCGTCGACGAGGTCGTTCTGCCCTTGGTACGGGCCGCTTCCCCGGACTGATCCCGGCCTTAACTCGGTCGCATCAGCAGGGTGCCTAAGTTAAGGTACGGCGCGTAGCCTATGGCTAGGAGCTCCACCATTTCAGATGGGAGGTGTGAGCGTGGAAGGCCCCGTCGCGGCACCGCCCGCACCAGCTGACCAGCGACCCACCGATGGCGTTGTAAGTACCCCACCCGGGAAACGCAAGCTCAAGCGATCCACCCGCATCGCCCTGATCGTGATTCTGATCTTTGCGCTGGCGGCCGGGGCCGCCTTCGGTGTCAGTTATTTCCTCAACGCCCGCAACTACGTCACCACCGACAACGCCCAAGTCGACGGCGACAAGATCGCGATCAATGCGCCCGCCACCGGCACCCTGCTCGACTGGGACGCCACCCAGGGCACTGACGTGCATAAAGACCAGGTCATCGGGCGCATCGAGATCCAAAACGGGTTCTCCAAACCACAGATGCCGATCAAGGCACCCGGCGACGGCACGGTAGCCGTGGACAACGGCGTGGTGGGCACCTACGTCACCACCGGCACCCAGCTCGCCGTCGCCTACAACCTGGACAAGATCTTCGTCACCGCTCGCGTCGACGAAACCGACGTCAAGGCGGTCCGCCCCGGCCAGGTGGTCGATGTCGATGTCGACGCCTACCCCAATGCCCACATCACCGGGCGGGTCCGGGAGATCCAGGGCGGCGCGGCCGCGGTGTTCTCGCTGTTCCCGCAGAGCAACACCGGCGGCAACTTCCAGAAAGTGACGCAAGTCATCCCCGTCAAAATCGGTCTAGACGCACCCCCCACCGTCGACCTGGTGCCCGGCATGAACGTCACCGTGCACATCCACAAGCACTGACCGCCCGCCTCCCAGGGCCGCCCCCAGACCGGGCAGTCTGGATGCAGACTGCCCTTTTGGGGCCCGGAAAAGGGCAGTCTGCATCCAG
>DATFDO010000334.1:0-18912 GCA_035252045.1 Pseudonocardiaceae bacterium
GGTCGCTGTTCAGTCGCGATATCGAGAGCACCGTGGTGCCGGCCTGCCGAGAACTCGGCATCGGATTGGTTCCTTACAGCCCGCTTGGCCGCGGGCTGCTCACCGGCGCTTTCAGTGCGGTCGACGAACTGGCCACCGACGACTTCCGCCGCACCCAACCCCGGTGGCAGGACGGCAACCTGGCGGCGAACCTGGCCCTGGTCGACGAGATCCGGGCAATCGCCGTCCGGTACGCCGTGACGACCGCGCAAGTCGCGCTGGCCTGGGTACTGGCCCGCGGGGAGGACGTCGTGCCGATCCCGGGTACCAAACGACGCCGGTATCTCGAGGACAACGTGGCCGCGTTGCGTCTGCGCTTGAGCAGCGGGGATTGCGAGCGGCTGGCCAAGCTGCGACCGGTCGGTGATCGCTACCCGGACATGTCCTGGGTGGACCGCGATACCGCTGCGCGGCCCGCCTAAGCGACTCGCAATCACCCAATCGGGTGGCCGTTGGACGCAGTGCTGTCACCGCTGAGCGAAGTCCGCAAGGCGTGGGTAGAGAGACTACCGCGAACGCTGGGCCGAAGTCTGGATCGCGACGAACGGTACCGTGCGCTACCTGCAGAGATAACTGTGGGGCGGGGTCGTTCCTCTCGAACGACCCCGCCCCATGAGGGTGCCTGCGCGACACGCGTCCGGCGCCGGACGGGGGATCTCCCGGGGCCTGCGATGCACTGGATTAAGTCACCAGGGCACCGGGCGGTGGGATCCGGCGGTCATCAGACCAACGTTGACGGTGACAGTCGGTCAGGCAACGACGGTCACCGGCGCGGCACTCCACTCGGTGAAGAGCAGGACTATGGAGTTGTGAGGAGTTGTGGCGCTCCCACCGGCGACGCGCGGGGCGTGCAACGCCGCCGGCAGGAGTGTCTGGTTGTGGCCGGCGATCCTTCGACATCTCGGTCGGGGGCACGGACGTTCGCCGGATCACCGGCCACATGGCGGCTGCTCAGCCTTCGTGGATGGGGGGGGAACCCACGAACAGTGGCGAGACCGCCAGCTCTATTGAGTTGTGGTGCTGGGCAGAGGTCAGCGTGCTGCAGCCGCAGCTGCAGGAAGCATCGCTGCAGGCTGACCCACCTGCCACCCGTTTCGATTGGCCTTGAACCGGGAGAACATCGATCCGGAGGCCGTGGTTTCCGCGGAGACGGCCTGCGAAGGCACGGTCTCCGCGGAAATGAGGTGCTCATGTGCGGCTCGCCATACGCTGCACGACGCCGCCCGAGCTCGCCAGTGGCCCGAGCATTCCGGACAGCGGCCCCGAGAATCCGGCGCATGCGAAGCGAGCAGAGCCCGCCACCCATGGGTCAATCGGGGCAGCTCACTGCGTGCGGCCGACAGCAGAGAACCATTGTCGGCACTGTTTGCCAGCTCGTCGAGCATGTCGAGCCGCTCCCACACAGCCTGCCGGAGGATCTGGCCCAGAATCTGGTCCACCTCGCAACTCCACCCTTCCGCGCTCGGTTAGCGGTCTAGAGGCTCTAGGGCCGCATCCCGAGAACTTCAGTCCCGAGAAAGTCGCCACAGACGCTCGACCAAAGACGATCGAGAGGAGTGGCGCCCGAACAAGGTAGGCAGAGCTTGGGTGTGGATTAAACCGGCCATGGGGTGTGCTGCGCTGATCGGCCGTGCTATGACGGTGAGCGGCACATTCTGATAGGTGGCGCCGATCAGCTTGGCCGAAGTGCTCTTCACCAGCGACGACCAGCATGCCTACTCTGCACACGTCGCCCGTCGGACGGCAAGGGGGCGAGATGAACACGACCGGTCAGCACGATGCCCGGCTATCTCTGGAGCGGTGGAACGAACCGGAGATGAAGCGCGCGCTGGCCGATCGCGACATCAGCTCGGTTTACCGCCTACTGAGGCGGGTAGGTATCTCGCAACGGCACATCGCAGCTTTGACCGGGCAATCCCAGTCCGAGGTTTCGGAAATCCTCAAGGGTCGCCAGGTCATGGCCTACGACGTGCTCGCGCGGATCTCCGACGGCCTCGGTATCCCCCGCGGGTACATGGGCCTGGCCTACGACCCGGCGACGGCAACGAGCATGGTCGGACTCCCCGACGATGCGGCGGCTGAGGAGGATGAGTCGGTGAAGCGCCGGAAGCTCCTGGCGCATGGAGCTGCCGTGATGTTCGGCACCGCAGTGCTGGGGGCAGATCGCGGACAGTGGCTGCCGAGCCCAGCGCAGACACCCGCACCGAGCAACATCGGTATGACGGACGTCAAGCAAGTTGAGGCGGCCACCAGGGCCATGCGCGCGCTGGACTACCAGTTCGGTGGTGGGGCGTGTCGGGACGCAGTCGTCGCCCAGTTGTCCTGGGCGCAGCGCCTGCTGGGCGCGTCGGGCACCGAAGAAGTCCGCCTGCGGCTGTTCCGCGCGCTGGGTGATCTGCAGAACCTGGCCGGCTGGACCACCTTCGACGTCGGGTTGCTGGACTCGTCACGCAGCCACTTCGCCACCGCTCTGGAGTTCGCCAAGCAGTCCGGTGACTCGAGCCTGATGTCCAACATCATGTACCGGATCGGCCGGGTCTACCTGCACCACGGCGAGCCCAACGACGCGCTCAAGTGGTTCCAGCTGGGTCAGATCGCCGCGCAGGACTCCGGGTCCGAGTTGGCTGTCGCCGTGCTGTGCGGCAACGAGGCGTGGGCGTACGCGATGATGGGCGACGACGTACAGGCCAAGAAGCTGCTCGGCCGCTCCCGTGATGAGCTTGCCAGGGCGAACCTCAATGAGGCGCCGGACTGGGCGCGCTTCTACAACGACACCGACATGTACGCCATGATCGGAACCGTGCACAACGAATTGGCCGCCTTCGACCCGCGCCATGCGGCCGTCGCAATTCCCGCTTTCGGCCAGGCGCTGGCCAGGTACGACGACATGATGGGTCGTAGTGCGGCGTTCACCCTCACCATGCTGGCCACGGCGCATCTGCGCCAAGGCGATGTCGACCACGGCGTGCACGTCGGCCGGAAGGCTTTGGCGGCGGCGTCGACGGTGAAATCCAAGCGGGTGACCGACCGGCTCAAGCCGCTGGAGATCGAGGCCGCGCGGCGATCCACCAATCCCGAGTCCCGCGAGCTTTCGTACCTCATCCGGCAGCAGCGCAGCGTCTGACGAAACGGAGGGTCGTGACGGCGCTATCTCTTAGCTGTGACGAGCGGCTCATCGCTGGGTTGCGGGCGGTGTGCGCCGACCTCGGCCTGGACCCATCCGGAGCCCGATTGCTGCGCAACGTCAACAACGCGGTGTTCCGGCTGCGCCGGGATCCGGTGGTGGTCCGGCTGGTCACGTTGCCCTCGTACATTCCGCGAGCCAAGCTGGTTGTGGCGGCGGCAACGGTGTTCGCCGAGCATGACGTGCCAGCGATCCGGTTGCTGCCGGGTATTGCCCAGCCGGTGCGCGTCGGCGAGTACGTGGCCACCGTGTGGCAGACCGTTCAGTCGACCGGGCCCCGACCCGGCGGCGTCGACCTGGCGAACCTGCTGCGTGCGGTGCACGCTGTGCCATTGCCCTGCCGGGCGTTGCCACAGTGGGACCCACTCACCGACTTCGTCAACCGGGTGCGGCATACCCTGACGATGTCGACTGACGATCGAAGCTTTCTGCTGGGCCGAAGCGCGGAGCTGGCCGCTGCGGTGGCCGCGCTGAAATTCCCCCTCCCGACAGCGGTGGTGCACGGTGACGCGCATCTCGGGAATGTCATACCCGGGCCGGACCGTCCCGTGCTGTGCGACTTCGACTCCTGCGCCGTGGGGCCACCGGAGTGGGACCTGACCCCGGTGGTGGTCGGCAATGTGCGGCTCGGCAAACCTGCCTCGCACCAGCGGGATTTCATCGAAGCTTACGGGTTCGACATCCGGGATTGGGACGGCTTCGAGGTGCTGCACGGTATCCGTGATCTCAAGCTGATCGCAGGTGTGTTCCCCCGAGCCGGGTCGCCGCCGGCCGTGCAGGCCGAGTTCGACCGCCGGATGGCCAGCTTGCGGGCGGGCAGGCGCTTCGAGCGTTGGCGGACCGTCCGGCGCTGAACTAGTGCGCTGGTCGAGCCCGGCGTCTACTGTCGGATTTTGTGTCGCCGGCCCGCCCATCGGTGGCGGGAGCGCTCAGCCCGCCGATTCGGGCGCGGGCAGCGCTCGATTGGCCGGTGCCGATCGCCACGCCGGCGCTGTCCATCTCCCATGCCCGATCGCTGCGCGGGCTGCCGCTGCACCTGCTGCGCACGTCCAGCTGGGTGGACCAGTGGCCGGTGCGGTTGGATGCCCGAGAATTCGGAACGCTGCTGGAGACGCTCCGTGCCAACTCAGAAGCCGCATCGGCACGACTGGCCGACAATGCGATGGCACATCTGGCTGCCTCGAAAAGTTCAGCGACGGGTCACCGGCCACCGCAGCATCCACCTGACGTGGTGGCGGCGCTGCACCGGATCTTGACCCGATCCCGGTTCCTCAAAGGCTCCCGATCGTGTTTTCCCTTGGAGACTGCGCTGGCGCAGATGGTGCCGTTCGTCGAGTCCCGGCAGCCGATCACGATCTTGACCATCGGATTTCCGTTCAAACAGCACGACAACGGGCTCAAGGCCACTGGCCCCTGGCCGGATCTCGCCGAGCTCGGTGCGCTGTTGCGGCTCAAAGAGCTCGACAACGCCTTTAGCGCGCTGTACCCGCCCGGCCTGCGGCTGGTGATCCTCAACGACGGTGGCTACTCACGCCCGCGCGGCTGGGCGGAGATGCGCCGCTACCGCCGCCAGCTCAAGCGCTACGCCCAATTGGTCGGGCTGGGTAACTCGGTGCGGTTTTGTGATCAGTCCCGATTCGTCGGGCGGGTCCTCGGCCCGCGAGGATGGAATACCCGCGAGAGATACCGTCACACCTATAAGGAACTGATCTCGATGCTGGCCGGCAGGCCGCGCGAGCTGCGCAGTGCCGCGCTGGTCGACCGGCGGCTGGCCGAGACGTTGCCGCCGGCACTACTGGCCGGTATGCCGTCGTTCCGGGACATCGTGTCCTCGCTGGTCTACTCGGTCCCGGTGCCGGCTCAGACAGGCATCCACCCCCGGCAGTGGGCCTGCCAGGTGCTGGCCTGGCCAGACCGGTTCACCGCCTCGGACGTGGCGCCCGAGCTGGCCGCTGCCCGGCGGGAGGTGATCTCCTGCGCGTGGCAGGACGCTGCCAACTACCTGGCGGCCTGCTTGGCCGACGCTGCGGTGGGCGTCGCCGAGCAGTTCCCGCTGCATGTCCGGCTTGCCACCGTCGCCTCACGCCCCGGGTGCAGCGGTTTCTCCTACCTCGGTGGTTCGACGCTGCTGCCCTGGCACGGCACCGGATGTCTGGACGGCCGCGGCCTGCTGTGTGCCGAGTTCCTGGTGAGCCTTGACCATCGTGGTTTCCTGCCGGTGTACTGCGACCTCATCGGCGACGAGCAGCCGCTGATGATGGTGCCCTTCGCGCGGACCCGGTACATGCACGGCCGCCGGCAGGTGGACCCCGATCTGCTGGCCGGGGCCCGGCTGCGGAGTCGCTGACGGTGACGGAAATCTCTGCCGGTTGGCTAACACGGGCTGCCTGCCTGGCGATGGTTCGGGCATCCGATGACGATGGCAGGCGGTGCACATGGCGGCAAAGCAGCACATGTTCAGCTCGGGGCACGACCGCGCGGTGGCGCGCGACGCCGACTTTCTGGACAGCGTGGTGGATGCCCAACTGGAGCTCGTCCGCCAGCTACCCATCGACCAGCGTGACGAGCTCACCGAAGCACTCGCGGTGCTGGTGATGCTCGCCCAGGACCATCGCTATTACCTGCGAAACTGGATCAGCCGCCGGCAGCTGCGCCACCGCGTTGACCGCGCCCTGATTGCCCTGGACGCCCTACCCCAGGTCCCCAGCCGCGCCCTGTGACCCCATGTCGGGGTCTGACCCCGCGGATTGTCGGGGTCGGGACATAATGTGACGTCGTGGACTCAGCAGTGCTGCTCGACGCGGCTGTGGTTACCCGGTGCCGCCGGCGCGTGCACCTGGACCACGATCCCGCGGCAGTCGACGAACCGCGCGCCATCCTGGATGCGACCGCGCAGCGGCGGATCGCCGATGCCGCAGCGCACCGCCGTTGGGTTGCCGACCGCCTGGCGGAGCACCACACCGCGGACTGGGCCGAGGTGTCGCCCGAGTTGACCGCTGAGCAGCGGGTTGCTGTCACCCTGGCCCTGCTGGGCGAGCATGCGCCGCTGGTCTGGGGCGGGCTACTGCCGGCGGATGCCACCGGCGGCCGGCGTGGCGGCGTGGACCTGCTGATCCGGCACCGCGGTGGCTATCTGCCGGTGATCGTGGTGCGGCACAAGGTCACCGACCCCGGCGGCGGGGCACGCACCAGCCCGCTGACTCGGCCGAGGCTCACCACCGCCCGGGTCGATCCGGACCGCAAAGTGCGCCCGCAGTCCCGGGACCAGTTGCGGCTGGCCCATGCGGTGCGGCTGTTGCAGGCTGCCGGGCTGGCGGCGCGCGGCCGGGCC
The DNA here is from genome assembly GCA_035252045.1 of Pseudonocardiaceae bacterium. GTDB lineage: Bacteria > Actinomycetota > Actinomycetes > Mycobacteriales > Pseudonocardiaceae. The sequence continues at coordinate 6,555 of DATFDO010000334.1, forward strand.
ACCGGCGGGGTGATCGGGCTCGAAGCCGACGCGGTCGTCTGGCACGACCTGGATCAAGCCAGCTGGCCGGGTGGCCGCACCGCGATGAACGAGTATGACGCTCGATTCGCCGATCGGCTGGCTATCGCCCGGGCCGCCGTGACCGCGGGGCCACCGCTGGCCCAGCCCTCCCGAGTCACCGAATGCCGTTCCTGCCCGTGGTGGCCCACCTGCGGCCCTGCGCTGCGGGCATCCCGGGACGTCAGCATGGTGCTGCGCGGCGAGGACGCGGTGGCCCTGCGTGCTGCCGGGGTGTCGACCGTCGATGCACTCGCTGCGCTGGATCCGGCGGGCGAGGCGCCGGTGCCGATGGCAGGGACATCCGTGCGGGACGCGGTGCTGCTGGCCCGGGCCTGGCAGCGGGACCTCACGCTGGTGCGTCGCAACCGGCGCATCGTCGTGCCCCGCGCCGACGTCGAGGTCGACGTGGACATGGAAAGCTTCGACGAAGCCGGCGCTTACCTGTGGGGCTGCCTGCTGTCGGGTTCCGATATCGGGTTGCCTCGCGGGTATCAGGCGTTCGCCACCTGGGAGCCGGTGCCGACGCCGGACGAGGCGAGATCGTTCGCCGCGTTCTGGCAGTGGCTGACCGGCGTGCGCCGCCGCGCCGCCGAGCGTGGCCGCAGCTTCGCTGCGTTCTGTTACAACGAGCAGGCCGAGAACCGCTGGATGCTCTCGTCGGCGGAACGCTTCGCCGGCGCACCCGGGATTCCCACTACCGAGCAGGTGCAGGAGTTCATCGGGTCCGATCAGTGGGTTGATCTGTACGGGGTGGTCAGCGCGGAGTTCTTGTGCGCGCACGGCAAGGGGCTCAAGACGATCGCTCCGGCGGCCGGATTCTGCTGGCACGATCCGGAGGCCAGCGGTGAGAACTCCATGCGCTGGTACTCCGACGCGGTCGGGCTGGCCGGCGGTGAACCGGATCTGGCGCAACGGACCCGGCTGCTCACCTACAACTCCGACGACGTCCGCGCCACCCACGCCCTGCGATTGTGGATGAGCTCGGAGGCCGTCAACGACGTTCCCTACGCAGGTGACTTGTAACCGTGCGATTATGAGTGCCAACGGTAAGTGAGGGGAGTGGCCCATGTTCGTGCGGCGTATCGCGGTCATCGGTTCCGGGTACGTGGGTCTGACCACAGGCGCGTGCTTGGCCTCGTTGGGACACCGGGTGGTGTGCGCCGATGTGGATCCGGGCAAGGTGGCCCGGCTGTCTGCTGGGCGGGTCTCGATCCTCGAGCCGGGGCTTCCCGAGCTTGTCGCGCAGGGCCTGGCCGCCGGCCGGTTGCAGTTCGTGGTAGGTGCCGCGGCCGCAGTCACGGAGGCTGAGGTGGTGTTTCTGTGCGTGCCCACGCCGATGGGAAACGGCGGCGGTGCGGACCTGTCGGCGGTGGAGGCAGTGGCCACCGAGGTCCGTGCGCTGCTGCCCCCGGGCTGTGTGGTGGTCAACAAGTCGACTGTTCCGGTGGGCACCGCGGCACGTACGGCGCAGTTGCTGGACCGTCCGGATGTGGCGGTGGTCAGCAATCCCGAGTTCCTCCGGGAAGGCTCGGCGGTGCACGACTTCCTCAATCCGGACCGCATCGTGGTGGGCTGCGATGCGCAGGACGCCGCGGAGCGGGTCGCGGCGCTGTATGCCCGGCTGGGGGCGCCGACCGTGCTCACCGACGCGGCCAGCGCCGAAATGGTCAAGTACGCCGCGAACTGCTTCCTGGCGATGAAGCTGTCCTATGTCAATGCCATCGCGGAGCTGTGCGAACGGTCTGGAGCCGACGTGCTGGACGTCACCGAGGGTATCGGCTACGACCGGCGGATCGGGCAGGCGTTCCTGCAGGCGGGTCCCGGGTGGGGCGGTTCGTGCCTGCCCAAGGACACCCACGCGTTGCTGCAGGTCTGCGCCGCGGCGGACTTCGACTTCCCGCTGCTGCGGGCCAGCCTGGACACCAACACCCGCCAGCAGCACCGGATGGTCGACAAGGTGCGGGATGCCGTCGGCGGATCGTTGGCCGGCCAACGGGTGGGCTTGCTGGGGCTGACCTTCAAGGCCGGCACCGACGACCTGCGTGACTCACCGGCCTTGACGGTGGCCGCGCTGTTGGCCGCCGAGGGCGCCGATCTGATCGGCTACGACCCCGGAGTGTCCGCTGCGGTACCCGGTATGACCGACGATCTGCAGGTCACCGACGACCCGCTCAAGGTGGCCTCGGGAGCCGCTGCCCTGGTGGTGCTCACCGAATGGCCCGAGTTCCGGCTACTGGACTGGGGCCGGCTCGCCGAGTTGGTCGAGCGCCGCATCGTGGTCGACACCCGCAACCTGCTTGACGCCGACGTGCTGCGCCGGGTCGGTTTCGAGGTCCGCGGCATTGGCCGGCGCCCCACCCGGGCGCTCACCCCGTCCTAAACGATCAACCGCTCGCCGACCAAAAGGTTCCTTGCAGCGTCAGGCCGAGAAAGGGACTAGACGCCAGCCCATTGATCTGCTGTGCTTAGCCTTGCCTAATCACTCGATCGAGGGCGACGGTGCCATGTACGTCTGCATCTGCCGCGCGGTGACCGAGGCTGCGGTGCGCGGGTGCATCGCCGACGGTGCCCGAACTGTGCGGGACGTGGTCAAGCGCTGCGAAGCTGGTACCGGCTGCGGGACCTGCATCAACAAGATCCTTACCTTGCTCAGCACCGGTGCCGACGGCTTGAACCACTCGCTCCAGCGCAGCGCCTGATTCGTCCGCTTAGCCTGAAGCGATCTTTATATGACCTGGTCAGGTCAGCCTCACCTTCAATGACAAGGCCTCCAGGCATCGGTACGGTTGTGATCATCCACTACCGACCCTGAGGGGGTTCGACACTGTCATGCGCGGCGATGACGAGGTTATTGCACTGCTCAACGAGCAACTCACCCGCGAACTGACCGCGATCAATCAGTACTTCCTGCACGCCAAGATGCAGGGCAACTGGGGGTTCACCAAGCTCGCCGAGCACACCCGGCACGAGTCCATCGACGAGATGAAACACGCCGAGCGGATCACCGAGCGCATCTTGTTCCTCGAAGGCCTGCCGAACTACCAGAAGCTGCTGGCGCTGAACATCGGCCAGACCGTGAAGGAACAACTCGAGGCTGATTTGGCGGTAGAGGTGGACGCGGTGAACGCGCTGCGCCCCGCCATCGCGCTGTGCCGGGACAAGGGTGACGTCACCACCGCCAACATCTTCGAAGACATCCTCGCCGACGAGGAAGAGCACATCGATTACCTGGAGACCAACCTGGAGCTGATCGGCAAGCTGGGTGAGCAGTTGTATCTCAGCCAGCTCGTGGAACGGCCGCCGACCAACAGCTGACGGGGGACATCCGCGGGCTCGACTACGGTTGTCGGCGTGAGTGATCGCCGATTGTTCGACGTCCACGACGCTCGGGGATTGCTGCCCGAGGTCCGCCGGCGGGTCGATGCGCTGATCGAGGTCCGGGCAGACCTCACTGAGATGTCCGTGGATCTGCGCCGCTTCGGCTCGTCGGCGCTCGGCGGCATCGCGGAGATGAAGGCGCTGCAAGCCCGGTTGGACCACATGCTCGAGTGGTTTACCGAACAAGGCCTCGAGATCAAAGGCCTCGCTCCCGTCCTCGTCGATTTCCCCGCCGAACTGGACGGCGAGTCGGTCCGTCTCTGCTGGCTAGAAGGCGAACCCGATCTCTCCTGGTATCACCGCTCCGACCTAGGCATCGCTGGCCGCCGCCGCCTCCACGCCCCTTAAAAACGGCAGTCTGGATGCAGACTGCCGTTTTTAGGCCCCCAAAAAGGCAGTCTGCATCCAGACTGCCGTCGGGACCCGTAATCTGGCGGTATGGGTCTGTTCGGACGCGATAAGAGCCACATGGTGACCGCCGAGGAAGCGTTGCCCGGCCGCGCCACCCCGATGCCGGTGATGGGCCGACACGCGGTGACCGGCCACCCCATCGTGCCCCCATTCCCCGACGGGCTGCGCACCGCGGTGTTCGGGATGGGCTGCTTCTGGGGCGCCGAGCGGATCTTCTGGCGAGCTCCCGGGGTGTACTCCACCGCGGTCGGGTACGCCGGCGGGCACACTCCCAATCCCAGTTACCAGGAAGTCTGCTCCGGACGAACCGGTCACACCGAAGTCGTATTAGTGGTATTCGATCCCGCGCAGATCTCCTACCCGCAGTTGCTGCGGGTCTTCTGGGAAGGTCACGACCCGACCCAGGGCATGCGGCAGGGCAATGACCGGGGCACCCAGTACCGCTCCGCCATTTACACCACCGATGCCGAGCAGGCCACCGAAGCCGAGGCGAGCCGGTCCACCTACCAGCAGGCGCTCGATGCCGCCGGCCGCGGCCAGATCACCACGGAGATCGCGCCCCTGCGCGATTTCTACTACGCCGAGGACTATCATCAGCAGTATTTAAGCGATGCGAAAAACCCAAATGGCTATTGTGGAATCGGGGGCACAGGAGTTGCTTGCCCGATAGGTACGGGCGTTATTTCGAGCGAAACGCGGCAATCTTGAGGCGACGCACTAGCACAGCTTGGTTCGCTATCTGCGGAGCGCATACGAGCCAGGGCGGTAGTTACCGCGTGTGCCCATAGGAGCGGGCTCAGAGCGCGGGATCGAAGCCGGCGATCGGCTTACGACGAGGTTGATCCCTGCGGGATGTCACACTTGGCTCGTGCCACCCACTGGTCGGCGAACTTGCCAGCTGGGCGAAGATTCCGTGGGTCTCGATCGTATTGCTGCGCATAACTCTTGCGGTCGGCACCTATCCGTAAGGTTGTTTCAGTCCTACGTAGTGACAAGCCAGCACTCAGTTAGGAGCGCGCCGGTCGGACCATCGCAATCGACTCAAAGCCGGACAGTTCGATCAGCCGGCGAGTGGGAGAGTCGAACGGCACAATGAGCTCCAGAACGATCCGCAGAGCGTGCAGGCGAGACGCTAATCCGTACAGAACCCTCATCCCGGCGCTATCCAGGTAGGTGAGGTCGGTGAGGTCGACCGATACCGCGCTCGGCTGCGGAGGGAGCGCCGCCCGGATCTGGTCTTCGACGGCCGCGGCGTTCGCCAGGTCGATTTCGCCGCTGAGACGGATGTGCATCGACCCGTTGTCGGCGCTGCTGTCGACTCGTGCCGTGGTCATGCGGTCACCGCCGGTCGGAGTCGGCGACGGATGACCACGTTCGTTCCGGTGGGCCCGTGATCGATACGCAGATCGTCGCTACAGTCGCGCATGAACAGCGTCCCTCGTCCCCCGTCTTCCCGGTACGGCGCCCGCCAGCGCCCAGTATCGTGGATCGTGGCAAGTACATCAGGCGACTGAAGCTCCAAATGCACCCGCACGCTGCCACCCCCGGGTCCGTAAGCATGCTCGATGGCATTGGAGCATGCTTCGCCGATAGCGACGAGCAGGTCGGCAACCGCACGCGGGCTGGCGCCGACCGCCGATAACCACCGCCGCACCGCAAGCCGGATATCCCTCAGTGACCACGGAAGCGCCGGTAGGACGAGATCCAACGGTCCCACGTCACCGCTGTCCTGACGGCGAACCGCGAGCACCGCGGCATCATCGCCGGGCAGCTCCGCGTTCACCAGTTGGGCGACGACCTTGCGGCACAACGCGTCCACCGGGCCGGTTTTGACCAATTTCCGCAGGCGCTCCAGCCCGACGTCGAGCGAGACGCCGCGGCTGTCCACCACACCGTCGGTATAGAAACAGATGAGGCCGCCCGGCGGCACCTTGATGGTCGTCTCGCGGCGGTGCAACCCACCGGACACCCCAACAGGGTAGTCACACGGCACATCGAGCAGCACCGCCGGTTGATCGGGCAGGGCGAGCAATGGTGGTGGGTGACCTGCTGAGGACAGGTGTAGACGGGCAAACGACGGCTCGAACATCGCCAACAGCACGGTAGCCATCGTCTCGGGTTCGAAATGCGCAACCTGCTGGTCGAGCCTGCCGAGCACCTCGGCGGGGTCACCGCCGAGCAGCGCGTAGCAGCGCAGTGCGTTGCGCAGCCGGCCCATCACGTCGGCTGCCACCAGGCCGCGGCCCACCACATCGCCGATCACGATGCACAACCAACCGGACGGGAGCGTGAAGACGTCATACCAGTCACCGCCGATGCCATCGCGGCCCGCTGGAACGTAGTGGGCAGCCAACTCAAGCCCCGGCACGACCGGTAGCCGTCCTGGTAACAGGCTGCGCTGCAACACTGCGGCCGCGGCCCGTTCGACCGCGCTGCGCCGCGACAGGGTGGCGGAAACGATCCGTTCGGCCACCATCTGGAGCAATGTAGCGTCGTCATCGCCGAACCGGTGAGGGACGAGTGTGCCGACATGCACTACGCCGATGGCCGCGCCACTGCTGAGCAAGGGGACTCCGAGCAGGGAGCAGATGCCGTGCTCGGCAAAGAACGAGTACAGCACGTTTGACTCATCGACCTGTTCAATGATCACCGGCTGCTGTTCTGCGGCGACGCGACCGGCGAAACCCTTGCCCATCGGAATACGGATGCCCTGCCGGACTGCCGCCTCGAGGCCGACGGCTACCGTGACCACCAGCTCATCGGAGGAGGGATCGAGCAGCAATACGGTAGCGGTGTCGGCACCGAGGAGCTCTCGCACCCGGTCAAGCAGCTCGACTAACAGAGCCTCAACATCGACGTGAGCCAGTGCCGCGTCGGTCATGGACTCAATCCGGCGCAGTTGTTCCTCAGCGGCGGTCGACGGGTTGCCCGGTCCGCCCGGCATCGCCACGAGCAAAGCGTAGCCCACGTTCGAGTGAAACGGCATGTGATAATTCGCTTCAGGTCAGCCTGCCAAAGTTCTGCGCCACTTCTCGCGTTAAGTGTCAAATTGTGAGGCATCCGACACGGGACGTGAGCGTCTCGCGTCTTGAAATCTGTGCGCAACATTGCGTTTCGGCTTGTACTTGTGGCTTAGTCCCCGATTCGCGGAAGCGGGGGTATCAAAGGCGGTAGCGGCGACTCGCTCGGCGATGAGGTGGTCTTGGTCGGACTTTGTTCGCCACCGCGGGGAGCCGTGGTGGTAGTGGCGGTCGGCTCAGAGGTCTCGGTGGGTTGCTCGGTCGGAGTTTCGGATGTCGTGGTCGCGGGCGGGGCGGTGGGCTGGTGCCGTCCGGACTGGTCGTTGACCACTTGCCCGATGGTGGTGCCCTTGCCGTTGCCACCGACAGTCCTGCCGCTGGCCCACTCGATTCCGGTGATGACCATCATGGCCAGTGCGAACCCGCCGAGGGCAGCGACAACCACGCCGGCCCAGCGCCACCCGGTCGACCGTCCGGAGCTGGGGGGCGGTTGTGCAGCGTGGTCCCGGAGCTGCTCGCCGGCCAGCAGGGTGTCTTCGGCCGGCAGCGTGTCCACCGCCGCGGGGTGCGCCGGCCTATTGCGATGAGCCATGGAGCGGACTCTTTCCCGGCTGCGTTCCAGCGAAGCCTGGTACACCGAGGTGGCGACGGTAGTGATCACGCTAGCTCCGGCGGCCCCGATGAGGGTGCCCTCGGCGCCGAGCCTGGAGCCGAGCAGGGCAGTGGTCACCGCAGCGAGCGCGGTGGCGGCGACACGACTCAGTTTGAGGTCGGTCGCCCGTGGGGTGAGGTCTGAGCTGCGAGGTGGCTGCGGTGCGGTCATGATCTCCGTATGTGAGCGGGCCACGGACGGCGGCTAGGTTAGCCACGGGACTGCGCCTCGGCCACTCGAGGACAGCCGCAGACAGCTCGACGTGGCCTCGCGCCGGCTCGACGAACCGGCGTGCGAACGGGTATGGGAGAGGAGTTGTCGCTGTTGGGCGACCGGAATGTGGTGACGGACCAGTACCCGCGCCGCGTCAGCGACCTGCTGCGCCTACCCGCCGGCCGGGTGCATCTCACGGCCATCTCCCCGCAGGCAACTCCGGGCTTCGCCGGCTCGGGCAAAGCGGATGCCAAGACCGCGCTGAGCCACCTCAAGCGGCCGCTGGCCGAGCTGCAAGAGCAGCTCTACGCCGAAGGTCGTACCGGCGGCAGTCGCAGCCTGCTGCTCGTGCTGCAAGGCATGGACACCGCTGGCAAGGGCGGGACTGTCAAGCACGTCCTGGGCCTGACGAACCCGATGGGCGTGCGCTATCACGCATTCGGCGTCCCGACGCCCGAAGAGCGCGAACACCACTTCTTGTGGCGGGTCAGGCGGCAACTGCCGGCGCCGGGCAGCATCGGTGTCTTCGATCGCTCGCACTACGAGGATGTGCTGGTCGTTCGGGTGCGGCAACTGGTGCCGACCGAAATGTGGTCGCGCCGGTACGGCATCATCAACCGCTTCGAGAACAGGCTGGCCGCCGCTGGCACCAGGATCGTGAAATGTTTCCTGCACATCTCCGCAGAACAGCAGCGCAAGCGCCTGATCGCGAGGCTGGATGATCCGACGAAACACTGGAAATACGATCCTGCCGACGTCGATCAGCGCGCCTATTGGGACGATTATCAACTGGCGTACGCCGAGGCGCTCACCAAATGTAATACCGAGGTCGCGCCGTGGTATGTCGTACCGGCCGACCATAAATGGTACCGCAATTGGGCGATCACCCGGATTCTCGTCGAACAGCTGGCAGAGATGGCGCTGACCTGGCCGGAGCCGGAGGGCTGGCACCTCGAAGAGCAGCGCCAGCGGCTGACCGCCCGGCTGGATGGCCCATGAGGTGCTTATCACAAGCAGCGCTACTTGCAGAGTCTGGAAACCGATCTACCGATCACGGACACTGACGAGTGAGCCGATGACCCGATCGGGGCCACGATGGTCAGCGTTCAGTGCCGTACTCGACTGGACCGTGCCGCCTGGCGGCCAATGCACAATCGGATCCTGCTCGCGCTGGGGCTCGGCTGGGCCCTGGACTCGTTCGAGGTCCAAATCATCGGTAGCGTGCTCACCCCGTTAGCGACGGATTTCGGAGTGCTCGGCGCCGACGGTGCGATCGCACCCTGGGCGGTGTCGCTGATCTGGGTGGTGTGGTTTGTCGGGCTGATGACCGGTGCGGCCACGTTCGGCTGGCTGGCCGACCGGTTCGGCCGCAAGCGGCTGTTCGTCGCGACCCTGGTGATGTACTCGATCGCGACGGTGATCAGCGCGCTGTCCCCCACCTTCGCGATATTCCTGGTCTTCCGCTTCACCACCGCGCTGGGCGTCGGCGGCGAGTACTCCGCCGTCACCTCGGCGATCGCCGAGTTCATGCCGACCCGCCGTCGGGGCGCCGCCACCGCCGCCACCATGAACTTCTGGTCCATCGGCGGTATCGCGGCGGGACTGATCGGTATCTTCTTCCTGAACGGTTTCGTCGCCAGCCGGCTGGCGCTCGGTGGCGTCACGTGGTCCGCCTGGCGGCTAGCCCTGCTCGCCGGTACCGCCGCTGCGGTCTACGCGCTGATCGCCCGCCGTGCCATCCCGGAATCGCCCCGGTGGCTGGCATCTCAGGGGCGCCACGCCGACGCCGACGCGATCATCACCGAGATCAGCGGCCTGCCCGACGACGGCAGCGATCTGGTCGGCACGCCGCAGCATCGCTCGCTGACCTCGCACGTCGGTGAGTTGTGGACACACTGGCGCCCGCGGTTGACGTACGGGATGGTGCTGGAGTTTTCCGGCAGCGCGGCCTACTACGGGCTGTTCACCTTCCTGTCGGCGTACGTGCTGGTTCCCGCGCAGGTCGACGTGTCCTCCGCGGCCGTACCGTTGTTCTATTTGATCGGCAATCTCGGTGCGCTGGCCGGCGGGTTCACCGTCGCGGCGCTGATCGATCGGCTCGGCCGGACCGCGGTGACCCGGCTGTCCTACGGGACGGCCAGCATTTCGGTGCTGCTGCTCGCTGCGGCGGCAGTCGCCAAGTCTCCGGCCGCTACCCTGGCCGCCTTCACGCTGTGCGTGTTCTCCGCGACGTGCTCGTGGATCTCCGCTTACACCACCTTCAGTGAGTTGTTCCCGACCCAGCTACGGGCCACCGGCGTCGGGCTGTCTGTGGCGGCGGGCCGGCTGGGCGGCATGGTCGGCGTGGTGGGACTGTCGTACGCGGTGGCCGGACTCGGGTTGATCTCTGCGTTCGCCATTCTCGCGGTGTTCTTCGGTATCGGCGCCATCGCTGCGCTGCTGTGGGCTCGCGGGGGCGGCGTCGAGGCCCGTGGCTTACCCCTGGACGCGGTCGCCGTATCGTCGATACCTGCTCAGCGCGCGGCGCGAGGGTGCTCCAAAAAAGACCCGCCTGGCGGCGGGCTTCGCAACACCAGGCGGGCCGGGGAGGGACTTGTCGGTCCGCACAAGTGAGCAGCGGCTTGGCGACGTCCCATTAGCCGCGCACTGTCTCAGTCGCTGAGGCGTTGCGCAAGCCCCCCGTTACCTGGCGATCTCCGCCCACACCGTGTTGCCGTCCGGCTGAACGTCGACACCCCACGCCGTGGTGAGGCTTTCCACCAGTTCCAGGCCGCGGCCACGGACCTGCCCGAGTGGATCGGTGGAGCGCTGCAGCGGTCCGGGGAAGCCGACCGGAGAACCGTCCCGGACGGACACCCGCACTCCGCGCGGACCACGCTCCAGCGTCAGCCAAACACCGGTGCAGGCATGTTCCACCGCGTTGGACACCAGTTCACCGGCCACGAACTCGGCGGTATCCGCCGACCCACCGTCCACCTGCCACTTCGGGCACATTTCGCGGACCAGCCGGCGGGCCGACGCGGCGGATCCGGTGTCGAACGGCAGATGGAGGCGGACCCGGACCACCGGTGGGCGCTCATCGATGGCGGCTTCGGCCTCAAGCCGCAGGTGATACACCGGTACCAGGGCCGACACCCCGCGAGCTGTCAATGCCGCAACCATGGCGTCGTCTGGCCGGCACAGTGCGAGCTTCGCCGACGGCCAACCGCCGCATTGGGTCAGTACCGCCGGGAAGACCGTGACGCTGGACTCTCGACCCACCCGCAGCCCGTCGAGGTCCACCACAACGCGGGTGTGCGCGGTCAGTTCCTTCGCCAGCACCGCACGCAGCTCCGCTGCGGTGCGCACCGTGAGCAACCCACGCGGGTGGACGACGACCACCTGGTCGTGACGATGCACAGCGATATCGAGTGCGGAATCCATCGATCCACTTCACCCACCCTGCTTACGGAGCGTGCTCGCCTCAGTGCGTAAAGTTTACACCCTGCGCGGGACTTCTCCAGTCCAAATGGGTCACGAGGCGTCATTTACGGACAAAACAGCCTTTCCTCGCCGGTCAGGCAGGCTTGACATCGGGTTGACGCTGATTGCAGAGCGTGTACGGTCGGATCTCGTCTGTGACGGCTCGGGGAGGAGTTCGACAGTGACACCAGTGACAATGGCACCCGTGATGGTCGATCAACTTGACACCATCACCCCGCAACGACCGCTGAGCGTGCCGATGGTGCTCGTAACGGTGAGTTGCCCGCAATCCGGCACGGCGTTATGCCGCGTGACCGGCACGATCGACCTGATCACCGCGCCGGTTTTGGCCGGCAGGCTGATTGACGCGGTGCATGAGGGCCGGCCGCACCTGGTCATCGATCTATCCGCGGTCGCAGTCCTCGACTCCACCGGCCTGCACGCTGCACTGGACCTCCTCGACTCTTATGACATCGACGGGCACCTTGCGATGGTGATCGATTCCCGTTCGGACGCTCTCACCCGGCCAGAAATCAGTGAGCTGAGCGAGATCGTCGATATCCACCACGATCTCGCCAGCGCCCTGCGCACCTGCGCTCGCGCCTCGATCACCACCGGCGGCCGTCACCGCGCAATAGCCTGAAAAGGACACTACGTCTCCTTGCCTGCCCAACCCGGTTGGCCGCTCGTGGACACCGGCCAACTACGGTGGTGCAGCCGCGATCACCCGCAGCTCGGGCATCCTAAGGATCCGCCATGTAGCGGCTGTCCCAGGCCCCGGATTTGTCGTTACGGTCGGTGCGCAGTCGGGTATCGACGATCAGAGGGGCTGGTGTTGGTCATACAGGCAACGGTCGCAGAATGGCAGCAGGGCCAAACTGCCCTTCGCCAGGAGGTCGACCGGGTCACCTCCCTGTTGCGATCCATCCAGGATTCGCAGGCACCCGCGCTCGGGCAGTGGAACATCGGCGAACTCGCCATGCATCTGTCCCAGGCCTGGCTGGGAATTCCGGCGATGGCCCGGCGGAACCTTGCACCGATCTACGAGGTATTGCCCGACATCGCCGGTACCGCCGGCGACTCGATGATGAACGACATCTGGGAGCTGGGCGACCTGATGCTTCGTGCGGTGGACAAAGACCCAGAGCGTGATCTCGGTGTC
>DATFDO010000335.1:0-8758 GCA_035252045.1 Pseudonocardiaceae bacterium
GGCCACCGCCTTCGCGTTATCCACCACGTGTTCCGGAGCCTGCACCACGACGGTACCGGCGGTGTCGTAACCGGCGCGTCCGGCTCGGCCGGCGATCTGGTGAAACTCCCGGGCGGTGAGGTGACGGGTGCGGGTGCCGTCGTATTTGGCCAGTGCGGTGAGCAGCACGGTGCGGATCGGCACGTTAATGCCCACTCCAAGGGTGTCCGTACCGCAAACAATCTTCAACAGGCCGGATTGGGCAAGCCGCTCCACGAGCCGGCGGTACCGGGGGAGCATTCCCGCGTGATGTACGCCGATCCCGTGGCGTACCAGCCGGGACAGCGTGCGCCCGAAACCGGCGGTGAATCGGAAGGACCCGATCAGCCCGGAAATGGCGTCTTTCTCGGCGCGGCTGCAGACGTTGATGCTGGTCAGAGCCTGAGCCTGCTCGGCAGCGGCGGCCTGGGTGAAGTGCACCACGTACACCGGCGCCGAATCGGTAGCCAGCAGTTCTTCCAGCGTCTCGTGCAGCGGTGTGGTGACGTACCGGAACGACAGCGGAACCGGGCGCTGGGCCGAGCGCACCACCGCGGTGGGGCGTCCGGTGCGCTGGGTCAAGTCCTGCTCGAAGAAACCGACGTCGCCCAGCGTCGCGGACATCAGCAGGAACTGGGTCCGCGGAAGTTCCAGCAGCGGTACTTGCCACGCCCATCCCCGATCCGGGTCGGCGTAAAAATGGAACTCGTCCATCACGACCAGACCGACGTCGGTATCCGGACCGCTTCGCAGCGCCATGTTGGCCAGCACCTCTGCGGTGCAGCAGATGATCGGCGCGTCTGCGTTGACGCTGGAATCACCGGTGAGCATCCCGACCTGATCGGCACCGAAGACATCACACGCCGCGAAGAACTTCTCCGACACCAGCGCCTTGATCGGCGCGGTATAGAAACTGCGCTTGCCCTGCGCCAGCGCGCTGGCGTGCGCGCCGGTCGCGACCAGACTCTTTCCGGAGCCGGTTGGGGTGGCCAAAATCACATTAGAGCCGGAGACGACCTCGATCAGGGCTTCTTCCTGCGCCGGGTACAACGCCAGCCCCTGGTCCGATACCCAGGCCGCGAAGGCATCGAACAGCTCGTCGGGCCCGCAGCGGCTGGGCAGCGTTTCGGTGAGGGTCATGGTGACCACGATGGTGCCGGTGGAGCACCATCCCGGGCCAGGCGGGGCTACCCGGAGGCTCAGCGGGGGCTAGGAGACGCTCGGCGGGCTGGCGAGCCAACCCGGGGGCCGGGCGGTAGCCTGAGTTCGGTCGGGGACGCTGCGCCGAGGGCAGTGTTGGGCGCCATGCGGGAACTAGGCGGGCCGACTAGTAGGGAGTGACCGCATATCGACAGGGGTCAGCTGATCGCCGGCCACTACCGCGTGCTCGAGCGGATTGGCAGCGGCGGCATGGGGGTCGTCTGGCGGGCCCTGGACGAGCGGCTGCAGCGGCCGGTAGCGGTGAAACAGCTGCTGTTGCAACCGGAGCTGAGTCCGCGAGCCACCGACGAGGCGCGCGCTAGGGCCCTGCGGGAGGCGCGGATCGCCGCGCGATTGCAGCATCCCAACGCGATCGTCGTCTACGACGTGGCCGAACATGACGGCGAGCCATGCCTGGTGATGGAGTACCTGCCCTCGCGTAGCCTCGCCGCGGTGCTCGGTGAGCGGTACTGCCTCCCGGTGCCCGAGGTCGCCTCGATCGGCAGGCAGATTGCTTCGGCGCTGGCCGCCGCGCATGCCGCGCAGATCGTGCACCGGGACGTCAAGCCGGGCAACATCCTGATCGCCGATGACGGCACTGCCAAGATCACCGACTTCGGGGTGTCGCGCGCCGTGGGCGACGTCACGGTCACCCAGACCGGGATGATGGCCGGCACTCCTGCCTTCCTTGCTCCGGAAGTGGCTCGCGGGCAGATCCCGACTCCGGCGTCGGACGTGTTCTCCCTCGGCGCGACGCTGTACGCGGCATTGGAAGGGCAAGGTCCCTTCGGCGACAGCGATAACCCGCTTGCGCTGTTGCACGCGGTGGCCAACGGGAATGTGACGCCGCCTCAACAAGCGGGCGCGCTGTCCGCGGTGCTGATGAAGCTGCTGGCCACAGACCCGGCAGCGCGGCCGGACATGCACCGCGCCAGCCTCGAGCTGGCCGCGGCGCCGAGTACTCGGCCGGTGCCCAGGCCGTCCCCGGCATCCGGACCAGTCCGGCTCAACAGGCCGTCCGCGCTGCCACCGACCCTGGTCACCGGAAGCGCACCCGCCGGTTTCAGCCACCAAGGCCCCCGCCCGACAAAGCAACCGGCGCCGACGGTAAGCTCCACGCCCGCTGCCGGTGTCGCTGCACAAGCAGCTGTGCCACTGCCTGTCTCGGCTGCGGCACGCAACGCGCCGCAGCGATTTGGCCGGGCTGGCTTGGTTGCGGTGGCTGTCCTGGTGCTGCTCGGGTTCGCCGGCGTGGGCACGTTGCTGTCCCACGGTTCCACGGGAGAACAGGCTGTTCGCTCCGCCGGGCCGGCGATCAACGCGGCGCCCTCGGCGGTACCGGCACCGTCGCTGGCAAATCCCGCGCCGCAGCAGCAGCTGCGGATGAGGCCAGTTGACCAGGCGCAGCCGATCGCCTGGCATGATGCGGGACAGCTGGTGATCGACTACTACAACGGGCTGGACGATGCGTCATCGGCGTGGGCGCTGCTATCGCCTACTGCGCAAGCGACGTTCGGCAGCGAAGCAGACTTCCGGTCGTACTGGAGCCAGTACTCCTCAGTCAGCGGTGCCAACGCCTTCGGTCTCACGAACAACCCTGACGGTTCGGTACGAGTGCCTGTCGATGTGACGTACCACAAGGCGGGCAGCCCTCAGGTAGTCAAGCGAGTGCTACGAGTGATCCGGTCGGATGGTCACTTGCTCATCGACTCTGATCCGCACTGAGGTCGTCATTCACCTGGGCCGGGCCGCGGCAGACGTAGGTCATCGCCGGCGGCAGGTGGCGCCACATGGTGCGGGTGGGCAGCACCTCGCCGAAGAACCGCTCCAGCTCGCTGCGGAACCGGCGGGCCGCGGGGGTCCAGTACCCGAAGCTGTAGGCGGCGGCGGTGAACACTCCATCGGCGTGCAGCGCGCCGGCGAAGATCGACAGCAGTTCACGCTGCTGCTGAGGCCCGAAGAGAGTCCACGGCAACACAGAGACGATCACATCCGCGCAACCCACGCCGTGGTCGGCGAGAATGGTGGGCAGGGTCGCGGCATCCGCGGTGACGACCCGGACGCCGAGCCGGCGGGCCCGTAACCGCTCGGCGAGCTCAGCATCCTTCTCCACGGCGATCACCACCGCGGCCTGGTCTGCCTGTTGCACGATCGCGGCGGTGACTGCCCCGGCACCGGCGCCCACCTCCACCACCACCGGGCCGCCAGACCGGGGTACCACCGCCGCCAGCCGCCGGGCCAGCTCAGGCCCCGACGGCAGCAAGGTTCCGACCTCGCGCGGAGATCTCAGCGCCGCTGCGAAGAATGCGCCGCGCGCTGTGCCGAGCGCGGGCTGCATGGGATCATGCGAATGCGAGGCAGGATGCGAAGCCATGGTCACAGTGCACACCACCCGGTGCGCCGCCGCACTCCCAAACCCGCAGGTGATTAGGTTGTTTGTCACATAGACCACAGGAAGGCTTCCGATGGCACCGCTGCGCAGCGATCGCTACCTCGACGCATTGACCGCCCAGTCTGCGCTCATGGCTGAGGCGGTGGCCGGCGCCGATGTGACGCGGCTGGTGCCGACCTGCCCCGACTGGACGTTGTGGCAACTCGTCGAGCACGTGGGCCGAGCCCACAGGTGGGCGGCCGAGATCGTCAGTCGACGGCTCACCACCATGCCCGACTTGGATAACTTTGGTCCGATCGCTCCAGCTGATCCCGACAATGTGGGCGCCTGGTTGCGCGACGGTGCTGGTGAACTCGTCGAGGCGATCAGGCTGGTGGGCCCGCAGACACCCATCTGGAGCTGGACCGACGACCACAGCGCCGGATTCTGGGCGCGCCGGATGGCGCACGAGACGGCTGTGCACCGCGCTGATGTCGAGCTGGCACTCGGTCGCGAGTTCACCCTGGACGCCGATCTCGCCGCTGATGCGATCTCGGAGTGGCTCAGCGTGCTCAGCAGGCCGCAGGCGGTCGAGTACCGGCCGGAACTGGCCGAACTGCGCGGCGATGGCCAGATCTTGCACCTGCACTCGACCGACCCGGGTTTGGGCGAGGCGGGGGAATGGATCGTGCGCCGGACCCCGACAGGTCCAGTCTGGGAACATGGCCACTCCAAAGGCGATGTCGCGGTGCGGGGCCCGGCGGTGGACCTGCTGCTGGTCATGATGCGCCGCGTCGCACCCGGTGATGCGTCCATCACCGTGCTCGGGGACCCGGGCGTCCTGGACCACTGGCTGGAACACACCCGGTTCTGAGGTTCGGCACCTGCCACGGCTACCCTCCGGCGACGTGAGCTTCGCGCGATACGACCTCGTCGTCGTCGGTTCCGGGTTTTTCGGTCTCACCGTGGCCGAGCGTGCCGCCACCCAGCTGAACAAGCGGGTGCTGGTGGTGGAACGGCGCCATCACCTCGGCGGCAACGCCTATTCCGAGGAGGAGCCGGAAACCGGCATCGAGGTGCACCGTTACGGCGCGCACTTGTTCCACACGTCGAACAAGCGTGTGTGGGAGTATGTGAACCAGTTCACGGAGTTCACCGGTTACCAGCATCGAGTGTTCACGGTGCACCACGGCCAGGTGTACCCGTTCCCCATGGGCCTGGGACTGATCTCGCAGTTCTTCGGCCGCTACTTCACGCCGGACGAAGCGCGCACGCTCATCGCCGAGCAGGCAGCAGAGATCGACGGCACGGATGCCACGAACCTCGAAGAAAAAGCGATCTCTCTCATTGGCCGCCCGCTCTACGAGGCCTTCGTCCGCGATTACACAGCCAAACAGTGGCAGACCGAACCGACCGAACTGCCGGCCGCGATCATTACCCGCTTACCGGTGCGTTACACCTTCAACAACCGGTACTTCAGCGACACTTTCGAGGGTCTTCCGGTTGCCGGATACACTGCGTGGCTCAAGGCAATGGCCACCCACCCGAACATCGACGTGATGGTGAATACCGATTACTTCGAGCTGCGTGACGATCTGCCGGAGCACATCCCGGTCGTGTACACGGGTCCGTTGGACAGGTACTTCGATTACGCTGAGGGCTGGCTGGGCTGGCGGACCCTGGACTTCGAGCAAGAGGTTCTGCGCGACTGCGGTGATTTTCAGGGCACCCCGGTCATGAATTACGCCGACGCCGACGTCGCGTTCACCCGTATCCTCGAGTTCCGGCATTTTCACCCCGAACGTGGCCACTACCCGGCCGACAAGACCGTCATCGTCCGGGAATTCTCGCGATTCGCCGGAAAAGAAGACGAGCCGTACTACCCGATCAACACTCCTGAGGACCGAGTCAAACTCGGACGGTACCGCGAGCTGGCCCGGTCCGAGACCGCGCAACGGAATATTCTGTTCGGCGGTCGGCTGGGCACCTACAAGTACCTGGACATGCATATGGCCATCGGTTCTGCGTTGACGATGTTCGATAACAAGATCGCGCCCTACTTCGCGAACGGTCGAGCGCTCGACGGTGCCATCGATTGATGACAACCCCAGCTGTCGCCCCGGGTGGTATGAGGGTCCGATGAGTCAGGCGGGGGGTCCGGCCGACCGGTTAGTCACCGTGCCGAACGTGCTCAGCCTGCTGCGGCTGGCCGGTGTCCCGCTGTTCTTATGGCTGCTGCTGGGGCCGCGCCACGACGGGCTGGCGATACTGGTGCTGGCGTTGTCGGGGCTCACCGACTGGCTGGACGGCAAGCTCGCGCGGTTGCTCAACCAGTCCAGCAGGCTGGGAGTGTTGCTCGACCCGGCGGTGGACCGGCTGTACACCCTGAGCACGCTGCTCGCCTTCGGTGTGCGCGGCATCCTGCCGTGGTGGGTGGTCGTCCTGTTGCTCGGCCGGGATCTGGTGCTGGTCTCGACGCTGCCCGTGCTGCGCTATTACGGCCACGGCCCGCTGCGGGTGCACTATGTAGGTAAGGCAGCTACTCTCTGCCTGCTCTATGCATTCCCTCTGTTGCTACTCGCTCACGATGTCCGCGGTTGGGTGGGCGCGGTAGCCCACGCGTTCGCGGTGGCGTTCACCGGGTGGGGCGCAGCACTATACGTCTGGTCGGCAGTGCTGTACCTCATTCAAGTTGTGCTCACGGTACGTGCCGCGGCAGCCGCCAACCCGGCCTGATGGGAGGTCGTAATGATTCCCGATGACCTGCGATACACCGCGGAACACGAGTGGGTACTCCTGCGCGACGAGGGCACCGTGCGGATCGGTGTCACCGATTACGCGCAAACCCAGCTCGGCGACGTGGTCTACATCCAGTTGCCCCGCCTGGGCGACTCGGTGGCGGCCGGAGATCCGGTCGGCGAGGTCGAATCGACCAAGAGCGTGTCTGACGTGTTCGCGCCGG
This sequence comes from Pseudonocardiaceae bacterium, assembly GCA_035252045.1. Taxonomy (GTDB): domain Bacteria; phylum Actinomycetota; class Actinomycetes; order Mycobacteriales; family Pseudonocardiaceae. The sequence goes on from DATFDO010000335.1 coordinate 6,552, forward strand.
TAGAGGGCGAGGTGGTGGGCCGCAACGATGCCCTGGAGGACCGCCCCGAACTCGTCAACTCCGATCCTTACGGCGCGGGCTGGATGATCGAGATCAAGCCGGCGCAGCCCGCGGCGGTGGACTCGTTGATGATCGCCGAGGAGTATCGCGCCCTTATCGGGGAAGGCTGACGTGCACCCCATCCGGCGCCGACCTCTCCTCCACGACGTCCGCTGTGGCACGGTAGGTTGTGGTCCGATCAACGGCGACCACCCCGCGAAGGAGAGCCCAGGGTGAGTACGAACGACGGGCCCGGCGTACCACCAGAGCGGGGCCCGGAGCAGACCTCGACTTTCCGGGCCGACTTCCTGTCCGAGGCCGAAGGTATCGAGGCGCCGGCGCCGCCCATCGCCGGTATCGACGCGTTGCCTGCGGGCTCGGCGTTGCTGGTGGTCAGGCGCGGCCCGAACGCCGGTTCCCGTTTCCTGCTCGACCGGTCGACCACGAGCGCTGGTCGTCACCCGGACAGCGACATATTCCTTGACGACGTCACGGTGTCTCGCCGGCACGCCGAGTTCCGCCGCGAGGGCGGCGACTTCGTCGTGGTGGATGTGGGCAGCCTCAACGGCACCTACGTCAACCGGGAGCCAGTGGACACCGCGATGCTGGCCAACGGTGACGAGGTGCAGATCGGCAAGTTCCGGCTGGTGTTCCTGACCGGTCCACGTGGGAACCGAGGGGCTGACCAGGGGTCGCGGTGACGGCCCCGCGCCGCTCCGGGGACCGTTCCGCGGCGAGCATCGGTTCGGTGCTTGCCCAGCTGCGGTCCGAGTTCCCCGACGTCACTATTTCCAAGATCAGATTTCTGGAGTCTGAAGGGCTGATCCAGCCGGACCGGACTGCGGCCGGTTACCGGCAGTTCTCCGCCACGGATGTGGAACGGCTGCGCTACGTGCTGGCCGCTCAACGAGACCACTACCTGCCGCTGAGGGTGATCAAGGAGTATCTGGACGCGCGAGACCGTGGCGAGCCCGACCAAGCCGCTACCGTTGCCCGCTGGCCACAGTCACCACGGCCGGACCGCGCGACAGAGCCAGCTGGGACGGAACTGTTCGACGCGGCCGGTCCCGCCAGGCTGACTCAGGAGGAGTTGCTCGCCGCGGCGGGTATCAGCCGGGCTGCGCTGATTCAACTTGAGCAGTTCGGCCTGGTCCGGCCTGGTCCAGCCGGTTTCTATGACACCGATGCGGTGCAGGTGGCAAAGACCGCGGATGCGATGACCGACTTCGGTCTGGAGCCCCGGCACTTGCGTGCCTTCCGAGCCTCGGCGGACCGCGAGATCGGCCTGCTCGCGCAGATCGTCACCCCGATGAGCCGGCAACGCGACCCCGACGCGCGGGCCCGCGCCGACGAGGTGGTCCGGGAGCTGGCCGTGCTGTCCGTCCGGCTGCACGCGCTGCTGGTGAAGATCGGCCTGCGGGGCGTCATCGGCACCTGACGGACAACGCAGCGAGGGAATTTGCACCGCCGCAGCACTCGGCATTCCTGTGGTGCCCCGTGTAGCGTCTAAAGGGGTAGCGATGGCGGACACGCGACTGGGCTGGCAGCTGCTGCGGCCGTGCCCAATCCACCGCCGAGCACGACGATCCTCGAGGCACCCGGACCACGGGCTGCGGCGGGAGGGAGGCGCAACGCGATGAGCGAGATGCGTGTCGTCGGGGTCCGGGTGGAGTTGCCGGCTAACCAGCCGATCCTGCTGCTCCGGGAAACAGAAGGCGAGCGCTACCTGCCGATCTGGATCGGATCAGGCGAAGCGACCGCCATCGCGCTGGAACAACAGGGTGTGCAGCCGGCCCGGCCGATGACTCATGATCTGCTTCGGGATGTGATCCGGGCGCTGGGCGGCCAGCTGAAACAGGTCCGGATCACTGAGCTGCAAGAAGGCACCTTCTTCGCCGAACTGGTCTTCGACGGCAACGTGCGGGTCTCTGCCCGGCCGAGTGATTCGGTCGCGTTGGCGTTGCGGGCCGGTGTGCCGATCCACGCCGAGGAGGCGGTGCTCTCCGAAGCAGGCTTGATCATCCCGGACGAGCAGGAGAACGAGGTGGAGAAATTCCGCGAGTTCCTCGACTCGGTCTCTCCGGAAGACTTTCGCGGGGCGGATACCTGAGCGACCTCGCCCTTGATCTCAGGTTGAGGGTGAGACTCTGCCGCGCGTCGTATTGACC
>DATFDO010000336.1:0-7966 GCA_035252045.1 Pseudonocardiaceae bacterium
TGCTCAACCGCCGGCTCACCGAGCTGGTCCGCAACGTCGACATCCCCGAGCAGCCAGCTGACCTGGTACTCAAGCCGTGGGACCGCGACGCAGTGCACCGGCTGTTCGACGAGCTGGAGTTCCGGGTGCTGCGGGACCGGCTGTTCGCCACGCTGAGCACTCCCGAACCCGAGGCCGAGGAAGGCTTCGAGCTGCGCGGCGGGGTGATCGAGGCGGGCGGGTTGGCGGCCTGGCTGGCGACACACGCCGGCGACGGGCGCCGGACCGGGCTCGCCTTCCACGGCAGCTGGGCGCGGGGGGTCGGCGATCTGGAGAGCCTGGCCCTGGCTACCCCCGACGGCGACGGTGGCTACCTCGATCCATGCGCGCTCACCTCCGACGACGAGCGCGCGCTGGCGCAGTGGCTGGCCGACCCGGCCATTCCCAAAGCCGCGCACGACGCCAAACCGCTGCTGCACGCGTTGCGGGCCCGCGGCATCACGCTAGCTGGGCTGACCAGCGACACGGCGCTGGCCGCCTACCTGGTCCGGCCCGGCCAGCGTTCCTTCGACCTGGCCGACCTGGTGCTGCGCTACCTGCGCAGGGAACTGCGGGTGGAGTCCAGCGAGACTGCCCAACCGAGCCTGTTCGAAGACGAGGACACCGCCACCCGGGTGGCCGACGAGATCGTGCGGGCCCGCGCGGTAGCCGAACTGGCCGACGCGCTGGACACCGAGCTGGACCGGATAGCGGGCCGGTCGTTGCTTGCCGACCTGGAGTTGCCGCTGCTCGCCGTGCTGGCCGAGCTGGAATCCACCGGGATCGCCGTCGACGGTGATGTGCTTGCCGAACTGGAAGTCGGGTTTGCGGCCGCGGTGAAGCAGGCCGAGCAGGACTGCTTCGGGGTGATCGGCCGCGAGGTGAACCTGGGCTCGCCCAAGCAGCTGCAGGTGGTGCTGTTCGACGAATTGGGCATGCCCAAGACCAAGCGCACCAAGACCGGTTACACCACCGACGCCGACGCGTTGCAGACGCTCTATGAGTCGACCGGGCATCCCTTGCTCGCGCATCTGCTCGCGCACCGCGACGCGACCCGCCTGAAGACCACGGTGGACGGGCTGCTGAAAACCGTTGCCGACGACGGGCGGATCCACACCACCTACAACCAGACGATTGCCGCAACGGGACGGCTGTCGTCCACTGAGCCGAACCTGCAGAACATCCCGATCCGGACCGAGTCCGGTCGCCGCATCCGGACCGGCTTCGTGGTCGGGCCGGGCTATTCGGAGCTGATGACGGCCGACTACAGCCAGATCGAGATGCGGATCATGGCGCACCTGTCCGAGGACACTGCGTTGATCGACGCTTTCACGTCGGGCCATGACTTCCACGCCGCCACAGCCGCCCGGGTATTCGCGGTGGACGCGACGGCGGTCACCGGCGAGCAGCGCGCCAAAATCAAGGCGATGAACTATGGATTGGCTTACGGCCTGTCCGCTTTCGGCCTGTCCGCCCAGTTGCGCATTTCCACCGAGGAAGCACGCGAACTGATGGACGAGTACTTCGCCCGCTTCGGTGGAGTCCGGACCTACCTGCGCTCCATCGTGGAGAAAGCGCGGCTGGACGGCTACACCGCCACCATCATGGGGCGGCGACGCTACCTCCCCGACCTGGTCAGTGATAACCGACAGCGCCGCGAGATGGCTGAACGGATGGCGCTCAACGCGCCGATTCAGGGCAGCGCGGCGGACATCATCAAAGTCGCGATGCTCGGCGTCGCCCGGGCGCTGCGGGCGCAGCGGCTGCATTCCCGGATGCTGCTGCAAGTGCACGATGAGCTGGTCCTGGAAGTCGCCGACGGCGAACGCTCTTCCCTGGAAGCCCTGGTACGCCGCGAGATGGCATCGGCGTATGCCTTACGGGTACCGCTGGAAGTCTCGGTGGGAGTCGGCCGGAGCTGGGACGACGCAGCGCACTGACAACGCCGATCAACGACGGCGGCAGCAGAAAATGGCGGTACCGGGATACAGCGCGCCGCGCAGCGGGCTCCACTGGCCCCAATTGCGGTTCAAGCCCGGCGGCCACGGTGGCTCTACCAGATCCTCCAGCGTCAGGCCGGCGGCGACGATTTCCCGGACCCGGTCGCCGAGCGTGCGATGGTGCTCCACGTAGGTGGGTTGCCCGGCGTGATCCACCTCGACGTAAGGGGTCCGGTCGAAGTACGACTGCGTCACGGTCAAACCGGCTTCTCCGGGGTCATCGGGGAAGATCCAGCGCAACGGATGGGTGACCGCGAAGACCCACCGACCGCCGGGCCGGACCACCCGCGCGACCTCCCGCATCACCGCCGCCGAGTCCGCAACGAACGGCACCGCACCGAACGCCGAGCAGGCCAGGTCGAAGCTGTGGTCGGCGAAAGGCAGGTGCGTGGCGTCAGCCTGCACCAAGGGGACGCAGATCCCGGTTTTTTGTGCCGCGCGCACCGCATGACGAAGCATTCCCGCCGACAAGTCCAGGCCGACGACCAGCGCGCCCCGGTCAGCCAGCCAGCGTGCACACGGCGCCGACCCGCAACCGACCTCGAGCACCCGCCGGCCCGTCACCTCGCCCAGCAAACCGGCGTCTGACTCGCGCAGCCCCTCTGGGCACCACAGAAAATCCACCAGGCCGAGGAAGTCACCATGTTCGGCGAGATAGTCCGCGGCGTCGGCATCCCACCAACGGCGGTTAGCGGCCACCGTATCCGCGTTGTTGACCAGCCGCTTCACCACACCGGCAGTGCCCAGTGCCGCTTCGGCAGACCTCTGGTCCGGCTTGTGCTCGGACCACCCGGTTTGCCGCGCGTCTGTCACTGAGGCAGTCTCTCACCTAGAAGCCGGCGCACCCCGGGGGTCGAGTTTGCTGCTCTGACTCCTGCCTGGGTAGGATCAAATTGCGCTGTGGCTGCCTGCTGCCCAGGTTGTCCTGATGCCCAGTGGTCCGGGTGAGGATGATCCGTCGCGGTACGCTAATCAGTGCAGCTTCACGCCAGCAGCATCACACCCAAAGCACTGTCAGCACAGTTAACACCACAACACCACTCGACCCTATCCCTCCGGAGCAACCCACCGCATGTCCACCGACACCACCACCGCCCCGACCACCCAGCAGGTCGCGATCAACGACGTCGGGACGGAGGAGGACTTCCTCGCCGCCATCGACAAAACCATCAAGTACTTCAACGATGGCGATATCGTCGAAGGCACCATCGTCAAAGTCGACCGTGACGAGGTGCTCCTCGACATCGGCTACAAGACCGAGGGCGTGATCCCGTCCCGGGAATTGTCCATCAAGCACGACGTCGACCCGGCTGAAGTCGTGTCGGTGGGTGACGAGGTGGAGGCCCTGGTTCTCCAGAAGGAGGACAAGGAAGGCCGGCTCATTTTGTCCAAGAAGCGCGCCCAGTACGAGCGCGCCTGGGGCAATATCGAGACCCTCAAGGAGAACGAGGAGCCGGTGCGCGGCACGGTCATCGAGGTGGTGAAGGGCGGCCTGATCCTCGACATCGGGCTTCGCGGCTTCCTGCCGGCCTCGCTGGTCGAGATGCGGCGGGTCCGCGATCTGCAGCCCTACGTGGGCCGCGAACTCGAGGCCAAGATCATCGAGTTGGACAAGAACCGCAACAACGTGGTGCTGTCCCGGCGGGCGTGGCTTGAGCAGACCCAATCCGAGGTGCGCAGCGAGTTTCTCCACCAGCTGGCCAAGGGCCAGGTGCGCAAAGGCGTGGTGTCCTCGATCGTCAACTTCGGTGCCTTCGTGGATCTCGGCGGAGTGGACGGCCTGGTGCACGTCTCCGAGCTGTCCTGGAAGCATATCGATCATCCCAGCGAGGTTGTCGAGGTCGGCCAGGAGGTCACCGTCGAGGTGCTCGACGTCGACTTGGACCGCGAACGGGTGTCGCTGTCGCTCAAGGCCACCCAGGAAGACCCGTGGCGGCAGTTCGCCCGGACTCACCAGATCGGCCAGATCGTGCCCGGCAAGGTCACCAAACTGGTGCCCTTCGGCGCGTTCGTCCGGGTCGAGGAGGGCATCGAGGGTCTCGTGCACATCTCGGAGCTGTCGGTGCGGCACGTGGAGATCCCCGAGCAGGTTGTACAGGTCGGCGATGACGTGATGGTCAAGGTCATCGACATCGACCTGGATCGCCGCCGGATCTCGCTGTCGCTCAAGCAGGCCAACGAGGGGCTGTCCCCGGATATGGAGTTCGACCCCACGCAGTACGGCATGACCGCCGAGTACGACAACGAGGGCAACTACATCTACCCGGAGGGCTTCGACCCGGAGACCAACGACTGGCTCGAGGGCTACGAGAAGCAGCGCCAGGAGTGGGAGCGCGCCTACGCCGAGGCCCAGGTCCGCTTCGAGCAGCACCGCAAGCAGGTCACCAAGGCGTCGGAGGCCGAGTCGGAAGCTGCCGAGGACCAGGACTACTCCTCGGCAGCAACTGCCGAGGCGCCCAGCCCCAGCGACGCCGGATCGGGATCGCTGGCTAGCGACGAGCAGCTGGCAGCACTGCGGGAGAAACTCTCCGGCGGCGTGTAGTTCGCCGGCCCGCGTGGCCCGATGCTGCGGGTAGGGCTGACCGGAGGGATTGGGTCGGGCAAGTCGATGGTCGCTGCCCGCCTCGCGCACTGCGGGGCGTGGATCATCGACTCGGACCGGATCGCCCGGGAGGTCGTCGAGTTCGGTACTCCGGGGCTGCGCGCGGTCGTCGACGAGTTCGGCAAGGAGGTCCTTGCCGAGGACGGCAGGCTGGATAGGCCGGCACTCGCGGCACGGGTATTCGACGACGCCGGCGCCCGGAGCCGGCTCAACGCCATCGTGCATCCGCTGGTCGCGGCCCGCTCCGCGGAGCTGGCCGCGACCGCGCCCCCCGACGCCATCGTGGTGCATGACATCCCGCTATTGGTCGAGAACCACATGGCAGCCCGGTTCCAGCTCGTGGTCGTGGTGCACACGAACGCCGCGGTACGGTTGCGCCGGTTGGTCGAGCAGCGCGGCATGGCCCCGCAGGACGCGGCCGCGCGGATCGCCGCGCAGGCCACCGACGGTCAGCGCCAGGCGGCCGCGGACGTCTGGCTCGACAACAGCGCGAGTCTGCAACACACGTACGCGGCTGTGGATCGGCTATGGGCGCAGCGACTGGTGCCCTTCGAGGCCAACCTGCGACAGCACCGCGCGGCCGGGCGCCCGAGGAATCCGGTGCTGGTGGCGCCGGATGCTAGCTGGCCACACCAGGCCCGGCGGCTCATCGCCCGGATGGCTGGGACATTAGGCGGGCAGGTGCACCGGATTGATCACATCGGCTCGACGGCGGTGCCGGGTTTGGACGCCCAGGATGTGCTCGATGTGCAGGTCGTCGTCGCCGGCCTGGCCGGGGCGGCCCGGCTCGCTGATGATCTGATCGGCGCCGGTTTGGTCAGGCGACACGGTCGATGGTGGGACAACGTTCGCGATGGCACGGAGTGGGACAAGGCAGTGGCGACCAACGCTGACCCGGGTCGAGTAGTCAACTGCCACATCCGTCCTGCCGACTCCCCCGCCTGGCGAGAGGCGCTGCTACTGCGGGACTGGCTGCGTACCCACCCATCCGGTGCCGGCGACTACGCCCAGCTCAAGCACCGGTTAACGGCGCAGAAATGGGACAGCACCGACGCCTACGCCCAAGCCAAGACGCCGTTCATCCGCAGTGCACTGGATCGAGCCGAGCAATGGGCGCAGCGCACCGGATGGCGACCGGCCTGAAGGGCACCCTCAGCGCCGGGTCCAGGTCGGTCGCATGCCCACCGCCGACAGCCAACGGTCCAGCAGGTAGCCGTGACGAGCCAGACCGTCCACGGTCCGGTAGGTGGTGGCCAGCGCCGTCTGCGCGGTAACCGGATCGAGCAGGCCGGCCAGGACCGCATCGAGCAACTCATCGGTGTCGACTACGTCCACCCCGCGTCCGGGTCGCACGATGAGGTCCAGGTAGTGGTCTTCGGTGCGCCAGCGGTCTCCCTCGACATCGATGCGTACCACGTCGATGTAGAAATGGTCCTGCCACTCATGGCCGGGGGCATAGCACCAGTCAGTGATCCGCAACCCCAGCTCAGGTAGTAGCCAGGATTCTAGCGAGTGGATGGACCGGTGATCGATGACGTCGCGGGCGAGGTACAGACCGAACGGCTCGATGCGGTATTCGCGGACCGCGCGGACGATACCCTTCGGATCCGTATTGGTCATCGCCGCCAGATCGAAGATCTCAGTCTTGGGTGGATGGATGTGAGGGGCGGTCTCGGCTTCCAATCCGCGCGGGGCCGTCATAGCGCTCGACCATAGCCGACCGCACACTGTCGGGGCCGCGGCCTAGTCTCGAAGACATGACCAAAACCGTGCAGCCGCACTCGGAGTTCCGATCGCTGGCCAAGACTTCCCGGGCACCGGGCCGGTTCCGCATGGTCAGCGACTACGCACCCGCCGGCGACCAACCCGCGGCGATCGACGAGCTGCAACGCCGGATCACCGCGGGCGAGCCGGACGTGGTGCTGCTAGGCGCCACCGGAACAGGTAAGTCGGCCACCACCGCCTGGCTCATCGAGCGAGTGCAGCGACCGGCGCTGGTGATGGCGCCGAACAAGACTCTCGCCGCGCAGCTGGCCCACGAACTGCGGGACTACTTCCCGGACAACGCGGTTGAATACTTCGTCTCTTACTACGACTACTACCAGCCTGAGGCTTACGTCCCGCAGACCGACACCTACATCGAGAAGGACTCGTCGATCAACGACGACGTGGAGCGGCTACGGCACTCCGCCACGATGTCGCTGCTCACTCGCCGCGATGTCGTCGTCGTCGCCTCGGTGTCGTGCATCTTCGGTCTGGGCACCCCCCAGGAGTATCTGAGGGGGTCGATCCATGTGCCGGTTGGAGGCGAAGTGGGTCGGGATGCGCTGCTGCGGGCGCTGGTCGACATCCAGTACACCCGCAACGATCTCGCCTTCGCCCGTGGCACGTTCCGGGTCCGCGGTGACACCGTGGAGGTCATTCCCGCCTACGAGGAGCTCGCGGTCCGCATCGACTTCTTCGGTGACGAGGTGGAGGCGCTGTACTACCTGCACCCGCTCACCGGGGAGGTGGTCCGCGAGGTGTCCGAGCTGCGGATCTTCCCGGCTACCCACTATGTGGCCGGGCCGGAGCGGATGGAACGTGCTATCGCAGGTATCGGCTTGGAGCTGGAGGAGCAGCTGGCGAAGCTGGACAAGCAGGGCAAACTGCTGGAGGCCCAGCGGCTGCGGATGCGCACCCAGTACGACATCGAGATGATGCGTCAGGTCGGGTTCTGCTCGGGCATCGAGAACTACTCGCGGCATATCGACGGCCGCCCGGCCGGCTCGGCCCCGGCGACCCTGCTTGATTACTTTCCGGAGGATTTCCTGCTCGTCATCGACGAGTCGCACGTCACCGTGCCGCAAATTGGCGGGATGTACGAGGGCGACGCATCCCGCAAGCGCACCTTGGTGGAGCACGGGTTCCGGTTGCCCTCTGCACTGGACAACCGGCCGTTGACCTGGGAGGAGTTCCAGGATCGGATCGGCCAGACGGTGTACCTGTCCGCGACCCCGGGACCCTACGAGATGGCCCAAGCCGGCGGCGAGTTCGTCGAGCAGGTGATCCGCCCGACCGGCCTGGTGGACCCCGAGGTGGTGGTCAAACCCACCAAGGGTCAGATCGATGATCTGGTGCACGAGGTACGTCTGCGCGCTGAGCGCAACGAGCGGGTGCTGGTCACCACGCTGACCAAGCGGATGGCCGAGGACCTCACCGACTACCTGCTCGAGAACGGCGTCCGGGCCCGCTACCTGCACAGCGAGGTCGACACGCTGCGCCGGGTCGAACTGCTGCGCGAGCTGCGCGTCGGCGAGTTCGACGTGCTGGTCGGCATCAACCTGCTGCGCGAAGGCCTCGACCT
>DATFDO010000337.1:0-8108 GCA_035252045.1 Pseudonocardiaceae bacterium
TCGGCTGGCAGACGTTCTTCGACTTCGGCGGCGATCAGACCAAAGAGGTCCGCCCGAACAAGCTGATCGACACCAACATCTCGTCACCGCTGTTCCACTTGCCGCTGGCCGCGATTCCCAGCCACGACGGGCCGACCGCGCTGGCGCAGCGCACCTTGCTGCGGCACCTGACGTGGTCGATGCCGTCTGGTCAACGCATCGCCGCCACCATGGGATTACCGGTGCTCGGCTCGGATCACTTCCCCGAGCTGCGGCGGTACAACCTGGGCCTGGATGCCAGCACGCCGCTGTGGTACTACGTGCTGCGCGAGGCCAGCGTGTTCAACAAGGGCGCGCACCTGGGCCCGGTGGGCGGGCGCATCGTCGCGGAGACCATCATCGGCCTACTCCAGCTCGACCCGTCCTCCTACCTCAACACCGGCTTCCGGCCGTCCCTGCCCAGCCGGCGCCCCGGCACCTTCACCATCACCGACCTGCTCCGCTGGGCCAAGGTAGACCCCGCCAGCCGAGGCCAGTAGCCACAGCAATGCGCACGGGACGGCACTCGGCCTGGTGAGTTAGCCGAGAGCTGCCAGGATCAGACGCGACCCCGCCGGGTCGGCGTCGCCCACCTTCCAAGCCATGACAGAACAGCCACAGAACTGTAGTGCCGGCGGGCTGATTTTCGGTACTGATGCTGGATTTGATTGCGGCGCAACTTCAGCTGCCGGCGAGGCAGAAAAATGGGCTGGGCGGAATCTTGAACTCGCTGAAGCCGTCGGTATGTTTGTTCGAAGCAAGCCGGTAATAGGCGAGCCCTTTGAAGTGCGAGCTAATCGCTCAGCAGTCCACGCCCGGCATGGCTGGTCCTTGCCCGCGCTGTCGCTGTCCGTGGCAATGTCGTTACTGCCGGCTCGATGCGCGCAATCTCTTCCGGTCGATGGTGGGCGCTCACTAACCTTTTGATGTGGCCGCAATCTGGCCGTTGACCGGGCGAGCAGAGGAACTGAACGTGCTCGGTCGGCTGACTCATCGCGGAGACGGGCCGGTCGGCGTCGTGCTGGCGGGGCCGGCCGGTGTCGGCAAGACCCGGCTGGCCCGGGAGGCATTGGCGGTGGCCGCGCAGCGCGGCGCGTTGACCCGGTGGGCGGTGGCGACGGCGTCGGCTCGGGCACTGCCGCTGGGCGCGTTCGTGGCGACCTTGGGTGTGATCGCCCCGGATCCCGCCCGGCTGGTGCGCCAGGCCGCCAACGCGCTGCTGTCAGGTGGCGGCAAGGCCGGTGTCCTCATCGGCGTCGACGATGCCCACCTACTCGACGAGCTGTCCGCGACACTGGTCCACCAACTCGTGCTGCGCCGTACCGCGAGTGTGGTGCTCACCCTGCGAACCGGGGAAAGCGCGCCGGACGCGGTGACGGCGTTATGGAAAGACCGGCACCTGACCCGGCTGGAACTGCAGCCACTGTCGGAAGATGAGACCACATCCTTGATCGAGGCCGTGCTGGGCGGCCCGCTGGATTCGGTTGCCGCCCGCCGGCTGTGGTCGATCACCCGCGGCAATGCGCTGTACCTGCGACAGCTGGTCGAGGGTGAGCTGGAAGCGGCACGGTTGCGCCAGATTGCCGGGGTGTGGCGGTGGTCGGGGCAGCCGGAACTGTCCCCGGGGCTGGTGGAGTTGCTGTCGGCCCGGATCGGCCGGCTACCCGATGCACAGCGAGACGTCCTGGAGGTACTGGCCTTCGGTGAGCCGTTCGGGATACCCCTGCTCGTCCGGTTGACCGGCGCGGTGGCGGTGGAACAGGTTGAGGCACGTGGTCTGATCGAGGTGCACCCGGACGGCCGGCGGGTGGAGGCCCGGCTGGCCCACCCGCTGTATGGCGAAGTGCTACGAGGGCAGATCGGCACGCTGCACGCCCGGCGGCTACGCGCCCGGATCGGGCAGGCGTTGGCCGAAACCGGCGGCCGCCGGGCGGCTGACGCCCTACGCCGCGCGCTGCTGACGATGGAGTCGGACTTGCCACCAGATCCGGTGCTGCTCACCGCGGCGGCCCGCAAGGCCACCGAGCTAGGTGACTTGGTGCTGGCCGAGCGTGTTGCGCGGGCCGCGATCACCGCGGGCGGCGGTTTCGAGCCGCGGCTGCTGCTGGGCAACGCGCTGCATTGGGCCGGCCGCGCCGAAGAAGGTGCGATTGAGCTTTCCCGGCTAGCCGCGCTGGCCCGCACCGACGCCGAGCGGGTCGACGTCGCTATCCCGCGGATGTTCACGTTGGCCTGGCTTGGCCGCATCACCGAGGCCGAGGCCACGGTCGCGGCGGTGACGACCGCGCTGTCCGATGATGCCGCCGCACTCGTGCTGACCGCCGGGCTATCGGTGCTCAAAGCCTTCGGTGGCCGGACTTCCCCTGCCGCCGAGGCGGCGGCGGGCGTGCTTGAGGATCCGCGTTGCCCGCCGCCCGCGGCGCAGCTGGCCACCTGGGGTCTGGCCATGGGCGGCGGTGGGCTGGGCCGCCTGGCGGGCCTCAGCGACCGAGTGCAGTGGATCAACGATCGCGCCGACGCCTTCGAGATCGGGCTGCACCAGGCGGCCGTGATCGGGTCGTCGTGGCTGCGGGTGATGCTGCTGGCCGGGCTGCTGGCCGAGCCCGACCAGGCTGCACGGCGGTACCGCGAGCAGTGCCAGGACACTCCCGGAATCGGGGATGGGGTCACCAGCGCGATGTGCGGGGCGGTAGCGGCCTGCCGCGGGCAGGTCAAGACCGCGGCGCGGTGGTTTCGGCAGTCTTTGGCCAGTGGTGCAGACACCGGCATGGTGGTCTTCACGTTGCTGGTGGATCTGCCCGGCGTGCTGGGCATGGCCGGCGACGCCCCGGCAGCCCGCCACGCCCTCGATGAGCTCAACGCTGCCCGCAATCACGGCTTCGTCTACCTGGAGCCCGAGCTGCTGCTCACCTGGGCCTGGGTCGCTGCCGCCGAGGGTTCGGTCAGCGAGGCCGTCACGCTAGCCCGCCAAGCGGCCGAGCTGGCCGCGTCCCAAGACCAGCTAGCCGTGGAGGTGCTGGCGCTGCACACCGCGGTCTGCTTCGGGGACCGCACGGTGGCCGACCGGCTCGCCGTGCTGGCCACCCAGGTGGATGGGCCCCGTGCTGGTGCCGCGGCCGCGCACGCCGCCGCGCTGGCCGCTGACGACGGCGCCGCCCTGCATGCCGCCTCGGTCGAGCTCGAGGCGATGGGCACCTTGTTGCTGGCCGCCGACGCCGCTGCGCACGCCGCTGCCTCGTATACCCGGCACAACCTGCAGGGTTCTGCCCGGGCCGCCATCACCCGCGCACACCGGCTGGCACACGCCTGCGAGGGCGCCCGGACCCCGGCGCTGGCCGCGCTGGCCGCGCCGCTGCCGCTGACCGCCCGGGAACGCGAGATCGTCACGCTGGCCGCAGGCGGGCTGTCCAACCGCCAGATCGCCGACCGGCTCACCGTGTCGGTCCGCACCGTCGAGGGCCACCTCTACCGCGCCTGCACCAAACTCGGCGCTGGCGATCGCACCGAACTCGCCGCCCTGATCCGGCCACCCGGCCCATGATCACGGACGCCCCCCCCGCCGCCTCCGGCGCGCCGAATCCGAGTAGTCCACTACTCGCATCGCCGCCCCGCGCTGCGAGCACCATTCCACTGAGGCAAGGACAGGCTAGACAGGTGAGGAGAACAGTGATGACCAGCGGCACATCGACGGCAATGGAAGAGCGGATCGAGGTGGCCGCGTCGGCGGCTGAGGCTTTCGGCGCGGTGGCCGATGTCCACCGCATGGCCCGCCGGAGCCCCGAATGCTTCGCGACCTTGGTACTGCGCAAGCGCAATGGCATACCAGCCAACTTCCTCGGATTCAACCGGCACGGACTGCACGTCTGGTTTTCCAGCTGCCACGTGCGGGTGGCGGATCCAGGCCGGGAATTTACGTTCGACGTATTTGCGTTGGGATTTCCGGTGGCTCGCTGGGGATACCGGTTCAAGCCTACCTCAGGCGGCACGGAGGTCACTGAATACACTATCGACAAACGTACCACCGGCGCCAAAATATTGGGCCGTATCTTCATTGGTAAGGCACACAACAACGCTCGTACCGACGTCAACCGGCACGGCATGCAGGAAAGCCTGCGCCGCCTCAAGGCAGAGCTGGAGTCTAGGCGTTGAGGCGTCACGCCGAAGCGGGGAGTCTGACGTGTGCGACGACGTAGTGGCTGCCCGGCAAGCGCAGCGCGCCGAGGCGATGTGTCGCTTGCCGGGCACCTACTCGTTGGCTCTGCGGCTGCGCGACGCGGGCCTGACCCACGAGCTCATTGCGGAATGCCTGGCCGTGGAGCGGGAGGCGCTGGATCTGCTGCTGGAGGTGGCGGAGGCCAAACTAGCCGCGATGCTGCGGACTGAGCAGGACGATTCGAGTAGTCGACTACTCAAATGACACCGCGGCATCGCGCGCATCTTCGTCATATGCGCAAAGTTCCGACCTCTGCCCTGATCGACACCTACCCGCTGGTCGAGGACATCCTTGACAGCCATCGGGACCACGCATGCGGCGACGAGCGTGGCTGGTCGAGTTACCGCGGCCACGTCTACCGGGTCTTCAACATGGCCCGCGCGCTGGCACCCGATCAGGACTGCCGCGACGACAAGCTGGCGATCGCCGCGGCGTTTCACGACATCGACGTGTTCACCTCGCTGAACTACCTCGGGCTCTCGATTCGCACCATGGATGGTTGGCTGCGGCGCACCGGACGCGGGGCGTGGGGGGACGAGCTCGCGGTGATCGTCGCGAAACATCACCATCTGACTACCTATCGAGGAAGTTATGCCACGCTTGCCGAGCCATTCCGGCGGGCGGACCTGTGTGATTTGAGCCAGGGCCTCATTCGCGTAGGGATTCCTCGTGGGCAGGTACGGGCAGTGCGCTCGTCGATTGACGTGGGTTGTTTTTTCACCCGGACGGTGCCGCGCGCGATCGTGCGGCACCTGATCCGTCACCCGCTCGACCCGCTGCCCATCACCCGCGCCCGCCGGGCCCTCAAGCAGGCCGGATACGGCGGAGTGGATCGCTAACCGTTGTACCGAGGCCGTTAAACACCGACATCTCTGCCGGGTATAGCGTTCGCCCTGCAAAGCGGCCCAGGGAGCAGAGATGATCGAGTCGGGGTGCGTTTCGTCCGATTTGCCGGAGCTGGACCGGATGGACGATCCGCGGGGCGGTGCAGTTGCCTGGGCGTTGCTCAGCGTCGGCACGGTTTTCGCTGCGGGGTTACTCCTTGCAGCCACCTGGGTGACCGGCGTTTGGTAGCACCCGCGTTTACCAGAACCAGGCCAGCGACACCCCAATGCCGACGATCAGGGCGACAGTCACGGCGAGCAGTGCCCACGCGACGGACCCCCCGCGCGGATCGTCCGCCCGGTCCAGCTGCGGTAATTGCGCGGAGATGCGCGGTAGGCGGGCCATGGCGAAATCGTAACTCTTGCTCGATCAAAAATCATCGTCGCGCAACCGAACAGCGAGGTTTTCCGTCACGGCACCTGCGTGAACAAAGGGTTGCCGTGCGCCACGGCTTTATCACGAAAACGGCCGGCGAATTTGATCGATGTTTCGGCGGCCCACGGCAAGAAAGCATCGAGGAAGCGGCCGGTGGCAGGCATGAAATAACCGCCGTAGTGGCTGATCGGATCCAATGTCGAGATCACCACCGTGCCGGGGGTGGAGACCCGGTCGACATAGAGCAGTGCTTCTCCGGTGGTCAGTTTCACGAGTACTTGCGCACCTTCCGGCGGCTCGAGCACGCCGTGGTAGTGCCAGGTGCAGTCGCGCAGGGTGAGTCGCCGGAACAGCGGGTGCTCCTCGTCCCCGAGGCGTACGCCGAGGTCGCCGTCTGGTTCCAGCCACCACCAGAAGTTGGTCGGCCGGTGTTCCCAGCGCACGCCTGGCAGGAACTCCGGGATCGGCTCGCCGCCGCTGAAGGCGATCACCGTCCCGCCGGCGTTGAGCAGCTCCAGTATCCGGTCGGCGGCCCGGTCGAGCTGCCCGCGGTGCACCCGCTCCGGGATGAGCAGGCCGCTGTATGCCGTCAGGTCGGTATCGGCCAACTCGGGCAGGTAGATCATCCCGCCGGTGAGGTGTTGGGCGTACTTCGGCTCGGTGAGGGTCCGATGGTGTTGGGCAGAACCCCCGTAGACGCTGGCGAGCCCGCGCAGCCGGTGCGCGGCCCGGGTCCGGCGCTGCGCCGACTCCGCGAGCAGCCAGTCGAGCAGTGCCTCGCCGCAATAGCTCAGCAGATCACTGGTCGCCTGCACGACGATGGTGCCCGCCGTCGACACCCGGTCCAGGTATGTCGCAGGTTCTCCGCCGAACAACCTGGTCAGCACCTCTGCGCCGGGTGGCAACGGGTGGTGGCCGCGCGCGAAGAACCCGGCAACGCCACGCCGGAAGGTCAGCCCGGTCCCCATCCCACGGAAGATCGGATGGTCGGCGACCTCCACGACCCGGTAGCCGTCCAGCGACCGGTTCGTCAGCGGCACGAACGGCGACGCACCAGGCAACCACTCCCGGTGCAGGTGGCCGCCGAAGACCAGCACACCGCCGCCGTCGAGGTAGTCGCGGATCGCGCGTTGCTGGCGTGCGAGGTACTCCTGGTCGACGTTCGGTGTGACGATCAGGGCGGCGTACCGATTCAGGTTCACCGCCCCAACCGCGTAGCAATCGAGCCGATCGACCCGATGTGACCAATCAGTCGCGTCCCGGTTACGGATATCCATGTCCAGCACGGCGACTCTGCCCGCCACTGGTGTTCTGGTGTTCACCCGGACGAGAGTAAACTTAGGCTAACCTTTGCACAAGGTAGGCGCCTGGATGTCTACCCTTGCTCGGGCGGCTGATCATGACCTTCCGGTTCGGCCCGGTGGTGCGCGTCAGCCAGCTTGTCGGCCGTCATCCCCGAGGCGCCGAGCTTTTGCGCCAGGTCCGGCGACGCGGACTTGAGGGACTCGATCGCTTCGGCCATGCCAGCGGAGGTCGTCTCTTCAGCTCGCTCATCTTCGATCATGAGCGAAGCCTAAGCGCTATCGGCGGATCCCGCAGCTCGTACGCCGCCGGGCCGGCTACTCGGGCCCATGACCTGCGCCGGAAGTGCTCACCGGCGGATCACAACACAGCAGTTCCTGGTGAATACGGCAGAACTCGTGGAAAGCCCGGTAAAGGTCGTTCTGGGCCGCTTCGAGAGCCTCGACCGGTGCGGGTGTCGGCGCCCACCGGCCTCGCACCGGTTCTACCACGGTTAACGCCTCCAGTGCGTGCGAGGCGTTGCGCAGGCTTTGATGCGCACGGTGCAGTTGCTGGCGCTGCTCTTTGGAAAACTCCTCGGGTTTGCGACCTATCTCCACGCTGCACCCCTTATGCGCGCCACCGTTCCCCGTAGGCACACCGTAGCCCGTCGGCCGTGGCTAGTGCTCAGCTGTAGTCGAGGTGCGCGCCGAGTACCCGTTGCAGGTGACGCAGGGATATCTCCTGCACCGCGTCGGCCGGGTGGTGCGGGCCGTCGAACGTTGCGGTGGCGTGGACTGCCACGGTCACCGGTAGGTCCCGGTTGCGCAGGTCCGCGGTCGTGTGCAGGACGCAGATGTCGGTGCACACCCCGCAGATCCGTACCGAGGCGACCCCGAAGCGGTGCAGGTGGCCCTCCATGTCGGTCTCGAACAGCGCCGAGTACCGGCGCTTGCGCACCAGCAGGACATCGTCGCGGTCCAGCAGCGTGCGCAGCTCGTCAACCAGGTCGGCTTCCCGGCTGCCCCGGATGCAGTGCTCGGGGAACACGGTGAACTCCGCGTCGCCGACCTCATGAGTATCGGCGGTGAACAGCACCCGACGGCCGGCGGTCAGCGCGGCGTCCACCTCGGCCCGAACCGCGGGAAGCACCGCCAGGCACCGGTCGCTGGCCAGGTTGCCCTCCCGGAGGAACCCGTTTTGCATGTCCACCACGACGAGCAGTTCAGACCCCGCGCTCACCCGCACCATCATCCCCCAATGTCCCCATGTCGGGGTGGGTGCGGGTGCGGGGGGTCAGGGCGGATCTGGGGCGAGGGTGCCGTCGGGGGCGATG
>DATFDO010000338.1:0-10417 GCA_035252045.1 Pseudonocardiaceae bacterium
CGCGCTGCTGCCGCCGGTGCTGTCCCGGATACCGCCGCCGGGCCCGGGCGAGGTGCCGTCAACAGCCGTTCACCCGCAGGTTGCCGACCCGACGGCGCAACCTCGCCTCGTCGCTACCGTTCGTTCCTAGCCTGGCTGGCCTGGAAGAGCTGCTTGTCGACGTCCTCGCGGCCGGCCTGGCCTTGCTGTTCGAGGTGCTCGTCGTCCAGCTGCTACGCCGGCTGCACCCCGCGCCGTAGTCAGCTCCCGTTCTGCCCGCCGCTCAGGTTCGCGCTGACCGGTCCGGCGAACACGGCCTGCACGAAGGGCTTGCCGTTGTACTGCGCAAACAGCGTCGGGTCGAGGTTGCCACCGGCGAACGCCTCCGCCTGGTTGGCGTCGAAGGCGGGCTGCAACGTGCCGGTGACCTGCACCGGCGACCCTGGTGTGAGCATGCCGGTTTCGTTGCTGACGGCAAGTTCCTTGGCGACGGCGAGCACCGGCTGCGCGTTGTTGCTGCTGTTGCCGCTGGGCGCAATGGTGACGGCATGCGGGCCGACGACCTGAGCGACCTTCCCGGTCATCGTGACCTGCTTGCCGGTGTAGGACTGGATGTCCTTCAGCACGTCACTGGCGGAGCCGCAGCTGTTGCCAATGCCAAGCACGCCGCCGCTCTGGCGGGTCAGGTTGGCGCTGATGGGTCCGGCGAAGTCAGCCCGCACGTAGGGCTTGCCGTTGAAGGAGGTGAACGATCCCTGGCCGAGGCTGCCGCCGGTGTAGGGTGCGGCCTGGTTGGGGTCGAAGCTGGGCTGCAACGTGCCGATGACCTCCACCGGGGATCCTGCGGTGAGCTGCATGTTGTCCTGGTCGACAGCGAGCAGCGGTTGCGCGTTATTGTCTTTGGTGGCGATGGTGAATGCGTGCGGTCCGACCGCTTGAGCGACCGCTCCGGTCATTGTGACCTGCTTGCCGGCGTAGGACTGCGGGTTGTTCAGAACTTGGCCGCTGTCCACGCAAGTACTCACGATATTGGCACCATTGGCATTGCCGCCCACGCTCGGGGCGCTTGGAGCCTGGTGGTTTGCAGAGGTATTTCCTCCTCCCCCACACGCACCGAGGACCAGTGCCGACGAAGCGGCGATAGCGGCGAGACTCATCCGTGTTACTGCGCGACTCTTCATTTTCATGGCGTCTTCCTTGATTGTCCGAATCGGCGGGCATGCTTCACGTCGCCGATCAATACGGCTACCCGTCAGGGCAGCTGCGGCACGCGCCACCTAAACGTTTGTTATGGGACTGTTACGGCAGTGCCGACTTGATGCGACCCGGGGGCTAACAGTGAGCCTTCTCGACGGACCGGACTGGCACGGCCAGATCTTCACCGGAGTGTGGCAGCACTCCGCCGGTGGGGACAGTGCTGTGATGGAACCGGCGACCGGCACCGAGCTGGGCCGGCGGCATGCCGGCCTCCGGCCCAGCTCCCGCTTCGGCGGCGCCGCCGCCAACATCGACGCGTTCACCGAGATCCGCTGGATCACCGCCCGCGGCGCCATCCCGACGTTCCCCATCTAGGGACCCGCGTCGTGAACTCGACGTTGCCGACGTTTCAGGTGCTCCCGCGCCATGGCCGCCCAAGTCCGCGACGCCATCCTGCGCGGCTCGCGGCGTCGCCTGACATGAATCAGATCGGCAGGCGGCGGAAGATCGGTCGGGGAACGTGGCGCAGCGCTGACATGATGTAGCGCAGCGGGGCGGGGGCCCAGGACTGCTCGCGGTTCTGCGCGACCGCGTCCATGATGACCTCGGCGACCTGTTCGGGGGTGACGGACAAGGGGGCAGGTTTCATGCCCGCAGTCATCTTGGTGTGCACGAACCCTGGCCGGATCACGCAGACTTTGACGCCGGAGGGCAGCAGCGCCTCGGTGAGGCCGGTGTAGAAGGCGTCCATGCCGGCCTTGGTGGAGCCGTAGCAGAAGTTCGAGCGCCGGGGCCGTTCGGCGGCCACCGACGACAGAGCGACGAGCGTGCCATGCCCTTGCCGTTGCAGGGCCTGCGCCAGGAGCACCCCGACCGACACCGCACCCACGTAGTTGACCTGCGCGAGCTCGACGGCGGCAGCGTGGTCGGTCCACGCCTTCTCCTGGTCGCCGAGCAGCCCGAAAGCCACCAGGGTGAGGTCGATGTCACCGTCGGCGAAGGCCTTCTCGATCGTCGCCGGGTGGCTGTCAGTGTCTGCGGCGTCGAACGGCAGCGTGGTCACCATGGCGCCGAGCTGGTCCAGCCGTTCGGCGGCCTTGTCCAGGCGCGGCGATGGCCGGGCGGCCAGCACCACGCGCAGCGGACGGCGCGCGGCGTAGCGCGCCGCGGTGGCCAGCGCAATCTCGGAAGTGCCGCCCAGCAGCAGCATCGATTGGGGGTTGCCGACAGCGTCGATCACAGCTCGAGCCTCCTGGATAGGTCGGAAGCGAATACTCCCGCCGGGTCGGCGGCGGCGCGTACCTTGCGCCACTCGTCGATCCGCGGGTACATGCGGTGCAGCGCGGCCGCCGAGGTACGTGATTCCTTGGCCAGGTACAGCCGCCCGCCTGCATCGAAAACCTGCTCGTCGAGCCGGTCGCAGAACTCGGCGAGGCCACGGCGAATCGGGAAGTCCACGGTGATCGTCCAGCCCGGCTGCGGGAACGACAGCGGCGCCGGGCTGGCCTCGCCGAAGCGTTTGAGCACGTTGAGAAACGACACGTGGCCCGAACGCGCGATCTGGTCGACGATGCGGCGCACGGTGTCTTCCGCGCCGAACGGCACCACGAACTGGTACTGCAGAAACCCGCGCGGTCCGTAGGCGCGGTTCCACTCGCCGATCATGTCCAGCGGGTGGTAGAAGCTTGTCAGGTTCTGGATCTCGCCGCGGCGGCACTTGGGGGCCTTGCGGTACCAGGCCTCGGACAGCGCCCGGAAGGCGGCTTTGTTGGCCAGCCCGTTGGGCAGCGCCTTGGGTGCGGTGAACAGTTGCGGCGCGTCGAAGGCCAGCGGGTCGCGGCGCAGCTTGGCGGGTAGCTGATCGCGGCGGGCGATGCTGCCGCGGGTGAGCACCGCGCGGCCCAGTTTCGCGCCGGTGGAGATCGCGTCGAACCACGCCGCGGAGTAGTCGTATTGATCGTCGGACCCGTCCGTGAGCAGGGCCAGCAGCTCGTCCAGGTCGGCGGTGCGGTCGGTGTCGACGACGAAATACGCCGACTCGACGGGGGTCAGCGCGATGGTGGCGTTGACGATGACCCCGGTCAGCCCCATCCCGCCCACGGTGGCCCAGAACAGCTCGTCCTGCGGTGTGAGGGTGGTGATCGACCCGTCGGCGGTGATCAAATCAAGGGCGCGGACGTGGTTGCCGAAGGTGCCCGCGCTGTGGTGGTTCTTGCCGTGGATGTCGGCCGCGATCGCACCACCGACGGTGACCTGCCGAGTGCCCGGCAGCACCGGCACCCACAGGCCCAGCGGCAGCGCGGCGCGCATCAGCGCGTCCAGACTGAGTCCGGCGTCGACGGTGGCCAGACCGCTGCCGGCATCGATGCGATGGATCCTGTTGTGCCCGGTCATATCGATGACCAGCCCGCCGGCGTTCTGCGCCGGGTCGCCGTAGGAGCGCCCCAACCCCCGGGCGATCACGCCGCGTTCCCCGGCGTCGCGCACCGCCTGCTGGATGGTCTCCACCGTCGGGTCGGTGAGCACCCGCGCCATGCTCGGCGCCGTGCGACCCCATCCACTCAGCGCTCGCACCGCAACTTCTCCACTCATCGCCGCCGCACGCTACCTCTGTCCCCGACATGGAGACATATCGGGGTTAGCGACCCCGGTTTGACCCCGAAATGTCGCCATGACGGGCCAGGTAGGTGTCGCGGGTGGTGTTGAGTTGGAGGGTGCCCCAGTCGATGTCGGGGTGGCCGGCCAGCCGGGTGGGGATGTCGTGCAGCTCGCCGAAGGGCCGCAGGCCGGCGAAGACGCCGCCCTGGGTGGGGTCGGTGGTCACTGCCGACAACCGTCCGAAGCGGCGCGGTGCTTCGATTACCACTGCGGGAGTTGCAGCCAGCGCGTCGGCGACCCCGACGATGTTGTGCACGCAGGGAAACAGGAAGGCCACCGGCCAGCTCACCAGTACCGGACCGTGACCGGCCAGGAACTGGGTCAGCCCGACCACCGACCGCAGCCGGGGTCCGGTGACTGCCAGCCAACCGTTCGGGTCGGTGGTGGCGTCGACCGCGCGGATCCGGACCCGGTTCGCGCCGGCAGGTACCTGCGCCGCATCGACGCCGATGGAGCGCCACGGCCGGTACTCCGGCGGTCCGTCCAGGTGGTCTTGATTGGGTTTGACCAGGTCGAACGGTATGCGCTGACCGCGCGGGATGACCTGGGCGTTCATCGCCGAACCGAACTCCAGCGTCAGCGTGTTACCCCGGTCGGTGCGCCCGGACACCGAAACCGCCACCCCGCCGGTCGGGCCGAGTGCGGGCAGGGTGAACCAGGGGCTGATCAGTGTCCCGGTGCTGCGTGGACCGCCACTCAGGCTGCCCCACAGCTGCGCGGATGTGCCGGTACCCGGCGGATCCGGTGGTGGTGAGCCCGGGTCGTAGCCGCCCAGCGGGGTGAAGCCGGCCAGATCTCCAGGCGTATCGGCGGGCACCAGCACGGCGCCGTCCGGCAGCACCTGGATGCTGTCAGCCAGGCCGCATGAGCGGTTACCGGTCAGTTGATGCAGGTTAATCAGCGCCAGCGAACCGGCCGGCCGGCGCGCCGGTGCGGCCAGGAACGAACCGAGCAGCACCACCACCGCGGTGCCGGCCGCGGCGACTGCGAGTACCGCTGGCGCGGCAAGTAGCCGCCGCGTGACAACGACTATCAGCGCGGCGGCTGCAATCCACAGCAGGGGGGAATCCAGCGGGAGGGTGGAATCCAGCGGGCGCACCGGGCCGTTGGCCCACGGCACGTCGTACACCGCTGGCTGCCACCAGGCGTTCGGGCCGGCGAAGGCCAGCCCGGCCGCTCCGGCGACCAGCACCGCCCCGATCAGGCCGATTCCTGCCGTCACGCGGTCGGCGGCCGGTGCGTGGCTGCGGCGCAGCAGCACCACCACCGCCACCGCCAGAAAGCACCCGAACAACCCGGCCAACGCCCCGAAGTGATGCGTCCACTTGGACGGGGTGAGCCACAGCAGCGCCAGCGCGGTGACCACCACCCCAGCCAGTCGCGCGGCGGCCCGGTCGGTGTCATCGAGCTGTGCCCGGTGGCGGGCTACCAGCGCCGCCACTACGGGCAGCAGGGCCAGCGTGACGAGCACCGGCAACCGCTTGAACGCGTTGCCGTCCTGATCGTCGAGGAGCAGGAACCGGTACCGGTCCGGCTCGTGGTACCACGGCAGCGAGGGCCCGAAGAAGTTGTGCCAGCGGGTGGCCGTGATCAGCCCGTCCCAGGTCTGGTCGGCGAAGATCACCGTAAGGCCGGCCGCGCCGATGCAGCACAGCAGCAGCACCCGCGCCAGCACCTCGGCGCGCCCGGACGCTGACGTGCGCAGGATGGCGACGATGCGCGGTGCGAAGACCGCGATCGGGGCGGCAACGAGCAGGCTGGACGGGCTGACCGGAATGGTCAGCCCGGTGACCAGCGCTGCCCAACCCAGTGCGGCCGGCCCGCGAGCCCGGTAGAGCAGCGCCAGCACGGTAGTGATCCCGAACGCGACGTACGGCTCGGGACGCACCCCGAGGTTGAAGGGCAGCCAGGCGGCGAGCAGGCCCACCGCGGCCAGCAGCCGGATCCGGACTGTGCCCGCCACCACGGGAAGTGCCGCGCCCAACACCCCGCGGCTGACCACGAACCAGCTCGCGATCCCCAGCACAGTGCTCGGCAACCGCAGCCACAGCGGCGCCAGGCTGACCTGAGTCAGCGGCGCGAGTAACTGCTCGGTCAGCGCGAACGGCGTCTCCGAGGCGTTCCACCAGCGGTAATAGTTGCCGACGTTGCCGGTCAGTGCGGCGTTGCGGGCGATCGTGGTCGCGAAGCCGTCGTCGTCGGTCAGCGGGCCGACGATCGCCCACCCGGCCAGTACAGCGATCACGCCGGCATCGACCAACGCGGTGTTGATCCACCCAGTGTTGATCGACCCAGGAGGGCGGGCACGAAAGCGCGACACACCGAGCAGGAGAGCGCGACATGCGGGGAGGGGGGGCGACAACAGCCCGAGCGCGATGAGCGCGGCGAGGAGTTGGACTGCGATGAGCGTCAGCTTGAGTGCCGTGGGGGCGGTGGCGAACGGGCTGGCGGTGCGGGCGGTGACGGTCATCCCGACCGCCTGCCCCGCAGTGAGGTCGGTGCGGAATGCGAATACCTGAGGCACCGGCTCGCGCGGCAGGTTGAGCCGGCTGGCTCCCATGGTGAGTTGGGTACCGTCCGGACCGGCGTGCAGCCGCATCCCGCAGCCCGCAGTGCTGGGCACCACCCGGGATCCCAGCATCAGCTGGGCCGTGCCGGCTTCGGTACGCAGTATCAGCCCGCCGCCCGGTGGACCCGTCGCCAGCACGGTGACGGCGCGGTCCTGGCCGGCGGCGGCACGCAGCGCCGAGCACGGCACCGTCACGGTCAACTCAGCGGGCCGGTAGGGCGCGAACATCGCCATGCTCGACTGGACCGGATGGCCCGGAGCCGGCCACATCACGCTGGCCTGTTCGCTGCTCACCGGGGCGAACGGCATCAGCAGCGCAGTAACCACGCCGATGAGGCCGACCAGCGGCCGGCGCGCCGGGCTGAAGTCAGCAGGCAATACGCAAGCCCCTTTGCACCGGCGGCAAATGTGCAGTATGTCATCGAATCACTGCGCAGAGTGAAACAGCCAGGACGCAAGACGGCACCTGCACCATGCCAGGTGCAGTCAGCATGCTAGCGTACTGCTACATGGCAGAACGACAGAATGCGCATCGTCCATGACCGGGGCCACGCAGGGTGAACGGCGGTCACCGGCTGCTCAGGATCCGACCATGCTGCGGCGCCGGCTGCGCTTGGAGCTTCGGCGCGCTCGCGACGCCGCCG
The DNA here is from genome assembly GCA_035252045.1 of Pseudonocardiaceae bacterium. Classification (GTDB taxonomy): domain Bacteria; phylum Actinomycetota; class Actinomycetes; order Mycobacteriales; family Pseudonocardiaceae. Next base: position 7,048 of record DATFDO010000338.1, read on the forward strand.
GCCTGAGGCAAGCAGACGTGGCTCGCGCGATGGAGTGGTCACCGTCCAAGCTCATCCGCATCGAGAAAGGCGATGTGGGTATCTCGACCAATGACCTCAGGGTCCTGCTCAACTACTACGGGGTGACCGACCGAGACCGTGCGGATGCGCTACTCGAGCTCGCCAGGTCGGCCCGGTTCCCTTCGTTCTACGATCAGTTCGCAGATCTGCTGAAGCCGGGTTTCAAGGACTACCTGGCCTACGAGGCGTCGGCATCTGTCATCCGCCAGTACGACACTGTTCTGGTCACCGGTCTGCTGCAGACGGAGGAGTACGCGCGAGCGGTCCTCGAGCACATGGTCGGCTTCGGGCCGGATGAGGTCGACAAGGCATGGGCGGTGCGCAGGCATCGCCAGGAAACCGTCGACCGCGACGACCCGCCAGAGATGCTTTATGTTCTGGACGAGGCAGCTCTACGGCGTCACGTCGGACGCGGGCGCGTGATGCAACATCAACTAGAGCGCATCCGGGAAGCGGCAGCTGAGCCCAACGTCAGCATCCAGATCATCCCGTTCACCCGTGGCGCTCATCCAGGCATGTCCGGTAACTTTATTCTTCTCGAGTTCGCCGACCCGAACCTCGACGACTTGATCCACTTAGAGAGTGTCAACCAGATCACCATCCGTGATGACACCGAACTCATTGCCGAGTATCTTGACAAGTTTCAAAAATTGCAAGAACTGGCATTGTCTCAAGATGAGAGCGTCGACTTCCTCGACGCGCTGATCAAAGAGTTCTCCGCGAACCAGGAACCCGCCAACTCACAATCGAGGGAGGTGCACAAAAAATGACAGTCAAGTACCGATATACGGGGCTGGGGCCGGTGCTCCAACACCGGCCCCAGCAGTCTCCAACCTGATTCCGTCACGAGGTCCTTCGCCAAAAAGATCCGCTAGGAAATAGATTGGAGGGGTTTGCTATGGGCAACTCCCAGCTCTGCGATACAGACGACGCCAGCGGCAGTAACGGAGGGTGACCGCCTGGTGACGTAGGGTAGCATACTGCGCACGGTACACGTCTTCGGGGATCGGCTCGTCGGCGGGTCGGTCCCCGAAGAGGTCGAAGTCCGGGTGTCCTCGACGGAGGTTGCGTAGCTCACCCTAGATCAGCGCAGGTAAGAGGCTGGCTGGTGTTACCTCCCCATCATCAAGGCTGTATTGCGATCCGCGTTGGCGCACGGTGGCCACCATAATCCTGGTGAGCTGCCTGGGGCAGGTTGCCGCGTGCCAAGACTTCGCCGGAAGCGCCCCGCGTACTGACTGCGGAGCCAACGAAGCGAGCGTTCGAGTCGTCGTGGCTTCCATGCCGCACTCTTTGCGATCTTGGCGCACAGTGGTTGTAAAACGTTAGCGAACCAGGGCTACGGTACCGAGTCAACGTCCGAATGGCGCATCAATTGATCGGATCAGCGCTCTGACGGCCTAACACGTCGCTTACTTTCCGTCATAGGGCAACGTGGGCGAAGCGGTGTCTGTACTGGTCAGCGAGTTTCTCCCGCGCTGCTTGCTCCCCCCGGGAATCCTCCCGCCGAGGGAGGCGGGTCGTCGTTTAGCCGTCTTACCATGCTGCCAGTCCACTCCTGCGCGGCGAGTGATTTATGGGGAGCTGACGCGGCGACGCCGTCACTGCCTTGTAAGGAGGTCGGCATGGTGCCTCGGTCCGCCGCTCCGGTGTGCTGGCAGAAAAGCAGCTTCAGTAGCGAGGGTAGCTGCGTGGAGGTCGCACCTGTTCGAGACGAGGCCTGGATCCGGGATTCCAAGAATCCGGATGGGCCGGTGCTCAGATGTGCCCGAAAGCGGTGGGCGTCATTTATCGGGGGCTTGCGCGGAGACGAGTTTCGGTCAATCGTCGTCTAGCGGATCGTCGACGAGCGTCCCGGTGGAATATCAATTTCGTTCGTGCAACGACCAATGGCAGCGCGGGCATCGTTGCAGCCGCTGGCGGGCGTCGCGTACCGCCACCCATTCCTCATTCAGCCGCCGCCGTTCCTCGGCCTGTTGCCGAAGCTTGGGTTGTAGTGCCTGGGTTGTCCAGGTTGCGCCGAGTAGTAGCCCCAGGCAGATGAACAGCAGCGCGCCGAGCGCGAGCCAGCCCAGCACCGCCAAGGTCACTGCGCACCGCGGTACACCCCGCCACGACGTCCCGCTCGCCGGCTGCGGCGCAGTGGCCGAGTTCCATCGAGACATGCCGTGCTCCGAGAATCCGTGCCGGATTGAGCTTGGTCGGCGCCGCAGACGCGCCGTGGTTGAGGACGTGCAGCCATGCAAACACTCCGCCCGGCCGGCCAGGATGAGAAGAAACAGAATACCTACGTATACCTAGGCATTCTGTTACGTAAATGATATGGTGGTCCACCTAGGAATTCAAGGTTTACTACCTAAATATGCTTACGTAAAGTGAGGCGAGGCTCGCGAGGTTGGAGGTGCCCGCGGATGGCCAGGCTGCCGCTGACCGATCGGGAGGATGAAGTACGCCGGCTGGCGATCGGCGGGCTCAGCAATGATCAGATCGCGGCCCGACTGGCCATCTCACGCCGGACCGTGGAAGCACACATGCGCACGCTGTTTCGCAAAACGGGCGTCACCCGGCGCAGCGAGCTCAGTGTCCTGGATCACGCAACCGATACCGTCCCCGAACCGTCCGCCCCGGAGCACCGGTGGTTGCAGCAGCTGCGGCGCTACGCCCGCGCGGTGCATGGACTCGTCGACCGACAGTTCCCGTTGTTCGAGGAACGTGTGGAGATCACGCTCCTGGTCGCCGAGCAGGACGGGCAGGACCTCGTCGTGGAGCGCCGGTGGACCAGGCCGCGGCCTTATCTGGTGTACCGGATTCTGGGTCCCATCCTGACCTGGCCGCCGGCCTCGCCGATCGAGCCAGAACACCTCGAGCTGGCCTGCAACGTCAATGGCCAGGACACTCAGGTCGACATTCACCTAGTGAGTGATGTGGACGGCAGGCTGCTCGCCATGATCTTGTTCCAGCCAGGGCTGCAGCACGAGACAGAGTGGGTGTTGCGCTACCGCTCGCCGACGCTGTGGAACCCACTGCGCAGCGCCGGGCGGGAATCGCTGAGTTGGGCGACCGCCACTTTCGATCAGCGACATCCGGCAACCACCAGCGAACTCACCCTGAAGGTCGTCTTCCCCGCCTCCTGGACAGCTCAGCGCCTCACCGAGAAAGGCGACCTAGGCACTGTCCGAACCGAACGCCTACCCACCGGCCAGACCCAATTCATCTGGCACCACGACACCCCGCACGCCGGCGCCTATCACTGGCTCCTGGAGGGCACCCGCCCCTAACAACGGCAGTCTGGATGCAGACTGCCCTTTTC
>DATFDO010000339.1:0-13583 GCA_035252045.1 Pseudonocardiaceae bacterium
CGATCTGACCCGCGGTCCGTACCCCGTAGCGACGATCGAACAGGAGGTCGGTGGTCGCCGAGCGAAAAATCAGGTACGGGAACCTGATCGCACCGGCGAGGTACCCGGGTACCGGTCTTCGGCTGAGTGTCTCCATGAACGCCCCCTCTGTTCACGTCACTAGCTACTACCTTACGTAGTATTACTATCGATGATAGTAGCGTTGTTGTTACCGGCGAGCTCGGGCTAACGCGCGCCCTGTGCGACCGGATCGGGACGGCGGCAGGTCGCCACTTTCCCCGTCACGCTCAGTGCCCGTATTCTGGATGCCGGAGGCGGCGCCATGCAGGGATTGGGAGAGCTGGAAGAGGCGGTGATGGGCGTGCTGTGGCAGGCCCGAAGCCCGCTCACAGTCCGCGATGTCCTTTCGGAGATCAACCGCTCGCGGGCACTGGCCTACACCACCGTCCTGACAGTGCTGGACAACCTGCACCGCAAGGGCTGGGTACAGCGGGAACTATCTGGTCGCGCCTACCGGTACCGGGCGGCGCAGGCACGGCAGGAAGCAGCCGCGCGTGCCCTGCGCGACCTGCTCGCCTCCACCGGTGACCCCGACGGGGTGCTGCTGCACTTCGCCAGATCAGCGACGGACCACGAGTCAACCATCCTGCGTCGCGCCCTGGGGGAGCGCACAAGCCGATGACGATCGCTTTCATGCTGTTACTCGGAGCACTGCTTGTCGCCTGGGCGGCCCCCCGGCTGCTCGAACACCGGCTATATGCGGGCACCGACCCACAGACCTCCCTGGTCACCTGGCTCATGCTCGTGGCGAGCACGCTGCTCAGCCTCACGACTGCCGCGATCCTGCTACTCCTTCCTGATCACGGACCGGCGAAACAAGTCCTGGTGCTTGCGCATGATTGTTGGGCCGCGATGTCCCATGGCTCGGTGCCGCGGGTCGACGCCGTCGCGGGACTGCTGTCCATGGTGCTGGCGGCTGGCGCGATGATCCGGTGCGGTGCCCGTGTTGTCCGTCACGTGCGGCAGCGGCGTACGGTGCACCGCAAGCACCTTGATCTGCTCCGCATCCTCACCGGCGGCGGGGCGACTCGGGGCTCCACGCTGTGGTTGGACGTGCCAGATCCGATGGCCTACAGCGTGGCCGGGCGGCCCTCGCTCATCGTCGCCAGCGAGGGGCTACGCCGTCAGCTCCCCGGGCATGCCGTCGCGGCCGTCCTTGCGCACGAGCGGGCGCACCTGCGCGGCCGGCATCACATGATGATCACGATCGCCGAGGCTCTCGCCGTCGCGCTGCCGTGGCTGCCGTTGATGCGGCGTTCACCCGAACTGGTGCGGGCACTGGTCGAACTGTCCGCCGACTCGACCGCCGCACGTTCGCACGGCGCCGGGGCGGTTCGAGCAGCGTTGCTGAGCATGTCGGGGAGTCCCGCTCCGGCCCAGGCTCTAGGAATGGCGCCCGACTGTGTCGCGCTGCGGTTGGCCGTGCTGTCCTCGCGCCGATCGCAGCACGGACGCCTCAACCGGGCACTACGCTCCGGATTCGCCGGCGCGATCGCACTGGTAGTGCCCGCCTTGACCAGCACGGCACTCCTCACGATCGCAACGGTGGCTTTCTGCTCTGCCCCAGGCTGACCGCGAACGCTCCCAGCACCGAGCGCAGCGCCGATGGGGTATTAGCCAGCACGCCGATCAACCCCTAACGTTGCCGTCGTCGGCAGCGCCATGGCGACGGCAATGCAGCGCTGCGGCCAGCGCGCCTAACCCCAGGCCGGTCAGCAGCCACTCGGGCAGTGCGCCGAGGCGGCTGGCCAGGGTGGTGGTGGACCGCAGCGGGAGCTGTTGCACCAGCGCGGCCGGGGGTCACGACCCCGACCCGGGCCGGGCCCGTGACCAGCGGCCTCGGGTCGTCGCCGGGGACGAAGTCCTGGCGGCCCCAGTCGACGTCGGAGCCGCAGCAGCCCGCGCAGCGGCATCGTCTCGCCGAACGGCTGCAGCCGCCGCTTGAGGTAGCGGTCTACTGGGCCGCGGCCGGGCTCCCAGCGCAGCGCAGCGTTACGCGGCCCGCCCTGGTCGGGGGCCAGCACGGCCGACGAGCACCGGCGCCGAGGGCGTTGACCACCTGGCTGATCTCGGCGTTGACGTCGAGGTTGCACAACGGGTCGATGTCGTAGGAATTCTCCGGCCAGATCACCGGATCCGGGCGCGGCACCCGCCCGGCGGTCACGTCGGCGGCTAGCTGGGCGGTGCGCGCGGACGTGGTAGTCGAGCACGGCCCGGCGCTGGGCGTTGAAGTCCAGCCCCAGCCGCGGCACGTTGCCCTGCACGGCGGCGACGGTGACCGACTGGCCCGCCCGGCTGGTGTCCAGCAATGGCTGGGTGGCGACTGCGGCGGCCAGCGGCAGCAGGGCTGCAAGGGCGGCACCGGTGAGGCGTCGCCGGTGCCCGCGGGCCAGCTCGATGATCAGCCGGCCAAGCCTGAATCCGGACAGCGCGACCGCAAAGCTCAGCAGCGCGGTCCCGCCAAGCGACACCAGCGGCAGGTAGACGCCGTTGCGCTGGCCGAAGGCGACCCGGCCCCACGAGAAACCACCGAAAGGCACCCTGGCCCGTGCGGCCTCCCCGGCCGCCCACAGGCACGCCGCCCACAGCGGGGACGCCGGCAACCGGGACACCACCGCGACCCCGGCCCCCACCAGCGCGGGGAACACCGCCTCCACCGCGGCGAGCACCAGCAAGGGCGCGGCATCGACGAACACCCCGATCCAGTACAGCAGCGGCAGGAAAAAGCCGAGGCCGAACAGGTAGCCGTAGCCCAGGCCGGCCCGTGGCCGGCGGCCGTGCAGCACTGCCATCAGCACGGCGAACGCCACCGGCGCCAGCCACCACAGCGGCCGCGGCGGGAAGCTCAGGTACAGCACCGCCCCGGCCACCGCCGCGGCCGTTGCTCGCAACAGTGCAGCGGCGGCGGGCCCCGGCCGCGCGTCGGCGTCGTGGAGACGTTGCTCGATCGTCGGGGCGGCCGCGATCAGCCGCGCTACTAGGCTGGCTAGTAGCTTGACGGCTAGGATCTCGGAGCCGGCGCATGGCACGGTGGGCAAAGAGCGCGCTGGGCTGGCACCATGGGAAACGCGGCCCGGCCGAAGCGTGCGCGTGATGCTCACAGCGGCGGCGGGCTCGGAGGAAGGGCAGCGGTACTGAGCCGGGGGCTGCGGTGGCGTGGAGATCTCGGTCCACCCATGGGTGGTGGCCGGTCGCGATCCGGCTGGTGGGACTGGTGATCGCGGTGTTGACCGCGGTCACGGCGTGCACCGCCACCGCGAGGAACCCCGGCTCGGCCGGCGGCCGGGCACCTGCCCAGCCGCCGAAGGTCGTCTTGCAGCCCTCCGACGGCGCCACGCAGGTCAACCCGGTAGGCCGGATCCAAGTTTCGGTCACCGGAGGGGTGCTCGATGCGGTCCAGCTGACCACCCCGGCCGGCAAATCGGTGACCGGGCAACTCGCGAACAACGGGACGGTCTGGGCCGCCAGCGAGCCGCTGGGCTACGACCGAACCTACACCTGGTCGGGCACCGCCACCGGCCCTGACGGCAGGCCGGTCCCCTTGCGCGGCTCGTTCCACACGCTCAAACCCGATCAGATGGTCAGCGCAAGTCTGAACGTTGGCGACAACGCCACTTACGGCATCGCCATGCCGATCGCGCTGACCTTCAGCTCTGAGGTCAGCGACAAGGCCGCCGTGGAGAGGGCCTTGTCCGTTCAGACGTCGGTACCCACCGAGGGATCCTGGGCATGGCTGGACGACACCACGGTGCACTGGCGGCCTAGGACCTACTTCACCCCCAACACGCAGGTCACCGTCACTGCCAAGCTGTACGGTCTATCGTTGGGCAACGGCGCCTACGGTCAGGAGGATCTCACCTCAAGCTTCAGCATCGGACGGTCCTACGTGCTCCGGGGTGACACCCAGACCCACCGGATGGTGGGCTACGCCGACGGGGTTCAGGTCGCCGACTACCCGGCAAGTTATGGCTTGGACTCTGATCCCGGCCGGGTCACCCAGAGCGGTACACATGTGGTGATGGCCAAGTTCCCGGTCTTCTTCATGAACAACCCGAAGTACGACTACCAAAACGTCGAGGCGCGCTGGGCGGTGCGGATTTCCAACAACGGCGAGTTCACCCATTCGGCTCCGTGGTCGGTGGCTCAGCAGGGCAAGACGAACGTCTCGCACGGCTGCATCAACCTCTCCCCGTCAAATGCGAACGCCGTGTTCGACGCAGTACTGCCCGGAGACCCCGTTGAGATCACCGGCTCGTCCCCGCAGTTGGGGCCTGAGGACGGCGACTACTACGACTGGGCCATCCCCTGGGACGCCTGGATCGCCGAGTCCGCCCTCCGCAGCTAATCCATCGGTTCGATGCGGCTGGTCCGGAGACCGGCAAGCTGATTGCGCACGTCGCTTCGAGAGCTGGAGTTCGTCACAGAGGTGCAACAGCGCACCTCGGGCAGGAAGCTGGCGCACCCTGCAAGGACTTTTCGATGGTGCGTTGCGATCTTGACGCCGAAGACGGGCATCAACAAACTTGTGCAGTCCCAGCACTGGCTGGTACTGGCTGGCCGGGAGTGGGCGGTGACCCCACACCGTTGAACGCTTGAAGCCACCGCCCCCCGCTACTGGCAGGCGATAGCTAACCCTCTACCACTTGCCGCGGTGGCCGTGGCCGCCCCAGCCGCCGTGGCCGTGGCCGCCGTAGCCCCAGCCGCCGTGGCCGTGGCCGCCGTGACGGTGGCCGCCGTAGCCGTAACCGCTGTGGCGGTGGCCGCCGTAGCCCCAGCCGCCGTCCCAGTCACCGCCGGTCCGCGCACCACCTCCGGAACTGAAGACATCCATGACCTTCATTCGCGTATCCTCTCTCTCCATCTCCCCTAGGAGCGCTGTTCCTAGGAAGGTCCTTGGTTATGGCCCTTTTTGCCAGTAGTGAGCGGCTGCTTATACGCCGCTACCGCGGTTCGTCTTCTCGGGCCGTGCCATCATCTCCACAGCTCATTTCCTAATCGCCCCAGCTGATTAAGTTTTAGATGAGCGCATCAGGGGCACCCTTTACCGGCTGTTGGATCGAGCACCCGGCGACACCGGGTCCAGCGGGTGACCTCGCGCTCGGTGGGACGGGTGATCTCATCGGGTTCGGTCGGAAGGTGAGCGGTCAACAGTCCGTGCCGATGGCAGTAGTCGTCGTTGTAGATGGTGTCGAAATAGCGTTGCGGGCCGTCGGGGAAGACCGCAGCGATCCGCACGTCCGGCTCCCCGGTGCGGGCCAACCAGCTCGCAACCAACGCTACGGCGCCCACACTCCAGCCGCCGCTGACGTACCGCGCGCTGGCGAGCAGCCGTGCAGCGCGTACCGCCTCACCGGGCGAAACCCAATGCACTTCATCAAAGGCGGGATAGTCGACGTTGCGCGGGTAGATGCTCGAACCCAGACCTCGCATCAACCGCGTCCGGGCCGGCTGGCCGAAAATCGTCGAGCCCACCGAGTCAACGCCGATCAGGCGCAGGTGCGGGAAGAACTTCCGTAGCACTCGGCTCACGCCGGCTGAATGGCCGCCGGTACCGACCGAGCACACCAGGGCGTCGACCCGTCCGAGCTGGTCGACGAGTTCTAGCGCGAGCGGCGCATAACCGGCCACATTGTCCGGATTATGATATTGGTCCGGACTGAATGAGCCCGGATGCTCACTCAACAACTCGCTCACCCGTTGACGGCGGGCCTCCTGCCAGCCCCCGGTGGGGTGCGGGCTGTTAACGACGTCAATCCGTGTCCCATAGGCGGTCAGCAGCCGGTGCATGATCGGCTCCATGCCCGGGTCGGTGACCAGTGTTACCGGGTGCCCGGAGGTGACACCGGCCAGCGCCAGTCCCAGGCCCAGCGTTCCGCTTGTCGACTCGACGATCATCCCGCCGGGTCGCAGCTCACCGCGCTCACGGGCGCGCTTGACCATGTGTAGCGCCGGGCGATCCTTCATCCCGCCCGGGTTGTTCCCTTCAAGCTTCGCCCAGAATCCCTGGCCTTCGGGATTCAGTGGCCGATCGATCCACACCACCGGGGTGCTGCCGACTGCACCAGCGACCGTGTTGCATCGCGGTGCATATCTGGTGGTTAGTACGCGTGCGGCGGACAGAGTGGTGCGTTGCGCATTAAGCGCGCGCTGAAATAAGGTAGTCATTACCTGATCTTTCGTTCAGACGTAAGGAGACAACGGCACAACAACGACCTCCGCCTGTCTCACGACAAGGCGATCAGGCCGTTGCGGTGGCACTCCTCATGTCCGCGCGACACACTCCGAGATCAGTATGTGACGTCCCGATGGACACGAACAGGAAATGGAGGATGGCAGGCCGCGACGCCGGAGCCCGAGTAGGAAAAGGGCGCCAGCCGCCGACCAGTCAGTGCCGCCGATATCAATGGTGGCGGACACGTGATTGATACCGCGGGGCGACGAGGCATCCATCTTGCTCGCGGCGCCTTTGTGGTTGTGGTCGCTGTCGTGGTGGCACTGTCGAACGGCAGCCCCCACCCGGGCCGGTGCAATTAATTTGGGCTTGCCATCAATCGAGTGGCTGTGAGCGGACTCTTCGGGACCAGAGTGGCTGTGCGCGGCAACTACCGCGTTAGCTGCGTCGTACGATCCAGCATCACTAGCGATCGAGCACTCGGCAACTTTCCCGACCGCGAACGCGAGGATGGCCCCGAGGGCGAGGCCGAGCATGAGCACGCGCCAGCACAGGACCCTAACCTCATCGTTCCGGCGCTGGCCTACGACTGCGACAGAGGTGTCGCACGTCCGCAGGCGCATGGAACACAACCCTCACTCGTTTGCGACCACAGTGGACTCAGTAGTCGCCACAGTGGACTCGATCGGGACCACAGTGGATGGTACTACAGCAGCTTTGGTACACACACAGAGTACAAGGCCAGTCGCAGGGCGTGCCAGCAGGGGTGAGTAGACCAACGGCAAACCAATGCAATCAGCCAACGATGAAATCACATATCGCCCACAGCGGCCCGCTAAGCGCGCGGCGACGCGCCCCACTAGCGCGGGCCGGCAGCAAGAACAGCAACATTTGTCCTGCACCGCCTGGCCGTGGCGGTGCAGGACAAGTATCGATCCGTCAGTCCTGACCACGCAGGTCGTTCATGCGGCCACCTGCCACAACTGCCCGTCGACGATCTGGCGTCGCAGCTGCTGGGCTTTCCCCCGGCGGTGCCGGCCAATGCTACGTCGTACACCATGATCGCGGACATGTGATGGTAGAAAACACGTCCAGCCACATCCGGTCGAACTCCGCACCAGACAGTGAGCGGAGCTTGTGCATGTCCTGCTCGTCGAACCGCCGCAACGGCGGCTCCGGCTGCATCGGGCCCAAGCCACCCGCCGTCGCCACGTCGAGCAGCTGCGGCAACTCGGACTGCTGGTCCCGCTCGGGGTCTGCTGCCACCCCCGGACACCGGCATTGCGCGACTTCTGCAACGCCAAGTCGGTCAGTTCGATGCCGTTGCGGTGGTGGTCCACCATTGTCGCCGCCCACCGGGCATCAGTGGCCGAGGCTTGACGCTGCCTGGCTGGTGGGCCACCGCCTGACCCATCCCGGCGAACACCAGCGCCAGCACTGTCCCGATCACCGTGATCAGGCGCAATCCCCACCCGCGTACATGACGTCGTGGCCCGGTGGGAACGGCCAGCAGGCCAGGGTTCTGGCCGGTGCTGGTCCACAGCTGCTCACCACCCCGCGGGGAGACGGCCACGTGTTACTTCCGGGAACCGAGGGTCCCCGGGGAATGCGCCGCTCCGGGCTGGGGGTCGCAGTGCGGGTAGATGATCGCGCAGACGTGCGTGGTGGGGCAGGGACAGTCTCCGATGTTGCGGGCGTGGACGAGGGTGCGCCGCAACGCGCGGAGGTCGGCTATCGCGACGGTGATCTCGGCGACGTGGGTGTCGATGAGCTCGCGCACCGCATCGCAGGGGCTACTGCCGCGGCGGTGGATGGTGAGGATCTCGGCGATGTCGTCGAGGTGCAGGCCCAGGGTCCGGGCCTGCCGGATGAAGGTCAGTACAGCGAGGTCGGCGGCGGTATAGAGGCGGTAACCGGCTGAGGTGCGTTCTGGCGGGTCCAGCAGCCCCTTGGCTTCGTAGACGCGCAGCGCCTTACGGGTCAGTCCGGTGCGCGCGGCGGCTTGGCCCGCGGTGACCATGGTCTTCACCACGGCGGCCTCCCTCCGGCTTGACCTGGCCCTTGGGGCCGGCTTCTAGCCTGCCTGAGCAGGACCAACAAGCCAAGGAGGCATGTCATGCCGTTGCGTGAGGGAGAGGTCTACCGCTGCCCGTTGCCGGAGTGCGGATGCGAAGTGACGGTGACCAGGAGTGCCCCGCCAGACTGCCCCGGGCAGGAGAACCCGACCTGCTGCTGTGGGCAGGCGATGGTCAAGGTCGATTAGCCTCATCTCGCTCATCTCCTCGAGACTTTGGTGCCGGTCATCACTTCTCGATGGGGTAGCCGGCGTTATTCCACGCCGCCATCCCGCCGGTGACGTTGACGACGTCGCGGTGGCCGTGCTGGGTGAGCAGGCTCCCGGAGACCGAGGAGCGGTATCCGCTGCCACAGGTGACCGCAAGTGGCCCGGTATCGGGCACCTCGTCGAACCGGTCGGGCAGCTCGGCGCCGGTGATCCAGCGGGCACCGGGGATCTGACCGGCGTGCCATTCGTCGGGTTGGCGCACGTCGAGCAGGCTGATCTCGCCGCGGTCCAGGCGTGCCTTGAGCTCGTGGACGGTGATCTGCGGGGTGGTGTCCACGGGGCGCGCGGCGGTGCGCCAGGCGGTCATGCCGCCGCGCAGCCAGCCAGCCGGTGGCGGGTAGCCGATGCGCAGCAGCTGCCAGCTGGCCTCCCACAGGTCATCAGGCCGGTCGAGCACGAGCAGCACGGCAGCCCGGTCGGGCAGCACAGTGCCAGCCCAGGTGGCAAAGGCGGAGCCGAGGCCCACGTTGAGCGCCCCGGGCACGTGCGCGCCACCGAAGGCCTCCGGGGCCCGCGTGTCGAGCACCAGCGCCCCGCGGTGTTGTTGCTTGGCGAACTCGGCGACGGTCAACGCGGGCGGTTCGGCGAGGACCCCAAGCTCGGCGACGCCCGCCATGTTCTGGACGCGCATCCGCCGCCAGTACGGCGGCACGGCGGGCAGGTTGTCCACCCGGATACACTCCCGCACGAAGTCGTCCTTGGCGTCGACCTCGGCAAGGATCGCGTTGGTGCGGCGTTCGTAGCCCACCGTTGTGGACAGCCGGCTGCCGATATTGCCCCCGCACAGCGATCCGGCGACGTGGGTGGGGAAGACCTCCACGTGATCGGGCAGTGCCAGCAGCTTGGTCTGCACGGTCTGGCAGAACACCTGTCCGGCCGCGCGGGCCTGTTCGGGGCCGCCGAGCAGGTCGGGCCGGGCGAGGTCGCCGACCAGCAGCGCTCCACCGGAGAGCAGCAGCGCCGGGGTGTCCGCGCTGGCCGAACGGTCGTAGACCAGCAGGCTGATGTGCTCGGGGGTGTGCCCAGGGGTGTGCAGCACCTCGATGCCGATGTCGCCGACCTCGATGAGTTCGCCGTCCTTGAGCTGGCGGTGTGCATAGCCCAGCTCAGCGGCCGCCGATCCACACAGCTGCGCCCCGGTGCGGGTACGCAGCTCGTTGAGCCCGGACAGGTAGTCGTTGTGGCCGTGCGAGTCGGCGGCGTAGCAGATCCGCAGACCCTGCTCGCGAGCCGCGCGGGTGTAGACCTCGACGTCGCGGCGGGGATCGAACACCAGTGCCTGCCCGGTCTTCTCATCCCCGACCAGGTAGGAGGCGTGACCGAGGCTCTGCAAGTAGAACTGCTGGAAGAACATCCCTCACGCCACCTTTCCGGGTCGCTCGTCACCTGGGGTGCGCACGGGCAGTCCGGCGTCGGCCCAGGCCTGGATCCCGCCGTCGAGGTTGTCGGCGCGGTAGCCGCGTTCGGTGAGGAACTTGGCCATTTTGCCCCCGCGGCCCCCGCTACGGCACACCGTCACTACCGGCTGGCCGGGGTCGAGTTCCTCGAGCCGGTCGCCCAGCTCGTTCGTCCGGATCCACTGGGTGTCGGGGATCCGCCCGGCCTTCCACTCCTCGGGTTCGCGCACGTCGACCAACTGCACCTGGTCCAGTCGGGCCTGCACATCCTTCGGGTCCATGTCGTGCGTGTCCTCCGTCCTTTGTTGGTGCCCCGGTGCGTGACACGTGGTGGGTCAGGTGAGCGCCGCGGCCTGCCCGAAGTTCGGGTTCCCCACCGCGAATTCTACTAATACACAACCTAGCAGTTGTGTAGAGTAGGCGCGTGCCAGTAGAGCACCCGCTACCCGAGCCGCTTCTCGAATTGGTGGCCTACCGCTTCCGGGTCATCGGCGAACCGATGCGCATCCGGCTGCTCGAAGCGCTCCGCCACGGCCCAGCGACGGTGGGCCAGCTCGCCGAAATCCTCAGCGGCACCCAGCAGAACGTCTCCAAACACCTCGGCGTGCTTCACCAGGCTGGCATCCTCAGCCGCCAGAAGCAGGGCACCTCCGTGCGCTACGCCATCGTCGATACCACGGTCTTCGAGCTATGCGAACTCGTCTGCGGCCGGCTCCGCCAGCAACTCACCGAACTCAGCGAGGCCCTCACTACGTGATCAAAATCCACCGCGTCGACCAGCGGCACGGCATCTGGCGTTCGGGATGTGCAGCAACAGTTCAGCAACAGACGGTGAGCGGACGATCGCGCGACCACCTGCCCCGAATGTCGGGTACCGGCTCGGGGACGAGATCACCTGAGGAACTGCCGCCACGTCATGGTGTTCAGCGACAGGTATGGAAGTTACTCCGAGCGGGTATGCGGAGGTCCTGAGGAACCGCCGTGTCGACAGCCTAGTCGCCGCCGCGACCCAAGGAGTACGCATGCATATCAGCCGCGCTGTCGCCCTCACTAGCCCGCTCTTGCCACCGGACTGACCTTGAACGGCTGCGGTAACAACGAATCCGCTCCGGCTGCGTCGTCGTCATCGGAGTCGGTGTCGGCGCAGCGTGCCTACAACGACGCCGACGTTCGGTTCACTCAGCAGATGCTGCCGCACCACATGCAGGCTGTGCGCAATGCCGACATCGAGCTCGCGATGGGTTCGGCGCCCGAGGTCAAGGCCGTCGCGCAGAAGATCCGCGACGACCAGCAGAAGGAGATCGCGACGATGCAGGGCTTCCTGCAGACCTTCGGTGTGTCGCCGATGCCGGCTCCTGCCGATCAGCAGGCCGTTTGGGACAAAAACACCAACGACCTGCGCAGCGCCGCCACACCGCAGCAGCGCGACGTCGTGTTCCTGACCAACATGGTGCCTCACCACTCCGCAGCCGTGCCGATGGCGCAGACCGAGGTGGAACTCGGCAAGTACCCCCAAGCGCAGAACCTCGCCAAGTCGATCAAGGAGTCACAGCGCATGCAGATCGTCGAGATGAACACGATGATCCGTGCGCGCACCTCAGCCTTTGCCGGGAACAACGGCTGAGCTGCGGTGTCTGGGCTCAGGGAGTGGAGTCTTTATAGCTGGCACCTGGACAGCGCCGCAGAGAGCCCGAGGTCTAGGTCGGTTGGTCGTAGCCTCGTGATCCTGCTGTGACTGCGTCACGGCAGCAGCGGGCCGGCGCCGAGCGGGAGCACCAGGCCGCCGGTGATGCCGAGCGCGAGAGAGGCTGTACCGGCGGCATAGGCGCCGAGTGCAGCCCAGCGGCCGGCCGGGGCGAGCGCGGGTAGTGACGGCTGACCCAGGAAGGCCGGCGCGATCCAGCGCAGGTAGTAGAACAGGCTGGCCACGGTGTTCCCGGCGGCCACCACGACCAGCCAGGCGACGCCGCCGTCCCAGGCGGCGGTGAACACCGACAGCTTGCCGATGAACACCGCGGTCGGGGGCGTGCCGACCAGGCCGAGCAGGCACACCACGAGCACCGCGGCGAGGCCGGGATGGCGCCGGGCCAGTCCCCGGTAGTCGGCCAGCTGCCGAGCACCCGGGAACTCCGCGACGACGGCGAATGCGCCGAGGTTGGTCACGGCGTAGGCGACCAGGTAGAACAGCAGGGCGGGCAGCGCGAGGCCGGTGCGGGTGGCGACCGCGACGGCCATGAGGATGTAACCGACCTGGGAAATCGTCGAGTAGGCGAGCAGGCGCCGGACGTTGTCCTGGAAGAATGCGGCCAGGTTGCCCAGCGTCATCGATGCGGTGGCCAGGATCGCCAGCAGCAGTGGCCAGTCGACGCTCACCCCGGCCAGTGGCTGGGCCACCAGCCGGTACGCGGCGGCTAGCCCGCCGATCTTGGGGATGGTGGTGACGAACGCCGCGACGGGTGTGCCGGCGCCCTCGGTGACGTCGGGCACCCAGAAGTGCGCCGGCACGCCGCCGATCTTGAACAGCAGCCCGGCGAAAACCGCGACGATCCCGACCGCGACGGCCGCTTGCGGTGCATCCCGCAGGCTGGCCGCGAGCGCCCGGTAGCCGGTGGTGCCCCCGGCGCCGTGGAGGACGGTGACTCCGGTGATCATCAATACTCCGAGCAGGGCGCCCATCAGATAGTACTTCATCGCCGCCTCGGTGCCCGGGGCGTCCTTGGCGAAGCCGGCCAGCGGGTAGAGCGGGATGGAGGCGAGCAGGTAGGCCGCGACGAGCAGCAGCAGGTCCGACGCGCCCACCAGCATGATCGCGCCCAGCGCGCCAAGCAGCAGCAGGACGCAGAACTCGGTCTCCCGGCGGTGCCCACCGACCGTCTCGATCGACAGGCAGAACACCAGCAGGGTGGCGGCCGGCACGATCACCCGGGCCGCGTTGGTGGCTGTGTCCACGGCGTAGCTGCCGCCGAACACCAGCTGCGGGGCGGCGCGCATTGCCACCGCCCCGGCGGCGATACTCACCAGGCAGCACAGTGCGGCGAGCAGTCGCACGACCCACTGGCGGCGCCGCGGCAGCCAGCTGCCCAGCAGCAGGCCGGGCACCGCCCCGGCCAGCAGCGCCAGCTCGGGGATCAGCGCGAGCGGGTTCTCGTTCACTGGCTGACCAGGTTGATCAGCGTGGTCGACGCGGGCTCGATGATGTCGAGCAGGAATCGGGGTGCCACGCCGATGACCACCGTCAGCGCCAGCAGCGGCAGGATCGACATGGACTCGCTGCCGCGCAGGTCGGCGAACCCGCGAGCGGCGCCCGGCGCGTCCGGGATCCGCAGGGGCCCGAGCAGCAGCCGCTGCAGGGCGCGCAGGAACAGCCCGGCGGTGATCAGGATGCCGAGTATCGCCAGTGCCGTGGCCACCGTCGCCGAGGCGAGGCTGCCGGTGAAGATCTGAAACTCGGCGATGAAGCCGGAGAACCCGGGCAGCCCGAGGGAAGCGAACGCGGCCACGCCCAGCGCGCCCGCGAACACCGGCGCGGGCCCGGCCAGGCCGGAATAGGTGCCCATGTCGTAGGTGGCGGCGCGGTCCCACAGCACTCCGGCGAGCAGGAACAGCGCCC
>DATFDO010000340.1:0-11078 GCA_035252045.1 Pseudonocardiaceae bacterium
TAGCGCAGCGACTGCTGGCCGGTATAGACAGCTGGCTGCCGGGCACGTGATGTGACGTGCTTTCACTGTGTCCAGACGCCGGTGATGGGCGGCGTCGCGGCGGCCGCGCCGAGCGGTGGGAGCTGGTAGGCGTCCTCGATCGTGCGCAGGATGGTGTAGTGGTCGATGCGGTCGGCCACCTCACTCGGCCGGACCATCGGACCGGCGAACACCGTCGGGATGTGGTTGGCGGCGCTGTCATCATCCTCGTCGAAGGTGACGATGAGCAGGCTGTTGTGGGTGCGCGCCCAAGCCAGATAAGCGGCCAGGTGCTGTTGCGCCCACGCATCTCCAGTGGCCAGGCGACAGTCGTGCATGTCGTGGCACAGGTTGGGGATCACGATGGCGACGGTGGGCAGCGCCGCGAAGTCGGTGGGCAACGCGGACAACGGCAGGTTCGCCGTGGTGGGGATGTTGGCGAAGTCGACCCACGGGTTGTGTTTGCGTGCGTATCGGCCATCTGGTGACGAGCAGCCGGTGAAGCCGGCGTCCGGTAGGTCTTCGGAGTAGCCGGCAAAACTGCGGCCGCTGTCGAGCAGTTGGCGTGCCAGGTTGGGCGCAGCCCCCAAGTTCTGTGGGCAGGAGTCGTCGGTGATGCCGTGCGTGGAACCCGACAGCAGGGCAACGTAGTTGGGTTGGCTGGGATGCCGCTCGCCGTGGGCGTCGGTGAAGTTGGCCCCTGAACGTGCCAGTGACGTGAGGTAGGACGCGCCCGCGGCACCGATCACCTGCCGGTAGGTCTCATTCTCGAACACGACAACCACGATGTGGTCAGGTCGGGGCACCGTGCCGGGCACGCCGGCAGTGGGCGCCCCGGCGAGACTCGAGCCGCACCCGGCCAGCGTCAGCACCGCCGTCAGCGCTGCCACCAACAGGCGCGTCGATGGTGATCGATGCCGACGCCAGCGAATCACGGGAGGGTCCTCTTTTCCGATCACAGGCCGGTTGGCCGCAATCTATCCGCCGCTTGGCGGAAACACCGTTGGGCACATCGGCTACACCAACAGGGCATGGCTGCGCCGTTCGAGTGTTCCTGCGGGGTCCGGTAATCCCGCTATGCACGTTTTCCGTACTAAAGGGTTGAGCGGAAACGTCGCTCAAGTAAACAAGGACCGACGGGAGGGTGAATCGTGAACGGTTACTTCGAGCCGTTCGAACGGGCACGCTGTGAATGGAACTGGGGTGGTAGCCGTCACGGGGGCGGCCGCGGTACTCGTCGCCGTCACAATAGTCGGCGCCGTAACACACGCCGTCACAGCCGTCACCGGTGGTAGGCGGTAAGGCAATAAGTTAAGTGCAGGTCTGCCCGGAGTCGGGGCCGGGTGGGCCCTCGTCGTTCGCTAGGGCGGGGATTGGCCTTCGGTGGCGAAGCGGCAGGATGGATTCCCCGAACGGAGTCCCGAGGCGGGACCAGCAGTAACAGTGGCTCCCGCGCCCCGACTAAGTCTCGGGGCAATTTTTCGCCGGTTCTGGCCGGCGACCCGGCCGTACCGGGGTCGGCTGCTGGTCAGCCTGCTACTGGTCTGCGTCGGGCCATTGGTGGACACCGCGCAGATCTGGATGTTCAAGCTCCTGATCGACGACGTGCTGGTCCCGCGGAACTTCCACGCCTTCCCCCCCATCGCGGCCGCCTACCTCGGGATCGCCCTCATCCAGGGCATCGGCTCGTTCTCTGATGAGGTGCTGTCGACCTGGCTGGGTGAGCGGTTCGTGCTCGACCTGCGGACCCGAATGTTCGATCACCTGCACCGGCTGTCGGTGGACTTCTTCGATCGTCGCCAGCTCGGCGACACGTTGTCCCGGCTGACCGGTGACATCGACGCGATCGAGGCGCTGGTGCTGTCCGGCGTCACCAGGACCTTGGCGTACGGGGCGGAGATCGTGCTGTTCACCGGCGCGTTGTTCTACCTCAACTGGCAGCTCGCGCTGGCGTCGATGATGGCCGTGCCGGCATTTGCCCTGGGCGCCCGCTATTTCTCGGCTCGGATCAAGGACGCCTCCCGCGAGCAGCGCCGGCGGTCGGGCTCGGTCACCGCAGTCGCCGAGGAAAGCTTGGGCAATGCCGCTCTGGTGCAGGCCTATGACCGTCGGGAGGCCGAGACACGACGGTTCCACCGGGAAAACCTCGGCCGGTTCGCCGCGGAGATGGCTGCGACTCGACTGGAGGCATTGTTCCGGCCGCTGATCGAGTTGCTGGAGGTCGTCGGGGTGGTGCTGGTGGTGGGAGTCGGGGTGTGGGCGCTGCAACACGATCGGATCACGCTGGGTGGGCTGCTGGTGTTCGTCACCTACCTCACCAGGCTCTACAGCCCGATCCGCGGCGCCGGCCGGCTGTCCAACACGGTCTACGCCGCCAGCGCCAGCGCCGAACGCATCATCGACCTGCTCGACCACCAGCCTGAGGTCCGCGACCCCGCCGACGCGCGGGTCATACCGCCGGGCCAGGCCTGCGGCACCGTGGTGTTCGACGCGGTGACCTTCAGCTATCCCGGCGCCACCCGTCCCACCCTCGAGAACATCAGCTTCGCGGTGCTACCGGGCCAGAAGGTCGCGCTCGTCGGTGCGAGCGGGGCCGGCAAGTCCACGCTGGGCAAGCTGCTGCTGCGGTTCTACGACCCCGACACCGGCCACATCACGCTCGACGGCGTCGACCTGCAGGATCTGGAGCTGGCCGGCCTGCGCGGCAACATGGCGGCGGTGCTGCAGGAGACGCTGGTCTTCGACGGCACCATCCGCGACAACATCCTGTGGGGCAAACCTGACGCCACCGGCGCCGAGGTGGTGGCGGCGGCCACCGCGGCCGACGCCCACGAGTTCATCAGCGCCTTGCCCGGTGGCTACGACACCCGGATCGGGCAACGAGGCCGGCTGCTGTCGGGAGGTCAACGCCAGCGGCTGGCCATCGCCCGCGCCATGATCCGGGATGCGCCGGTGTTGCTGCTCGACGAGCCGACCACCGGGCTGGACGCCGCGTCGGCCCAGCGCATCCTGGCACCGATGCGCCGGCTGATGTCCGGGCGCACCACGCTGATCATCTCGCACAACCTGCTGACGGTGACCGACGCCGACCACATCGTGTTCCTCGACCGCGGACGGATCACCGGCGCCGGCACCCACTACGAGCTGCTGTTCAGCAATCCGAGCTACGCCCAGCTCTACCGGCTGCACCACCACCCGCGCCTGGCGCCGGAACCGCTATGACCGCCGGTATCACGGCTGACGAGCCGGCGCCGCACCCACCGGGACACCAACTCGCCCCCGGATACGTGGTAGTCGAGCACGTCCGCCGCGGGGAGGATCTGGACTGCTACGAGGCCTGGAGTGCGCAGCGCTACTGCCGGTGTTTCGTCAAGACGCTGCGACCCGATGCCGCCACCGACGCCTCGGCCCGGCGCCACCTCACCCGCGAAGCGCGGCTGCTGCTGTCGCTGAGCCACCCGCACCTGGTGCGCGCCTACGACTACATCACCCGGCCCGACGGGCAGCCACCCCTGCTGGTCCTGGAAAACCTCACCGGCGCCACCTTGAGCTACCTTCTCGACGGCGGCTCGGGCCACCCCGGACGTCCGGCAAAACTAGGCACCGCGGACCTGAGCTACCTGGGCCGGCAGTTATGTTCGGCACTGCGCTACCTGCACAGCCGGGGCTACCTGCACCTCGACGTCAAACCCAGCAACATCATCGCCGGTCACGGCATCGCCCGCTTGATCGACCTGAGCCTGGCCCGCCCGCCGGGCCGCTGCCGTGCGGGTAGCGGCACACCCGGCTACATGTCCCCCGAGCAGGTCACCGGCGGCACGTTGGGACCGCCGGCTGACGTCTGGGGCATCGGCCTGGTGCTCTACGAAGCGGCCACCGCCACCCAACCCTTCGACCTTCCCGACGTCTCCCTGTCGTCCCTGTCGACCGGCTCGGCGATGTCACGCTGCCAGGCCCAGCAAGCGCACCCGGCACCCAAGATTCGCGCCCGGCGCCGGCTACCTCCTGACGTCGCCACCGTCATCGATGCCTGCCTGCACCGGGACCCCGATCAGCGACCCACCCTCGCCGTTCTCGACGCCGCGCTGGCCACCCTCACCGAGCCGGGGTAGGTGTGTAATGGGCAGTATGCCCGTCCGTGGGGCACGCGCAGCGCGGATGTCCGACGACATGCTGCTGGCCGGCCTGGGTGCTGGAGACGCGCAGGCGGCGGCGGCATTCGTCCGCCGGTTTCAGCCGATGGTGTTCGGTGTGGCGCTCGCCGTTGTCGGCGATCGCGGCCTGGCCGAAGATATCGCCCAGCAGGCCTTCGAGCGCGCCTGGCAACACGCTGGGCTCTACGACCCGCGACGAGGATCGGTGCGTACCTGGTTGACCCGCATCGTGCACAACCTCGCGGTGGACACCGCGCGGGTCCGGCGTCCCGCACCCATCGATCCGGAGGACCTGCTGCCGCTCATTGCGGCCATCACCGACAGCCCCGAACGCCGCGCGCTGGCGAGCGAGACGTCGTCGCAGCTGCGCGCCGCGCTGGCTGACCTGCCGCCAGAGCAGGCCAGAGCTGTGGTCATGGCCGCGGTGCACGGGCTGACCGCCCGTGAGATCGCCGACGCGGAAAACGTCCCGGTGGGCACCGCGAAGTCACGCATCCGCGCCGCCATGACCAAGCTGCACGCCGCGCTGCCCGTCCTGCGAGCCGAATATGGCTGAGCTGACCTGCCAGCAGTGCCAGGACACCGCTGCGGAGCTGGCCCTGGATGTGTTGCCCGGCTACGAGCGCGCTGACGCGCTCGCACACCTGGAGGGTTGCACCGCCTGCCAGGACACCGTGTCCGCACTGACGGTCACAGCCGATCGGCTGGTCGAACTGGTGCCGGCCGCGCAGCCGCCCGCAGGGTTCGAACAACGGGTGATCAACGCGCTGAGACCGCGGGCACCGCGCGCCCGGCAGTGGTGGATACCCGCCGCCGCGGGTCTGGTCGCCATCGCTGGAGCCGCCGGCGGGTGGATCCTCGGCTACGCGAACGGCAACGGTGCACCGGCCGAAATCAACAGTCAGGACACTCAGGCCACCCAGTCCGACGAGCGGACCGTCATCTACGCACCCCTGACCACCGCACACCACCAGGTCGGTAACGCCTACGTCTACCCCGGCACACCGTCCTGGATCTACCTGTCCGTCGATGGCGGTACCCCTAGCAACACGGTGCACTGTGAGGTGGTGCGTCGGGATGGCTCAGCGGTGCCAGTCGGCAGCTTTCCGCTCACCCACGGGCATGGCTCGTGGGGAGGCCCGGCCCCCGTCGACCGCAACACACTGGTCACCGCCAGACTGACCGACGGCCACGGCGACACCGTTGCCACCGCCCATTTCAGATCTCGCTCCCACACCGATCACGGACACTCCGAGCACCCCCGCTGACCCCGTACCCCACCGACCGGAGTGCTTAGTGGGGGGCGGTGAGGAACGCGGTGACGGTGGCGCGGGCGGTCGGCGCGTTGCTGGACTGGGTGGAGTGACCGGAGCCCGGGACGATGACCAGGTGGCCTCGGGGCGCATGTGCGGCCTCCTGCTGGGCCCACGGCAACGGCGTCGACAGATCGTGGTCGCCGGCCAGCAGGAGCACCGGGACCGCGGGCAGGTCGCGGTCGGCCGGAAACGCCATGACCGGTGTCGACGGCCACTGCTCGCAGGTCACCGCGATGCCGTTACCCGCCGCGGTAGCCCGGTCGTAGGGAAAGACAACCGCGTCCGGCAGGGCGGCTACCGCGCGCTGGGTAGCCACCACCCGGCCGGACACCGGTGTGGCGGCGTCGCCCCACGGCCCGCGCAGGTCCTCGCACAACGTGCTGGCATGCAGCCCTTGGCTCAGTTCCTGGGCGGTGGCCCCCTGGTCACGACGCTCGGCGGCGATGATCGTGTCCAGCGCCGTGTAGTCGCCGCCTGCCGCGGCGTGCAGCGCGGCCGGGACGTCGTCCAGCTGCGGGGTGCCGATGGTCAACCCGGTGAGGGTGTCGAGCAGCTCTGGGCCGTCATGGCGAGCCTGCACCACCGTGGACAGCTCCTGCGCCGGATCAGTCGGGCACCCGTTGTCCCGGCAGACCATCCGCAGCACCTCAGCGGTGCGGCTGATGGCCGCCAGCTCCAGCGGATCCAGGTTGTCGTGCGGCACCACCGAGTCCAGCACCAGGCGTGACACCCGGTCGGGGTGCAGGATCGCGTAGCGTTCGGCGACGAACGTGCCGTAAGACACGCCATCGATGCTGACCTTGTCCACACCCAGTGCCTGGCGTAGCGCATCGAGGTCAGCGACGGTGTCGGCGGTGGTGAAGAACTGCCGCCCCGGTCCGACCGCCTGCCCGCAGGCGGCCACCACGCCCTCCGGTGGCACGGTCAGATCCGAGCTGCCCATCACTTGCTGTAATGGGGGGCACAGCAGTGCCCCGGCGCCGGTTCCGCGCTGGTCTATGAGCACCAGGCGGTAGTCGTGTACCACCGCGGGTTCCAGTAACAGGTTGGCCGCGCTGGACGCAAACGGCACTCCCGGTTGGCCAGGTCCGCCGGTGAGGAAGATCAACACCCCACGCGGTGCCGTGACGTTGTCGGCCATCGCTACCTGCAGCGTCAACTGACCGGCCGAAGGCGGGCCGGGGTGCAGTCCGGCGTGATCGAGCGGCACGGTCAACGCCGCACAGCTGAACGTGACGCTGCCCGTGCTGATGCAGGGTTGCGCACTGCTCAGCACCGGGGCCGGATCCGCAACCGGCCGCGGCAGCTGGTCGGTGCAGGCATTGACGCAGGTGCTGAGCAGCACCGCTAGGACGAGCCTCGGGAACAGACGGTGCACGCACAGATTGTCGTCCCCGAGATCCCTGTCACAGAAATCACTCGACATCGGTCCTGGTGAGCTACCCCCGACAGCGGGGACCATGGGAGTACCTGTGGCATTGGGAGGGGACTGATGAAGGTCGAGGAGATCCTAAAGTCGAAAGGCCGATCTGTCGAGACCATCGAGGCTGACGCGAGCATCGCTGAGGCGATCGGCCGGCTCAACGGACCCCCACAGATCGGGGCGCTGGTCGTTCCCGACGAACTGGGGCAGCGACCCTTCGCCGGCACGCTCACCGAGCGCGACATCATCCGTGCGCTGGGCAAATACGGTGCCAAGTTGTTGACCATGCGGGTCGGCGCCGTGATGTCGCGCAACGTGCCCGTCTGCGGTCCGCAGGACAGCATCGCGCGGCTGATGCAGCAGATGACCGCATCCCGCTACCGTCACGTGCCGGTCGTCGATCAGGGTGAGCTCGCCGGCCTGATCAGCATCGGCGACGTGGTCAAAGCCCGCGTCGCGGACATGGAGCTGGAGACGGGCCTACTCCGCGATCTGTACATCGCACGGGGATGACAACCCGTAGCCATGCTTGCGGCCGGTGCACCCATTTGACATAAACATTGCATCAACGCAACTACATCGGCTCGACGCCGCACCCGGCACCTGGGCGACTTCAGCCTCCGGCCCCGGGTGCTGCTGATCATCGCATGGGCGTTGCCGATCGGCGCGGCCGGCGCAGGCGCCGCCTGGGTCCTGCTCCGGCTCATCGGTCTGATCACCAATCTGATCTTCTATCAACGGGTCCGGTTCGATCTCGTCACTCCGGGAGAAGGGCACGACCCGGCGTGGCTGATCCTGCTGGCGCCGACAGCCGGGGGCCTGATCATCGGTCTGATGGCTCGCTACGGCTCGGAGATGATCCGCGGTCACGGCATCCCGGAAGCGATCCAGGCGATCCTGCTGCACCGCAGCTGCATCGCTCCCCGGGTGGCGGTGTTGAAACCCATCTCGGCGGCGGTCAGCATCGGCACCGGTGGCCCCTTCGGCGCCGAGGGGCCGATCATCATGACCGGCGGCGCGGTGGGCTCACTGCTGGCCCAGGGCCTGCACGTGAGCGCCGACGAGCGCAAGGCGCTGATGGTGTCGGGCGCGGCGGCCGGGATGGCCGCAACGTTCAATGCACCGGTGGCCTCGATCCTGATCGCGGTGGAATTGCTGCTGTTCGAGTGGCGTCCGCGCAGTTACCTGCCGGTGACCGCGGCGGTGGTGATGGCTACGGTCGTCCGTGGCCCGCTGCTGGGCACCAACCCGTTGTTCCCGGTGAACGCCTCAGCCGCCGCCCCGAGTGGCTTGGTCGACCTGTTCTGCGTCGCCACCGGCGTGATCGGGGGCCTGCTGGCGCTGGTGGTCACCAGAATCCTCTACTTCGCCGAGGACACCTTCGCCAAGCTGCCGGTGCACTGGATGTGGTGGCCGGCGATCGCTGGTGTGATCATCGGCCTGGGCGGCCTGATCGAGCCGCGCGCGCTCGGAGTGGGCTACGACGTGATCGACGACCTGATCACCGGTCGCGCCACGCTCGCGTTGATCGTCGGGATCTTGGTAGTGAAGAGCCTGATCTGGGCGTTGTCGCTGGGCTCGGGCACCTCCGGCGGGGTACTCGCACCGGTTCTCATGATCGGCGCCGCAGCCGGTGCGCTGGAGGGTTATGTGTTCCCGCATGCGGTACCGGGGTTCTGGGCCCTGATCGGCCTGGCCACTGCGGTCGGCGGGGTGATGCGAGTTCCGTTCACCGGGGTGTTGTTCTCCCTCGAGCTCACGCACGCCTGGTCGACGCTGTTTCCGCTGCTGATCGCCTCATCTGCGGCCTACGGCGTGTCCGCGCTGGTGCTGCGCCGCTCTGTACTCACCGAGAAGATCTCCCGGCGCGGCTACCACCTGTCCCGCGAGTACGACGTCGACCCACTCGAGGTGCTGCTGGTCGACGAAGTCATGCACGCCGACCCGGCGACGCTGCTCCACACCGATCGGCTACCGGCTCCACCGGGTGTCTTGGCCAGCACTGTTCCCCGGCTCGGTAACAATCGGAAGGTGCCCGACGGGATCCCGCACCCGCTGCAGCGGCTGTTTCCGGTACTCGACGAGGTGGGCCACCTGCAAGGCGTGGCCACCCGTGCCCAACTGATCGAAGGGCGCGGCACCAAGGTCGCCGAATTGATGATCCGCAATCCGGTGGTGGTGCACCCCGGTGACACGTTGCGCAGCGTGGCCTACCTGTTTGCCGAACGGCACATCACCAGCGCCCCGGTCGTCGATGCGCAGGACACCGGAAAGGTGCTCGGTCTGATCACCGTCGACCGGCTCCTCGACGGGCGGCTGCGCGACCTCGCCGAAGAGCATGATCGGGAACGGCCTTTCAGCCGCCTCCGGCGAACGTGAACGCCAAGATCGCGCCCGGATTGGCGAGCTGCTCCGTCGGCGGCCCGAACTTCGGCCCGGCCAGGCCGTTGGCGTCAGTGGCGATGTAGACAGTCCGGTAATCCGGGCTCAGGGCTAGATCCCGGTACCGGTTGGTGGTCTTGAAGAACTGGGTGATGTCGCCCTGGACCGAACCGCCGTCCTGGGTGAGCCGCAAACAGTACAGTGCCCCGTTCTTCAGGCTCGTCACCAGCAGGGAATTGCGCCAGCCGTCGAAGATACCGTCAACCGCCGGCACGTAGTCGATACTGGAAGGCGCGATCGACGGCCAGCAGATGTATGCCTGGTCACCGCAGGCCGGGTCCTGGAAGTTGTATCCGTTGGGAACGGTATAGAGCGTTTTGAGGGGTTCGGTGTAGTCCGGGCTGTTCCAGCCGGTTTCCTGCTGCTGGGGCACCGACGGGGGGATCTCGAAATTGTTGTAGTGCAGGGCGGCGCACGGCGGGTTGGTCGACGCCGACCAGTTCGCATACACGTAGGATTCGTCGTCCCGAAATCCGGACACGTGTGGCCAGCCGTAATTGCGGCCGGCCTGGACGAGGTTGATCTCGTCATCGGCCTTGGGACCGTGCTCCGCGGAGAACAACCGGCCGCCGGGCCCGAAGACCAGGCCCTGCGGGTTGCGGTGGCCGTACGAATAGATATGGCTGCGCACGCCTTTGATCACTGGGTTGTCCGCCGGCACGCTGCCGTCGAGGTTCAGCCGCAGCGTCTTGCCGACGTAGGTCGTCCAATTGCGGTTACGTACATCGTCTGCGGTGGGAGTGTCTTGCGCGCGTATCGGATTGCAATACCGTTGGAACTGGTTGTTTCCCTGATCTCCGATCGAGTAGTAGAGCTTGCGATCCGGACCGACCAGCAAGCGCCCCGAATTGTGGTCCGTGCTCGCCGGCAGACCGGTAATCAGGTCCGCCGGCCCTCCCAGGGTGTGCGCAGCCGGATCGTAAGTGAAGCGGACTATTTTGGCCCTCCGGTCGACTGCGGGACCCGGGTCGGCATCGTAGGTATAGGCGACATAGACGTCATTGCTGCCGTGCAGGAAGTTCGCCGGAAACGCCATACCGAGTAATCCGTCCTGGCTTTCTGTGGAGTACACGTCGGCGATGGTGGCCACGGTGCTCTTCGACCCATCCGACGGGTTCACCCGGGTCACCCGCTTACCGGTCTTCTCGGTGACCCAGAGGAAACCGTCGGCCGCCCAGGTGATCTCATACGGATCAGCCAAGCCGGTGGTCAGGACGCGGAAGGTGAACGGGGGCCCGGTCGGCGACGGTCCCGCGGGCTGCTCCGGCGACGCCGTACATCCGGTCACCGCCGCGAGCAGGCCAGCCACGGTCATCCATCGTCGAGTGCGGTGCAGAGCTGACGTGTGCGGCACCCGGCTATGGTGCCCAACACCGCAGGTGTCCTGCTACCCAGGGTCACCAACGGTCTCCTCGACGACATCCGATGTTGCAAAGATCGCACTGTTCTTGCCCGGTGGATCAGTTGAATGGGGTGCCGATCCACCGGCGGCAACACGTTTGACGCGCGGAATGCGAGGAAGACAAAGGAATCAATAGGGGTAGGGCGCGACCGGGTCGCGGCGGCCTTCGCTGCCGCGAACGGCCAACGCCACCAGCACCCCGGCGATGAAGCCCAGCACGTGGGCCAGGTAGGCAACCGATCCAGCCTGCGATATGGCGTAGCCGGCGGTGTAGACCCACTGCAGCACAAACCACAGGCCCAGCACGATCCAGGCGGGCAGCC
>DATFDO010000341.1:0-20645 GCA_035252045.1 Pseudonocardiaceae bacterium
GGCTGCGGGCCGCTACCCCAGCCGCCCTGCTGCGCGCTACCACCCCAGTTCTGCTGCTGGTTGCTGCTGCCCCCGCCGCCGTTACCCCAACCGTGACCAGCGCCACCCCAACCGTGACCAGCGCCACCCCGCACGTAAACATCCTGGCCAGACCGGAAAACATCCGCGATCTTCATGCCCCACCTTTCGATCATTCTTTCGGCGAACTTCTACTCCACGAAGACGGATCACGCGGCCTCGCTAACGATCTCGCCCATTGCCGACGGCCATCCATCACAACGCGCGGCCTTACGGAAGGTACCCAGACGTTTGCAACGCTACGTCAACTCAAATTAACGTTCCGTTACCGCGCAGGGTACGTTAGTGACCGAACGTTAATAGTTCTCACGTTTGGCCACCGCGGACGGTGGATGTTAGTGACATTACGTCAAACTGATGTTACGGTGGGTCACCGATAAGGAGACGTGGCAGCGTATCGTCACGCACACGAGCTGCCGCTACCTGCCTACCGACCCAAGCGCAGCGATTCTGTGGCAGGTGATCCGGAGACCGTCCCGCCCGGCCCACGAAACCGACCTGCGATCGAGCGATTGTCGGGAGCCGACACCGGACAGCTCGGGTCATCCCCGGACAGCACATCTGGCCAGCGAAGACGCTGCCCGATAGTCGTGGTGGTGTGGGCTGTTGATGTCAGCGGTGCTTGCACGTTCGTCGAGATCCACTGCGGGTGCTCATGGCGGAGCCGCACAAGAGGCGGACGGGCCGCGCTCAACCCGGCCCGTCCTGCCCCCCAATGTAATGTTTGGTGTCACACCGACCGCACTGTCACTCCTGACACCGCGCAAGCTCTGATGTGTTGACCGCCGCGATAGATGTTCTTCGCCGAGCTGGCGCGCTGGTCGTCACGGTGCCGCTCACCTCAGGCGGGGGATGCCGTGCCCCGAGAGGGTCGAGGACCGGTTAGGTCTGTCGGACGGGCTGGTAGGGGAGCAAGGCGAGGTTCCGGGCCTCCGCGCCCCCGGACCGGCATCCACCACGGGACTGGCCGGCATGTCCTCACCGTCAGCGGTGACCGGATCTCCGCGATGGCCCACTTCGACAACAGTGTGCTCCCAACATCGCGACAATGAAACGACGTTGAAGCACGTCACCGGGCGCCAGAATCGCCTGATAAACGAACAGGGCAATCGTTCTCCAAATAATATTCACGGTCGCGACCTGTGCACACCTGACCAGCACGATGGTACTATCGGCTTGACTTAAAGAAGAAGACGGCGACCAGCAGGATTGCTGGTGTGCGCAATCATCGCGTGGTGGCGCTGGGTGCATGATGTTGGTCAGGGGTGAAGATCTTCTCCACAACAGTTGTGCACACCCTGTTGATGCCGTCTACGGTGATGGTGTCTCTACGGTGTCGCTCCGTGGGTGACACGCCGATTTATGATCAGTTGCGGGGCGAGCGGATCAATGCCGATGTCCCGGCGAGCATTCCAGGTGCGCACCGCCTTGGTCACTCGGGCAAACACCGCCTCGGTGAGGACGTGGTGGGACCGGGGAAGCACCACGGAACAGGTCACCTTCAACGGGTACCGGGGTACCCGACCACCGGGGTAACTGGTGAGCGGCGGGGGGCTGTGAGCAGCGATAACTCCTCCATGGCTGACGCTGGGGAGGCTGGTTTGCCCGCAGCGCCACGACATGCCGACGGTGGTGGTCGAGACGCCGAGCAGCTGGTCGGCGCCTTGCCGATGAACCGGCCTGGGACCCGATACCAACCACGACACCGGTTGGGCCCGGCGTGAGATGGTGCGCTGCCGTCGGACGGAAGTCGTCATGTACTAACGCAAGAACTACTGCATGTACAGCAATCGCCCGAGGTGAGGGGTTATTCCGTTGGTTGTTCGTGCGATACGAAGCTAGCTGCCTGCTTTCGAGTGAACATACTGCCTCGCGTTTGCTGGCTCCCTTAAGGTGCGTCATCGTGGCGTTCTCGTACCGTTTACCCCGGAGCTACCCCTGATCATCGGGCACAACATGGTCAGTGCAATTATCCACACGGTCAAGCCGGAGTTGCCTAGTGAACTATCGTGCGTTGACATTTCGGGCATGGTCGTCTACCTGCACCGTTGACGGATTAGACCACTTTGTCAACGACACTGCCCCCGCTGCCGGAACCGCGAGCAGGTCGGGCTTTTATCCGGCGCTATGTGGTCACCTGATCCAGGTGGGCGCACTCGTGAGTCCCCCCGGGCCGTTATGCCCTCGCTGCGCGCAACTGGCCACCGAGATCAGAGCGTTCAGCGGTGGCCTCCCGGATCGCCAACGTCGTGATGGCCGGTTGCGACGGCTACTGAACGATCTCTGGACCGTCGATCTCCGCCAACGCCGGACCAGAACTTTGGACCCTCAGCCGCCGGCTGCTACCCGCGGCGACGCCTGGGATCCCCGGCGGATTGTCGGGCCCCGCCACTCGCGAGAAAACCCAGGGGAAAAATCGTCTGAACCCTTGGCAGCGCCCCAGTGTTAGCTGCGGCACTCGCGTCGCATGTGATGGCCCGTAGCGCAGACCGAGGCCCGATCCAACTGCCGACGTGCTGAGTGTCAACACGAAATTAGCTGGTCTCCGCGCCGCCCCGCACGTGACCTGGGTTCGGTTAGAGGCTCACAGGTCATCGACCGCAGGATCACGGCCATGTGCACGCGGCGTGGGCAGGTGGTGAGGGTCTGACGTGGTGCGGGCAATTGCGGCGGCGCCATCGCGGATGGCTTCGGCGAGCGCAAGTGTCGCCCATACCTGAGCCCTGGCTATCATGATGGTCTCGTCTTCGGCCCCTACAGGCGTGGACAGGCTCTCGACAGCGCGTTTGCGGTAGTCCCGATACGCCTGGTTGTCCATGCGCCGCCCCTCGCAATCGCGCCGTCTGCAGGACTATCGCCGCTGTCGGTCGATCGTTACGGACGGTGACCCACTGACCGCTGGCCGGTCGCGCAGTGGCAGCTTGTACACAACGAGAACGCCACAGTGCACAGCCCTACCCAGCCTCCGGGGACGGCAGCTTGATGTCAGCCGGAGTTCACGAACGTCGCATGGGCCGCGATGATCCTCCAGCCGAGCTCGTCATCGTGAGTCCAGGTCCGCGTGTACCGCATTCGGGCCGCGAACGACTTCCCGCCGACAGTGCCTTCCAACATTCCTAAGAACCAGGTGACGCCGGTCGAGCCGGCGACGAGCAGCCGCAGTTCCAGCTCCTCGATCCGGTGCAGCACCTGATGGCCACTGCGATGGGCGCCGAGGTCGTCCTCCTTGGAGTAGAGGTTGCCGTCTGGGCCGGTGAACAGCACCGCGTCGTCGAGCAACTCGGTCAGTGCCGGCACGTCCGAGGCGAGCTGGGCGCCCTGCAATCGTCGTTCGGCCGCGCGGAGACGCTCGGTGAGATCCATGTCCGACACGACTGCAACCGTAGTAGTGCCGAGCGGCGCCTATGGACATCACCGGCTCTCAACGCAGCTTCCGCTCCGAGCCCATTGACGACGCCACCCACATTTCACCCTGAACACGTGATCCCGGTCTGTCGGCAACACCGCCCGCGATGAGCCCAGCACTCCAGCGGTCAGGCAGATCAGACGCGTTTGCGGGGCCCGGGCTGCCGCCGTCGCGGGATGCACGGCGGCGTAGATGTCGGCCAACACCAACTGAGCGCGCCTGGCGTGCAGCGCCTTCGCCTGCCAGCGCTCGCCCGATCCCACTCGCCGAGCCGGTGACCACGGCAGTCAAGCCCTGGCCTGGCACCGTCATACCTCAAAAGGTAGGGATGTCCCGGTAGAACGGCTCGGAGTGGCTAAGGGCGAGCGTCCACCAGCGCCACCTCGGCTGAGCCGGCAACGCGAGCTGCGTTCCGCCCTCAGAGCGGTTGCCGAAGGATCGGCGTTCGTCTCCCGATCACATCACCGTGCTGATCCTCGAACGTTGGTTGACCGGGAAGCGACATCATGCGACGTTACCAGTGCAAATTATTGCGATAAGGTTGTTATTGCGTTCTACTGGCGACTGTGACTCTGGGGGTTGCGGTGCACGAAGTGCAGGTCGAAGTCCTGATGCTATCGGTACTGGACGGTGACCGGCTGGGCTGGCGGGTGGCCTCGGGGCGCCTACCGGCTGGCGGCCACCCCGACGCACGCGCGCGGGAACTCGCGGGCTTGGGCGCCCGTATCCCCACCGCGACTGTCGTGCACTCGACATCGTGGCGGCGCGCAGCTGGTGGGCTGATCCTTACCTACGCGGTGTTGCCGGACCCCCACCCAGGCCAGGGCTTGATCCGGCCGGTTCCGCCCGGCCTGGAGGTGGCCTGCTCGGCGGATGCTGCGGCGCCGACTCCTGCGGTGGTAAGGATTGAAGACGTGCTGGCCCACGCGCTGCGGCACCTGTCACTGGTGGCCCGCACCAGCCCCGCGGTCGTCGAGGCAGTCGACGTCTACCCGCTACTGTGGGGCGCCGTGGTGGCCCATGCCCCCGATGTGGCAGGTCAGCTCGTCGCGAGCTGACCTGCGAAGCGCTCAGCGTGGCGGCGGCCTGCGCCAGGGTTGAGATAGTCCGCCCGGATCGAGGTAGCGGCGGTGCACGGCATGCAGGACCTCGCCCCGGGACCGTCCGGTGGCCTGGGCGAGCTCATCAAGCAAGATGCCGGACAGAGAGGACAACCCGAAGATCACCTCGGCCAGCCCCCGCAGCGAATCTTCGATGCCCGCAGCGTCGGTGATGGTGCGGTGCATGGCCGCACGGAAGACCGAGGGGTCAGCTTCATCGGCTGCGATGCTCCACGCGGTGAGCACCTCCAGCGCTGGGGGCAGCACCGCGTGCATTAGCTCATCAGGGCACTGCGGA
The DNA here is from genome assembly GCA_035252045.1 of Pseudonocardiaceae bacterium. Taxonomy (GTDB): domain Bacteria; phylum Actinomycetota; class Actinomycetes; order Mycobacteriales; family Pseudonocardiaceae. Next base: position 4,883 of record DATFDO010000341.1, read on the forward strand.
TTCAGAGCAGCACCACCGTCCGGGCCGCTGCGAACCGGCGCGAGACGTCGGACCAATTGACCACTTTCCACCAGGACTCGACGTATTCCGGCTTGACATTGCGGTACTGCAGGTAGAAAGCGTGCTCCCACATGTCGAGCAGTAGTAGCGGCATCGTGGCGGGGCTCAGGTTGCCCTGGTGGTCGTAGCACTGCTGAAGCACCAGTCGCCGGCCCAGCGTATCCCACGCCAAGATCGACCAGCCCGATCCTTGGATACCGAGCGAGTTGGCGGTGAAATGCTGCCGGAAGGCGTCGAAAGAGCCGAAGTGCTCATCCAGGGCCGCGGCGAGTTCGCCGTCGGGTTTGTCACCACCATCGGGCGACATGTTGGGCCAGAATACCGAGTGGTTGACATGCCCACCGAGATTGAAGGCCAGGTTTTTCTCCAGCAGGTTCACCGTGGCCAAGGCCTCGTGCTCGCGCGCCCCGGCCAGCTGTTCCAGGGCGGTGTTGGCGCCTTTGACGTAGGTGGCGTGGTGTTTGGAGTGGTGCAACTCCATGATCTCCCCGGAGATATGTGGCTCTAACGCTCCGTAGTCGTAGGGCAGATCAGGCAGGGTGTAGCCAGCCATGCGTCCCCTCCCATGATGACTTGAGTGGCTATAGCCTTTACTGTGCGAATGAGGCTGTGGTGGAACCCGCTTCGCTCAGGACTGGGTGTTCGCGGTGCGGAAGCGCTGGGCTGCTCGTGATTCCTGCCGCATCGAGCTCGCGGCGCATCCGCGACCACCCCATTCGAGTTGTCCGGGCGATGCGACGCAGGCTTGCGCCCGATGCGTGCGCGTGCCGCAAATAGCTGGCCAGGTCGTCAAAGCCCAGCGCCCGAAGGCGATGGGCCAGTGCCCGGTCACGTTGCGCCGCCATGGTGATCCGACCGGCATCGAGCGTCGCTCGGCGCACCTGTGCCAGCTCCCACGGCGCTTGTCCACTGCGTGCGGTGGATGCCAATCTCGCAAGCTGGCCAGTCCGGGAAAGCTCCTGTCCGACCGCGAGATGGGCGCGCAACGTGGGTGAGCGCCGGTACGCCGCGCTCTGCCGGCTGGCGATGGACCGGGACAGGGCCGCCGCGACCAGTGGCCGGCTCCGGCAAAGACCCATCGCTTCCCGGTAGGAATCGGCGGTGTGCCCGTGCTGGCGGAGGTGGCTACCCAAGGAGACGAACCACCGCCCGCACAGGTGACAGCAAATCCGACCGCTAGCCGGCTCAGCCATCAGCTGGCCGTACGGGGCGTGCAGACCGGTGCCATCGGGCAGCGACCACAGGTGGGCATGGCTTCCCGCTTGCCCGCGTCGCCGCACCGGCACCGCCACGGAAGTCGTCACGTCCCGCCTCTATTGCTAAAAGATGGCAACTGCATCATTCTGCCGAGAAGCTGACAGGGGCGCAAGGTCGGACGACAACCCAGGGACGTGCCTCGGCCGAAGCGTTGCCGGCGCAAGCAGGTGCTGACGGCCAGCGCACCCAGCCGGACCGCAGCCACGCTGATCAGCAGTTCCTTCCAGCACTCCCCCATCTCGCACTGACTCCGCTTCGGTCGGCGTCTGCGTAAACCCGATCAACATCTGACCTCCCGCCACCGGCGGTCCAGATGTCGGAGGGCTTCCGTTCCCGGGTTGGTTTCGTCTTCCAGAACTCAGACGCCCAGGTCTTCTCACCCACAGTGCGCGAGGAGATCGCCTTCGGGCCGCTGCAGCTGGGCCTGTTCCGCGAGGACACCGCCGGCCGGGTCGAGGACGTCACGCGCATGCTCGGCATCACGGATCTAGTCGACCGCGCCCCCTACCAACTGCCGGCGGGCAGGAGAAGAAGGTCGCCATCGCCACGGTCCTGGTGATGGGTCCGGAGGTACTGCTGTTCGACGAGCCCACCGCCGCACTGGACCCGCGCACCCAGTACTGGCTCATGGACCTCATCGAGCAGCTCAGCGACACCGGCAAGACCATCGTGCACGCCACCCACGACCTCGACGCCCTTTACCACATCGCCGATCGCTGCCTGGTCTTCAGCGAAGACCACCACATCGCGGCCGAAGGCACCCCGTTGCAGCGCCGGTCAGGTCGATCGGCGGCCCACGAGGCAAGCTGGTCGCATTTACTCCGAGCTCGTTGAGCTAACGTTGCGCGCACACCTGGATTGGCGAACTGGCCTAAGATCGCTGCTGGCCCAGCAGGATGTCCAGGTTGAAGGCGGCGGTGGTGTGCCCGGCGTCGGCGGCGACCCGGTACCAGGCCAGAGCCTCGTCGAGCTCGCCGCGCCGCCCCAGTAGGACACCAAGGTTGTGGGCGGCGTTGCTGTTACCGGCTTCGGCGGCGGTGCGGTACCAGGCCGCGGCCTCATCGAGCTCACCACGCTGTTCGAGCAGGACGGCGAGGTTGTTGGCGGCACTGGTGTTGCCGGCTTCGGCGGCGGTGCGGTACCAGGCCGCTGCTGCGTCGTGCTCGCCGCGTTGCTTGAGCAACAGGCCAAGGTTGTAGGCCGCTGTGGCGTGACCGGCGTCGGCGGCGGTGCGGTACCAGGCCGCGGCCTCATCGAGCTCACCGCGGTCTTCTAGCAACAGGCCCAGGTTGTTGGCCGCGTTGGTATTACCCGCTTCGGCGGCAGCCCGTGACCACCGTAACGCCCCGTCGAGGTCGCCGCGCCGCTTGAGCAGCACACCGAGATTGAACGCGGCGGTGGTGTTACCGGCTTCGGCGGCGGTGCGCCACCAGGTCTGCGCCTCATCGAACTCGCCACGCTGTACCAGCAGCACGCCCAGCACGGCGGCGGCGGCGATGTTGCCGGCTTCCGCGGTGATACGCCACCAGGTCTCCGCCTCATCGAGCTCGCCACGCTGTACCAGCAGCAGACCGAGGTAATTGGCGGCGTCGATGTTGCCGGTTTGGGCGGCGATGCGCCACCAGCTCTCCGCTTGGGCAAGTTCACCGCGCTGCACCAGCAGCCGGCCCAGACCGGTGGCGGCGTCGACGTTACCGGCCTCAGCGGCCCTGCGCCACAACGTCTCCGCCTGGTCGAGTTCACCGCGCTGCACCAACAGCAAGCCCTGCTGGTAGATGTCCGGTCCGGCGAGCGCCGCCTCGGCCTGCTCGACCCACTCTCGCAAAGTCTGCGGGGCCACTGTCAACTGATCGGCAACGCGCTCGATCGCCTCGAGTTGGCCACCCGCCTGCGGGCGCACATCGAGCACCATCTGCACCGCACGCTGCCGAAACTCGTCGGTATATTCCTCGGCGGCTGGCATGATCAACGTTCTCCTACCGACATTGAGTCGTGACCTCGACCGTGACCGTCCGCGACTGGGCGGGGCCGCCGTCTACCCGATCCTGCTGTTACCGACCGCCAGCGCTTGCTCCACGCCCACGGGACCCACCACGTCAGCCCAGGTGATCGACAGCCATCCCGGGAAGTCGACCTCAGATGGTTCCGTGATGGGCCGGGCCAGCTGCGTCGACAATGCCAGCGGCACGACCGGCGCCGCCCGGCGGGCACCCGCGGCACTGAGTATCCGCTGCTCCAACCCCGCGCTGGGCATCAGCTGCGGGACCGACAACGCCAGCAGGGCGCCGAGCCGTTGGGTCTCCGCGGCAACGCTGGAGCAGGCTGGGCACTGATGCAGGTGCGCGGCGACGAGGGACTCTTCGACCGGTTCCAGGGTGTGCAGTGCCCATCCGACCGCCAACTCGCGACGCGAGCAGCGCGTAGCGTCACGCTGGTCGGTCATCCGTCACCACCTCCCTGACCATGTGGGCCTCGGCGACCAGGGCGCCGGGATCCAACTCATCGGTCAGCAGCAAGCGCAGGCGCTGCACCGCAGCGAAGGTGCGCGACTTCACCGTGCCCAGCGGGACACCGGTCAACACGGCAATCTCACGTTGAGTGTGCCCGCCGAAATAGCTCAACGCGAGCATCCGCCGTTGCTCAACCGGTAGGCGATGCAGTGCCTCGCGCACTTGGCCGGCCGCGACGCGCGCCATCGCCGCTGCATCGGCGCCCGGCAGCGGGGTGGGCGACCAGTCCTCGCCCGCCTCCGACGCCGCGACCGTCCGCGGCTGGATGGTGGCCTCTTTTCGCACCGCATCCACGGCCTTGTGGTGGATCAGCGTCAGCAGCCAGGTGGCGAAGTCGCCCCGTGCCGGGTCGAACCGGGCCGGATCCCGCCACAGCGCCAGAAACACCTCCTGCACCACATCCTCGGCCAGGCCCTCGTCTACACAGATCCGGCGGGCCAGCGAGTAGCACGGGCGCCCGAAACGCTGATACAGCGCAGACAGCGCCGCCCCGTCGCCGGCTCCGAGTTTTCGCACGAGTTCGGCGTCCGAAGTTCCTTCCGCCACACTCGCAGCCTCAGGTATCGGCTCCGAAGTGCGCTGCCATCGGTCAAGCCGAGGGGCGCTCGATCGAGCCTCGTCGCCCACAGAGACATCCTCACGTCGTAACCTGTGCCGGGCCCCTACCGGTTGCGGCTAGTTGCCTCAGGGTATCCCCGCAGACGCCAGCCGGGCAGGAACTATGCGCACATTCTTGTCGCTTGGCTGAGAAATGCCTGCCTTGGACGTTAATCGCTGAGGTCGTCGAGGGCGTCCTCGATGGCCCGGTGGAAGGTCGGATAGGCGTAGATCATCTGCCGTAAACGGGAGGTGGGCACTTCGGCGTGGACGGCGACGGCAAGCGCTCCCAGCACTTCCCCACCGGCGGGGCCGGCTGAGGTGGCGCCCACGAGCACGCCACGATCGGCGTCTTCGACGAGCTTGATCAGGCCCTGGTTTCCGGTCTGGTGAATCCATCCCCTCGTTGAGGAAGGGATGCGGGCCAGGCCAGTGCGCACTCGCAGACCGCGCTGCCGCGCGCCGACCTCGGTCAGTCCTACTGCGCCGATCTCTGGATCGGTGAATGTCACCCAGGGTAACGCACGGTAGTCGGCGGTGGCACCGTCGCGATCGAGGATGTCGGCGACCGCGATGCGCGCCTGGTACATCGACACGTGAGTGAAAGCACCCCGGCCGGTGACGTCTCCGATCGCCCACACCCGGTCCGCAGCGCGCATCCGCTCGTCGACGGTGATGGTGCGGGCCTGCTCGTCCAAGCCGACGGCGCCCACCCCCAAAGCAGCCAGATCGCTGCGGCGACCGGTAGCCACCAGCAACTGCTGTGCCGCCAGCACGTCACCACCGTCGAGCCGGACGGTGAAGCGGCCGGACTCATAACTGACCCGGGTAGCGGACGCATCGGTGCGCACTCCGATGCCCTCGGCGCCAAACACCGCGGCCAGCAGCTGTCCGGCCTCCGGCTCGTCAGCCGCAAGCAGCCGGTCGCCGGCTTCGAGCACGGTGACCGTGGCCCCGAACCGCGCGAAGACCTGGGCGAACTCGCAGCCGACCGGCCCGCCGCCGAGCACGATCAGCGAGTCGGGCACCTGCTCGGTGGCCACCGCGTCCCGGTTGGTCCAGTACGGCGTGCCGGCCAGCCCGTCGATCGGAGGGATGGCCGGTTCGGTCCCGGGATTGAGCACTATTGCCCTGGCGGCCTGCAACACCCGTGCACCATCGGATGTGGACACCGTGACCTCACCGGGTGCGGTGATCCGCGCCCGGCCCCGCACGAACCGGCCACCCGCCTTCTCGAACCGCTGCACCGCGCTCGTGTCGTCCCAGTTGTCGGTGGCGTCGGCCCGGATACGGGCGGCGACCGGTGCCCAGTCCGGTCGCACCTGTACCGCGCCGGCCAGCTCGGGGACGCGACGCGCCTCGGCCAGCGCGTCGGTCGCTCGCAACATCATCTTCGTCGGAATACAGGCGTAGTACGGGCATTCCCCACCGACCAGCCGGACCTCCACTCCCACCACGGCCAGGCCGGCCCGGGCCAGTCGGGTGGCGGCGTCCTCGCCTCCGGGCCCCATGCCGATCACCACGACGTCCACCTTGTCGGCCGTCACGATTCATCCTCCCCTGCTGTAACCTGCGCCCTGTGTCCTGCGCTGGGCAGACCGCGTTTCGAGCCGGACGGCCGGGGTAGTCCACGGTGGGAGGTGCAAGCCACCTCAGGAGGTGGGCATGACCACGGCACGCGAGATTATGACACCGAAACCGGGCACCATGCCCAGCTGCGACGGCGTGCTGCCGGTGGACTACTGAGGCGTGGGCAGCGGCGAACGCAGCGCGCTGGAGCGCAGCCTGGTCCGGGTGTGCACCGCGTTGCGGTCCGCGGAAGTGAACTACGCCCTGACCGGGGGCAGCGGAGTCTACGCTCGCGGCGGCCCGTTCTCCGAGCACGATATCGACGTGCTGGTGCGCCCAGAGGATGTCAACAAGGCGGTCCGCGCGCTGGTCGGCGTGGGGATGCGGGCCACGGACGCGCCCGAGGACTGGCTGCGCAAGGTGTACGACGGAGCAGTGCCGGTGGACCTCATATTCCGGCCCGCGGAACTCGCGGTCACCGACGAGATGCTCGCCACCGCCGAGGAGCTGACGGTCGCATCCGTGCTGGCGCCGGTTGCGCCGGCCACCGACTTGCTGGAGCAGAAGCTGCTCTCGCTAGGCCCGCACTACTGCGACTTCGGTTGGATCCTGCCCGCCGCCCGGGCGCTGCGCGAGCAAGTCGACTGGCCGGCGTTACGCGCCCGCACCGAGCACCACCCCTACGCCGAGGCCTTCCTCCTGCTCGCCGACCGCCTGGGCATCTCGGCAGCTGACGCTCGCCGCGCCTGGGAACAGCTGCGATGAGTGTGCGGATCGCGGCCGTCGGGGACGTGCATCTGGCGCCGGACATCCGGGGCACCCTGCGCCCGGCGCTGGCCGGCCTGGCGGAGCGGGCCGACGTGCTGCTGCTCGCCGGGGCCCTCACCCGGCACGGCACGCTTGAGGAGGCGGCAGTCGCCGCCGAGGAGTTCGGTGACCTCGACGTCCCGGTGCTTGCGGTGCTCGGCAACCACGACTATCACAGCAACGCTCAGGACCAGATCACGGTGCTGCTCGCCAAGGTGGGTATCGAAGTGCTCGAAGGCAGCGCGGCAGTGCTGCGTGCCGGTGGCAGCGAGCTCGCGGTGGCCGGAGTCAAGGGATTCGGCGGCGGGTTCGCCGGCAAATGCGGCTCGGCGTTCGGTGAACGAGAGATGAAAGCGTTCATCGAGCACACCGAAATCGCCGCCGGCCGGCTCAGCGCCGCGCTGCGCGAGGTGCAGGACGCGGAGGTGCTTGTTGCGCTCACGCACTACGCCCCGATCCCCGAGACGCTGCACGGCGAACCGCCGGAGATCTACCCGTTCCTCGGCGCCTACCAGCTCGGCGAGGCCATCGACGGCGTACGCGGGGGCTTAGGCGCGGACCTCGCGATCCACGGGCACGCTCATTTCGGCTCGGAGCGGGGCTGCACGCCTGGCGCTGTGCAGGTGCGTAACGTCGCGCAGCCGGTCATTCGCGCCGCGTACGCCGTCTACCACGTGGCCGGGCGCCGACCCGACCGGCCCTAAGCGCCCAGCCATGACCCGGTGTGATCAACCAGATCCTCGCCGAGTTCGACCGGCCCCACCCACGCCGGAGCCAGCCTCCACCGATCATGATCGCTGAAAGTGATCAAGACAACCGCGGGCGACGTAGGACCCATTGGCCTCCACGCATGCGCTCTAGTGACATCCGGCGATGCGGTCAGCTCTGGGGCACCGGGACCCGCACAGATCCTCGGCAACGATGATCTCGCCGTCGAAGACGGCGGCGGCCTCCTCGTAGAAGCGCGCCGGTTCGCCGTAGCGCTGCGAGAAGTGGGTGAGTACCAGCCGGCGCACCCCGCAATCCGCCGCGACACGCCCCGCCTGCGCCGCCGTCAGGTGCCCGTACTCGCCGGCGAGCGCGGCCACCTCGGTGAGAAAGGCGGCTTCGATCAGCAGCAGGTCGGCGCCGTCGGCCAGGGCGTATGCCGCGTCGCACAGCCGGGTGTCCATCACGATTGCGAAACGCTGCCCTCGGCGCGGCACGCTGACCTGCTCAAGGCGGACCTGCCGCCCGCCGATCTCCAGCACGCCGCTGCGCTGCAGTCGGCCGATTTGTGGGCCAGATATCCGTTGTGATTGCGCCGGCGGGACGGCGCTTGGCTGGCGGTGCCCAGCACCACCAGCTCACGGACGGACACCGCCCCACGATATGACCCGTCACTGCGCCTCGATGCGCACCCCGCGCCAGAACGCCACGTGATCTTTGATCTTGCGGGCCATCGGGCTGGGCTTGGGGTAGTACCAGGCGGCGTCGGGGTTGGCCGTGCCGTCGACGACGATGGTGTAGTAGCTGGCCCGGCCCTTCCACGGGCACCTCGTCGTGGTTGACGACTCCTGGAGATGCTCCCGGTGCAGCGACTCCACCGGGAAGTAATGGTTGCCCTCCAGCCGCACCGTCTGTGGTGCTTCGGCCAGGACCGCACCGTTCCAGACCGCTCGGATCATCTGCGCTTTCCTTCCCTCGGCTACCGCTCGTTCGTTGCCACGCCGGTGGAGGGTCGGGGCGATACGCGGTTCGGCGATGCCGAGTCGGGTAACCGGTGTCCATGGTGAGCGTGGCGTTGCGGGCCGCAGGTGGCGGCGTGAGACGGCAGCGATGACGGTACCGGTCATCATCGAGTCCAAGGGCGGCCCGCTGGCCGGCGACCTCACCATCCCCGACCAACCCGTGGGCATTGTGGTCTTCGCCCACGGTTCGGGCAGTTCGCGGCACAGCACGCGCAACCGTGCGGTGGCCGAGACCCTGCAGGGCAGCAACTTCGCCACGCTGCTGCTGGACCTGTTGACCGAGGCGGAGGACCAAGTCGACATCCGCACCAGGCAGTTGCGCTTCGACATCGCCTTGCTGGCCGATCGGGTGCGCACCGCGGTCGCGCAGATCCGCGAACACGCCGCCGTCCGAGGTCTGCCGTTGGGACTGTTCGGCGCCAGCACGGGGGCGGCTGCCGCGCTGGTCGCCGCTGCCCACGACTCCTCTATCCGGGCCGTGGTGTCCCGGGGTGGTCGGCCCGATCTCGCCGGCGCCGCCCTGCACCGGGTGCAGGCACCGACCTTGCTCATCGTCGGCAGCCGCGACGAGCGGGTTCTCGACCTCAACCGGCAGGCCGTCCTGCAGTTGACCGCGCTGAACCGGATCGAGGTGGTCCAGGGAGCGACTCACCTGTTCGAGGAGCCCGGCACGCTGGCGGAGGTGGCGCGCCTGGCCGCCGGCTGGTTGCGCGACCATGTGCCGGATAGGCGCACCACTAGCGGGTAGCAATGATGCACGCAATGTCATGAAAGGAAAGAATTCGCTGGGAGTTTGACGGGAACTGACTGGGAACTGGCTTTACTTCTTGCGCGGATATTAACCACAGGTTTTTCCTGAGGATGTGTCCTCGGCCGGCACTGTGGGGTAGGTGAGCGCATGAGGCTGTCAGAAGCCTTGGTGATCGCGCTCCGCGCGTTGCGCGCCCACCGGTTGCGTTCCACGTTGACGATGCTGGGGCTGATCATCGGAGTCTCGGCGGTGATCCTGCTGGCCGCCTGCGGCCAAGGCGTGCAGAACTCGGTCGATGTGCGCATCGAACCGGTGGCCAACAACATCACCATCGTGTCGAAGGCCGCCGATATCCCCGGCGGCCCACCCGCGCAGAGCCTGACCGATGCCGATATCTCAGCGCTGCGCACTGCACCCGACATCGCCACCGTCACTCCGGCTGTCACCAGCGCGGTCACCGGCACTCCCGGCGCGGGCACGCTGATCCAGACCAGCACCACCGCGTTCCTGTCGGCGAACATCATCGGTACCACCGACCGCTGGGTCACGACCAATAACCGGGACCTGACCGCGGGCTCGTTTTTCGACGCCGCCCAGGCCGGCTCCGCCGCCCGGGTGGTGGTCCTGGGCCCCACCGTCGCGGCCACCCTTTTCGGCCATGACACCGCGGCCGCGCTGGACCGGACAGTCCAGATCAACCATGCCCCGTTCAAGGTCATCGGGGTGATGCAGAGCTACGGTCAGCAGCTGGACAACACCGCGGTCATGCCGCTGAAGACCGCGCGCCGATACGTCGTCGGCTACGGCGTCGGTATCGGCGACAAGCTCAGCCAGATCACCCTGCAGGCCCCCCAACAGGCCGCCGTGCCCGCCGCCATGGCGGAGGCGACCCGGATCCTCGACGCCCGGCATCACATCACCGACCCGCGGTTGCGCGACTTTCAAATCCAGTCGCTGGGGTCCCGGCTGCGCAACTTCAACCAGGTCGTCTACTTGCTCACCACGTTCACCCCGGTGGTCGCAGCGATCTCGCTGCTGGTGGGCGGCATTGGGGTGCTGAATATCATGCTGGTCTCGGTCACCGACCGAACCCGGGAGATCGGCCTGCGCAAGGCAGTCGGCGCCACCAATCCCGCCATCCTCAAGCAGTTCCTGATGGAATCGACCGTGCTGGCCGGCCTAGGTGGCGCAGTCGGCGTCGGCATCGGCGTCGGGCTGGCCATTGTCATCCGCATCGTCGCACCATCGGTGGCCCCCAGCTCTGGCATCTTCGCCGGATTCGCTCCCGTGCTGTCCGCCCTGCCGGTCAGCGTGGCGTTCGCGATGAGTCTCGCGATCGGGGTCATCGCCGGGAGCTACCCGGCCTACCGGGCTGCGCGGCTACGCCCCATCCAAGCCCTCAGGTTCGAATAGCGCGCACGGCGTCAGTGAAAGATCAAGCCGGCTGCTGCGATACCTCCACCACTCGTGCCGCGCGCTGGCCGGTCGGGGTGGACCAGTCGATGTCCTGCCCCGCAGCGCGGCCGAGCAAGGCGAGACCGAGCGGGCTGTCCGCCGTCACCACGGTCGCATCGTCCGCTTCGACAACCGTGGCCACCCGGAGCACATCGGTCGACCCGTCCGGGTAGCGCAAAGTCACGATGCTGCCGACGCCCACCTGGCCAGGCGGGCTCGGCGGGTCGGCCTCGACCCCGTCGGCCAGCAGCCTGATGACCTCATCGATCCGCCTGTCGATCGACTGCAGCTCGGACAACCGCTCGATCGCATCGGCTTGATCTGCCCGGTCACCAGGAAAATCATCACTGTCGAGGCCGTCGGCGAACTCACGCCGGCGACTCCGGAGCACCTCGAGCTCCTCGGTCAGCGCCCGCCTCGCATGGTCCGACGACGCAGTCCCCGCGGATTCAGTGATTTCAGTGGTTTCAGTGGTTTCAGTGGTTTCAGGCATCTTCACCTCTCCTTGCCCAGGCGGGCAGCGTCGTAGTCCCGCGCTGCATCAACCATCGCCTGATCCGCGCGCGGATCGTCAGCCAGGCTCGCGGCGACTTCCGGATCGTCCATCGGCGACTCGTCGTCGACCGGCTCCAGGCTCATGTCGAGTTCGTGTACAGCGGCTTCTTCGGCGGATGCGGCGCCACCGGCGATGCCCTCATCGACGCCGTCCATGGCGTCCGGTGTCTGCCCTGCGGCGCCGGCATAGGCGACCGTAATCCGTCCGGAGCGACCGACATCCACGGCCATCCACTCAGGCTGCTCACGGCCTAACCGCTGGTCAAGTCCTTCTCCATCGCGCTGGCCGGCGGCGGTGATCGCGTCGTCCTGCAAGCCGTACGGGCGATCCGGTGGGATATAGCCGGCATCGAGAGGATCGGCTCCCGGCGGTCCCACCAGGGTCTCGGCGGTGTCATCCTGGACCGCATCCGCGAGGTCGGCAGCCTCAGGCTGCTGCTCGTAGTCCTGCTGCGCCATCGCATCGCTCCTTCAGCCGTGCGGATACCGCTTCTCGCCAAAAAACCTTCCCGATCCCGCACAGCTGCCAAACATTCCCCGCTCCGGTCGGCGCCGGCCGGCGACAACAGCGGGGTCAGCGGGTGGCGAGCAGGGCACCGCGCACGACAAGCTCTTTGACGCGAGCGGCGGCACGTCCGGTGAGCACTCTGTCGTGTGGGCTGTCGTCAGGGTGGACGAACTGGATCAGTCCATCCCGCCGACCGAGGCTGATGCACTGGATGACATACCGGAACCGCAACGGACTGGGCCGGCGCCCGGCCAGCCGGGCGGTGATCGCGGCGGCTGCGCACTGCCCGGTCGGCAGTCCGGTGGCGCAGGACATCCGCAATAGCTGCCCACCGGCCCGGTGTGCCGCGGCGCTGTCGCCGATCGCGTAGACCTCCGGATGGGACCGCGAACGCAGTGTGTCGTCGACCAGGATCCGTCCGGTTGTGTCGACGGCGAGACCCGCTTGGCGGGCGAGAGCCGGGGCGACGAACCCGGTAGCCCACACGGTGAGCCCTGCGCTGATCCTGGCGCCATCGGCCAGCACCACCCCGTCGGGCCCGACGCCGGTCACTGTCGCGCCGGACTGCACTTCGATGCCCAGGCGGTCGAACACCCGGCGCAGGTGCGCGCGGCCGCGGGCGGACAGCCAACCGCCGGGTTGGCCCGCGGTGACCAGCCGCACACGCAACTGCGGGTAGGTATCGGCGAGCTCGGTTGCCGTCTCGATGCCGGTCAGCCCGCCGCCGACCACTGCGAGCACCCCGCGTTCGGCCGCCAGATCGGGTACCCGCTTGCCGAGTTCCAGCGCACTGTCCAGATCGGCGACCGGGTAGGCATGCTCTGCCACCAGGCTGCTGTCAGCGGCGCTGCCCAGGGCGTACACAAGCGTGTCGTAAGCCACCGTGGCAGCTGTTGTGGCGCTGTCCAGCCGCACCTGCCGGCGATCCAGGTCCAGCGCGAGCACCCGCCCGATGACGAGCTGGATGCCAGTGCCGCGTAGGCGCTCGCGCAGCGGGTGTTCGCGCAGCTGCTGGCCGGCGGCGACCTGGTGCAGCCGCACCCGTTCCACGAACTGCGCCCGGGCATTGACGAGCGTCACCTGGGCGTGCCGGGCCTGGCCGGCGATCCGGTTGGCCGCGGCCAGACCCGCGTAGCCGGCGCCGAGAACCACAATGCGATGAGTCACCGATCGTCTCCTTCCGCGGTGGTGAAGTCATCGCTTGAACCAAGTGGCCCGGCCGATCCTGACATCCAGCGCCGTGGCGTCGGTCACAGCAGTTGGCCGTCAAGAAAGGCGAGCTTGTCCGGGTTGGCCACCGCATATACCGCTGCCACCCGGCGATCGACCACGTCCAGCAGCACCGCCACCAGCACCTGCTCGTCAACGATGCCGAGAATCCCCGGCTGCCCGTTCACGTCGGTCACCACGACCCGCACACCCGGCACGCCCCGGCTCATCCAACCGGCGAGGTAGCGCGCCACCCGCGGTGCCCCGTGCACCGGCCGTCGAGCCGCCGCGGCCTTGCCGCCTCCGTCGGCCCACGCGACCACGTCAGCGGCCAGCAGACTTTCCAGCGCCGTGAGGTCACCGCTGCGTGCAGCCGCGAGGAACTCCTCCGCGATGCGGTGCCCCTGCTCGCGGGAAGCGTCGAAGCGTGGCCGGTCCTCGGCCACCCGCTGGCGTGCCCGCCGGTACAGCTGCTGGCAGTTGGTCTCGGTCAGGTCGAGCATTCCGGCGATCTCGCGGTGGCTGTAGTCAAACGCCTCGCGCAATACGAACACCGCCCGCTGCGGCGGCGTCAACCGTTCCAGCAGCAGCAGAAACGCCAGCGACACCGACTCGCGTTGCTCGGCGCGATCCAGCGGCCCCAGCGCGGATTGCCCGGTCAGCACCGGTTCGGGCAGCCACGGACCGGGATAGCTCTCGCGGCGCGCTCGGGCCGACGTGAGCCTGGACAGGCACAGATTGGTGAGCACCTTCGTCAGCCAGGCGGCCGGCGACCGGAGCGTCCGGACATCAGCGGAGTGCCAGCGCAGGAACGTGTCCTGCACCGCGTCCTCGGCCTCGCTCGCCGATCCCAGCAAGCGGTAGGCGATCGCGAACAGCCGCGGTCGCTGCTGTTCGAATGTCTGCAACGCTTCCGGCGCGGCCGCCACGGCGGTAGTTCTATCCCGGGGTTCGGACGACGCCGATGAGGTGGCCTTCGGGGTCGTTGAACAACCCGATCTCGATGTCTTCCATGACCTTCTCGGGGCCCATCACCCGCGACCCGCCGAGGCTTTCGGCCTGGGCCAGGGCGGCCTCGACATCGGGCACCCCGACGTAGAAGGTCACGTGCCCGGCATAGCCTTCCGGGCCCTCGCCGATGCCACCGCCGATGCCGGGGCCACCGTCGCCGGACACGATCCCGTAGTTCATCGGATTGTCCGTGTCGATCGTCCACCCGAACAGATCGGAGTAGAACGACCTCAGCCCAGCGCCGTCCTTGCCGATGACCTCGAAGTGCACTACCGGATGTCCCATGGTGTCTCCTTTCACGTTGTCTCCACTATGACGCCGGCGTTCATCTGAACTCATCGCGGTCAGGCGTTGATCGGGACGATGACCCGGCCCAGCGGCGTGAGCGACACCGGGATCAGCTTGAGGTTCGCGACCGCAAGGGGAATACCGATGATCGTCACGGCCAGCGCGATTGCCGTCGCGACATGCGCGATGGCCAGCCAGAAGCCGGCAAAGACGATCCAGATCACGTTACCGATCAGCGAGGGCGCGCCGGCGTCGGTGCGCCGCACGATAGTACGGCCGAAGGGCCACAATGCGAAGGTCGCGATCCGGAAGGAGGCCAAACCGAACGGGATCGTGATGATCAGCAGACAGCACACGATCCCGGCGAGGACGTACCCGAGCGCCATCCACAGGCCGCACAGCAGCAACCAGATGATGTTGAGCACCGTCCGCACACCACCGATCCTGCCAGCATCCGCGCTACTTGGTGGGCGGCGAGCAGATGATCTTAATTGCCAGGCTTTCGGTAATACCCAGCCGCGGTGTGTTCTCCCGGGCACGTTCGGCAATCTGCTGCGGAGTCAGCCCCATTCCGTGGTAGAGCCGCACGATCTTCTCCTGCTCACTCGTCCACGGACGTCGAGTAGGTTGTCTGAGGTTCGGCGACGCGTTCGGGCGCCGCTTGGTAGGCGGTATTCCGGTTTGCGGAGTCCGGTAGTTGATACCGAGGCCGCTGTCCTTCTTGGCGAACTCCCCTGCCTCCGCGCGCCGCCTGATGTCCTCCTGATCACCGACGATGAAGGTGTCCGCGCTCTTGTTCACCCCTATCGCGGTGATTGTCAAACCTTTGTGATGTTTATCTTGACACTGCTTCTTCGTGCAGTACCGGTAACCCAGCTCGGCACGTTCGGCGAGCAGTTCGTCGCCACACTCAATGCACTTCACATACGTTATCAACCGTTCGAGGTGCCGAGAAAATCCTCCTGTGCTGCTGTCGACGGCGTTGCGCTCGGCGCTGATGCGCCGGGCCAGCACGGCGGCGCGGTGTGGGGCGTACTGCCCGGCCAATAAGATCGCCTGCTCCCCCAGTCCGCAGGCCGGCGCCGAGGAGCTCGGTGAGTGGCCGAGGTACTCCTCGATCGCAAGGCGAATCCGGCGACGGCCAGCAAAAGCGCGGCACGATGACGGCCGGGTCGAGGGGCGCGAACCACCATGCGTCGATAAGCCTGCGCCACACCTACTGCTTCCAGGAGGTTACCGCCTTCAACGACGAGCCGTACGAGCCATCGCTGGTTCGAAAAGTAGATCATGAGACCGCCGTCGCGGCGTGAGCTCGGCCGACGAACTCTGTTAGCTTATGGCGAGTGCCCACTTTCGAGGAAATCACCCGACACCGCGATCCCGACCCGTTCGAAAACCCCTGGGTCAATGGAGTTCCCGAGCCCGAGCCAATCGAGATCGTCGCCTACAACCCGGA
>DATFDO010000342.1:0-34574 GCA_035252045.1 Pseudonocardiaceae bacterium
CCACTTCACAAACGCCTCGGGATTGCGGGACTGCAACAACGCCCGTCCGGGTGCGGCGAAGTCCAATACCAAGCCCTCGCCGCCTTTCGCCGACTGGATGGTGCGGCCTTCGACCGCGCGGCGCAGCTGGAACTGATGCTCAGGTCGTAGGCGACGACGTGGCCGGTGTCGACCGTGACCACCTCCTGGGGTTGCAAGTCCATGACGTCCACGGCGCCATAGATGCTGACCAGCGCCTCGCCGTCGCCGAAGGCCCGCATGCCGAAGCCGTCTTACAGGTTGGTCATGCCGCCTCACTGAGTGTCGACCTCGACACCGATCACCGTCAGCGGCTGTGGCGGCGGACCGCCGGGATGGACGATGGACCCGGGCAGGCGAGCGTCGTGGACCCGGATGACCGTATTCATCGGGCTCGCCTTCGCTGGCGGAACAATCGGGCGCGCCCGGATGGCTGATGATCGTCGCAAAGTAACCTATCCGCGCCCTGACCCGATACGCAGGTTAGCGTAAATCACCAAGGGAGGAACCATGCGGGTCGCGCGCTACAACCGCGGGGCCACTCTTGTTCCCCCGCCTGCACAAATTGCACACACAAGCCTGGTCTGGCCGTTATTGTTCATGTTTTAGCGTTACTGGCCGTGTGGGCGGCGTGGTTTTTGGCTCCCGGAAAGCATCCACGATGCATCGTGGTTCACGATCCGGTGCCGCCCTTGTCGCCGGAACCCGACCTTCCGGGGCTCTGCTAGGCACGGAACACGTGTCGTTCGACACCCACGCGCGTCAGCGGCCTGAGCGGATGAATATGTTCAGCCGCGGTTCGCGACAACCGCAGCGTTTGTCGCCACCGTGTGCGGGCCGGTGGCCCAGTCACATCACGCCCAGCCATGTCAGCCATATCGACCAAGCCGGCTGGAAACGCTGTTGCGCGCCGATCATCGAGTAGGTAGCGTAGAACGAGATCTCCTTCTTGTGGATGCAGGCAGACGACAAGCCTCCCACAGAAGTTCTCAGATTCTGTCCCACGCCGCCGGGCATGGCTTTCGTGGTACAGCCGTTCTTGGCGTGAACGGGAACCCTCCGTGGCAGAGGCCGGCGTGTTCCGGCCTAGTCGCCGCACACCCAACGGTTAATCAGCTCAGAAAGACATTTCACATGTATGACAACGACATCCCCAGTCCGCACGTCGATACCGGCCAAGCCCACAAACCACGCGCGGATGGTTCCCTCCTGCCCGTAGCAGGGATCCTCGACATCGTGGATGATCAAGCCTTCGTCCGCGCCGACGGCTACCTGGCGGGGCCACACGACACCCATATCTCGCTCTCGCAGGTCCGCAAATACGGGCTGCGTCGCGGCGACACCGTCACCGGCAGAGCCCGCCCAGTCGATCAGGGCCAAAGGCTCGCGCCCCTCGTCCAGGTCGACACCATCAACGGGCAGCACCCACGACACGCCCCGGTCCGACCCATGTTCTCCGAACTGGTTCCCCTCTACCCGAACGAGCGCATGCGGCTGGAGACCGAACCACATGCCCTGACCACCCGGGTCGTCGACCTGGTCATGCCGGTTGGCAAGGGACAGCGCGCCTTGATCGTCGCGCCGCCGAAGGCCGGCAAGACCTCCGTACTGCAGGCAATCGCGCACGGCATCACCAAAAACCACCCGGAATGCCACCTCATGCTCGTCCTCGTCGGCGAACGCCCGGAGGAAGTCACCGATCTGGCACGCGCCGTGCCCGGCGAGGTGATCGCTGCCACGTTCGACCGCCCGCCCCGCGAGCACACCGCGCTCGCCGAGCTGGCCATCGAACGCGCCAAGCGCCTGGTCGAGATGGGCCGAGACGTGGTGGTAATGCTGGACTCGCTGACCCGGCTGGGCCGCGCCTACAACCTAACCGCGCCCGCGTCCGGACGGGTCCTCTCCGGCGGCGTGGACTCCACCGCGCTCGTGCCGCCGAAACGGTTCCTCGGCGCGGCCCGCAATATCGAAAACGGCGGCTCACTGACCATCTTCGCCACCGCGCTGGTCGACACCGGCTCACTCGGTGACACACTGATCTTCGAGGAATACAAGGGAACCAGCAACGCCGAGCTGAGACTGGATCGCAAGATCGCGGGCAAACGCGTCTACCCCGCCGTCGACGTGAGCCAGTCCAGCACCCGCAAGGAGGAGCTACTGCTCTCGGCTGGGGAACTCACGGCCACCCACGCGCTGCGCCGGGCCCTCACCGGCCGAGACAACCAACAGGCCATCGACATGCTCCTCGAGGGCCTCCGCAAGACCCACACCAACATCGAATTCCTCACCCAGCTCACCAGGACCATCCCACCCAACAACGGTGGCCCGGCCGCTCTCGCCCGATAAGCCGTTCGGTCCTCCACCTGGGAGACGCCGACTACGCAAGTCTTTAACGTGCCGTGCACGCCGGCGACGCCGCCCCCGTAGGGCGTTGCGCTGCCGAATATGCGCCGAAAATAGGTTTTCGTCACAATCACGACTTGCACAGGTTGAGGATCACGACGTCGATGGTGGGCAGCGCGGTCAGATCGGCGGGTAGCGTGGACATCTGCAAGGTTCGTTGAGGTAGGGACGTTGCTGAAATCCGCCCACGGAAACTGTGACCGGTATCGATTAGCTGCGGCCCCAGGGTTTGACTGGCCTCCTAGCTCGTTGTGGCAGGAGTCGTTGGGGATCAAAGGGTGGGAGCTAAATAGCAACGCCACGTGATTTTGTTGGCTGAGCGCCCCCTGGTGATCGTCGAATCGGTTGCTAGCGGATCACCGGATCTTCGTAATGCCACCGCCTGCTGGCAGCGCGCTAGGCGCCAACTCGCCGGATGAAGAGGGCATGCTCAGCGACCCGCATCGTAATCAGACCGCAGCAAGTCGCCGAGCTGTCCGGGACCTGTACGCGCCGACGCCGGTCCCACGGTCGTTCGTCCTTCTGTTCGATGGACATGGATCACCAGATCATTTTGGTGGTACGCCGTTGCGCGGGTGGAACGGCGAGGGCAGCGGCGTCGCGTTTCATCATCTGGTTACTCAGCGTTGCAGCCAAATCTGCTGCGGGACCAGCACTGCCGGCAGCCCATTCTTGATCGTTACAGTCCCGGGTGTTGTGATCAAGGCCTGATCAGCATGATTAGGGCGATCGCCGTCGGCATGCCGTAGCGAAGCTGATCTCTTGCAAAATCCAAACCGGACCGGTGGATGCGGTGCAATCCGCGTGCATATCGTCACCGTGCGTCGTTGACTCCCAGCAAACTGTGAGGTTGTGTTCAGGTTCCTTGCATGTCACTAGGCCATAACTGGCAGCGCACAGTTCACCTTGTCCTAAGGAGCATGCAATGCCTGAGGTTTCTCTTGGCCAGCACTGGCCGGCCGCCGAGGTGCTCGACGACGTCCGGCACGATCTCGGTGGCCTCCTGCACGATGCGCACCTGTGGGTGCCCGGGGCCGACTACTTCGGTCCGGTCTGGGTCGACGGCCCCGGTTGGGTGGTGCCGCAGGGTTGGGAACCACCGCACGCCTGGGCCCCGCCGCCTGGCTGGTACCAGCCCGCCTACTGGGATCACGACGACTACCGCGAGTGGTGCAGCAACCACTACAGCAGCGATCACGACTGGCGCGGCTGGGAGAACCGCTACCAGTGGGGTGAGCACAACCAGTGGCACGGCTGGAACAACGACCCCCGCTGGAACGACCATGATCGGGATGACCGGGACCACCGCGAGTGGAACGACCACAACCGCGACCACCGGGGAGTGGATGACCACAACCGCGACCACCGCGGGTGGAACGACCACAACCGCGACCACCGGGGAGTGGATGACCACAACCGCGACAACCAGGGTCACCGGGGAGTCAG
The DNA here is from genome assembly GCA_035252045.1 of Pseudonocardiaceae bacterium. Lineage (GTDB taxonomy): Bacteria > Actinomycetota > Actinomycetes > Mycobacteriales > Pseudonocardiaceae. The sequence continues at coordinate 3,868 of DATFDO010000342.1, forward strand.
TGACCAGGACCGGGATCACCGCACCTTCAGCGACCGTGACGCTGATGACCGGGGTCACCGGGGTGTCAGCGACCATGACCGCGATGGCCAGGACCATCGGCAGAACAGCCACGTGCAGCATGCCGATCGGGAGCCGGACCAGCACAAAAGCGGGGCACGCGATGTCGATCAGGTCCGCCACCTGGGAATGCCGCAGCATCAGCTCGACCCGCGGGCGAATCTGGAGCGTGACGACCAGCGTGGGATGGACAACGGCCGCGCCGGTGACGGCGTGCAGCGCGGCGATCTGGGTTACCAGCAGCACGGTGGGTCCTACGGCGGCTTCCAGGGCGGTCCAGCGAACCCTGTCGCGCCGGCCGCGTCGACCTTCTCCGCGCCCACGCCGTCGTTTGCCAGCGGTGCGGTGTCCAACAGCGCCTCAGTGAACCCGAATGTGGCTCCCAGTGCGACCACGCCAGCCGTTGCCACCACCACTGCTGCGGCGTCGGCGACACCAGTGAACACCACCCCGATCGATCCGAAGTCCTCGACGCACGTCGCTTCCCAGCCGCTGAGTCACAGCGTGCAGCAGGCCGCCACGGTGAACACTCCGGCCCATCAGTCCGACAGTGGCTCGTGGTCTGGCTCATCACGCGGCGATGAGTCCAGCCAGAACTCCGGCCAGACCTCGGGTCACCATTCCGGCGAGTCCGTCACCGGCAGCAGCACCGGCCAGAACAGCCCCCAGACCACGCACGGGATGGTCACCAACGGCCAGCAGGGTGGTGCCACTGGCGGTAGTAGGCTGGACAGCAACCAGCACGGCGGCGTCACCAGCGGCCATAGCAATTTCGGTGGCGCTCCGCAGGCTGACACCGGCACGCAGTTCGGCGGACACAGCGCGCCTGGCCAGCCATCGCACCCGGCCGCGCCACAGGCGGACCTGGGCAGTTCCCCGTCGTCCGGTGCCACCTCGGATCAGGGCGGTCAATCGACTACTCCGTACCAGCCGGCGCATCCCTCGACGCCGACCCCGCATGGCACCGCGTCAGCGACTCCGAGCGGTACGGCATCGAGCGTGCACACCACGCCGACCACGCAAAGCACGGCGCCGGGTACGTCGCACGGTGCGTCGGATGTGCACACCACGCCGACCACGCAAAGTACGGCGCCGTCCACGATGCACAGCCCCGATCCGGGCAGCGGGGCCGGCTCGCCGTCGCCGCACGGTCTATCCAGTGGTCTGACCACGCATGACGCCGGTCAGACGGCGGCCCCGGCGGCTCACGACGCCGCGCACCCCGGCACCGACCACGCGCCGGTAGCGCACTGAACTGGGTATGACGAGGGCGAGGAGGGCGTAGCGGTGTCGGTGACGATGCAGCCTGCCGGTTTGATGACCAGTGCCGAGCTGGTCAGCCTGCTCGACAAGGCCAACCGGCTGGCCGGTGCAGCCGCCCGGCCAGACCCGATTGAGCGGCTGGCCAGGGTTGCGGCGCGAATAGCGGCCCGGCAGATGCGTGTGGTGGTGGTCGGGACACCTGGTGAGGGCACCACCTCCCTGGTCCACGTCCTGCAACAGGCATCGGCTGATCGGCTGCCGGGAGCGATCTTCTCGGAGGCTCCCGGCCGTCGAGGCTCAAACCACCTGGTGGTACCGGATCCCGAGTCGGCAGATGTGGTGTTGTTCGTTTCCGACGCGGGTCACGAATACGACCGGTCCGAGCTGGACGCGCTGGGTCGGATCCGGGCGCAAGGCACCGCGGTAGCCGGCGTACTTACCAAGATCGACGCCTACCCTCAGTGGGCGCAGGTGCAGCGGGCCAACCGGTCGCGGCTCCAGGCAGCCAACCTGGATTCGCCGACCATCCCGCTGCTTCCGGTGTCCGCCGCACTGTGCGACAGCGGCCGGCAGCGGGGTGAGAACTCGCTGTCGGTCGCCTCTGGAGTCCCGCAGCTGCTGGAGTTCCTGCGTGACCGCATCGGCACCCCGGTGGACCCGGCACTGCGCGACTGGGCGCTTGGCGAGGTGCGGTCCGTCACCGATCAGCTGAGCACGATCTGGAACCGCGAACTGGATACGTTACAAGGCACTGGCGAGTCACCACAGCAGCGGCAGCAGCGCGCGATGGCCGAGCTGGAGCGCCGCCAGCACCTGTCGGCGCAGTGGCAGCTCGCGCTGGGCGACGGTGTGACCGAGCTGATGGCACAAGTGGACTTCGACCTGCGCGAGCGGCTGCGCGAGGTGATGGAAGTCGCCGAGGAGCACATCACCACGGCGAACCCGATGCGGGACTGGCAGCAGTTCGACAAGTCGGTGCGCAGCAAGGTCGAGGAAAGTGTGCAGGCCAGCTTCCAGCTGGTCGCAAAGCGCTCCCAAATACTGGGAGCGCAGGTGGCCGGGAAACTGGCCGGCAATCCGGATAGCTCCCACACCGGCATAGCGCTGCCGCACCTGCAGGTGACCACCCCGGACCAGGCGTTAGGCCGGATCAAGCCAATGGAACCGCCGAACAGCGGCGGCTGGTTCGCGCGAGCAGTCAACAGCCTGCGCGGGTCCTACGGCGGCATCCTGATGGTCGGTGTACTGACCAGCCTTGCCGGTCTGGCGCTGATCAGCGTCTGGTCCGTGGCGGCTGGCGTGCTGTTAGGCCTGTTCACCTTCTGGGAGGACCGTAAAAACTGGCAGGAGCGGGGCAAAGCCGAGGCCAAGATGGCGGTGTCCAAGCTGATGGACAACGTCAACTTCCGGGTGGGCGACGAGCTGCGGACGCAACTGCGCGCCGTACACCGGGCGTTGCGCGACCACTTCACCCAGATCAACGACCAGCGGCTGCGAACCGCCGCAGACGCGGTACGCGCCGCTACCGACACGGCCTCAGTCGACGGCCAGCGGGATGCACGGCTGTCCCAGCTACAGAACCACCTCACCGAACTGCGTCAGCTTCGGATCCGTGCCACAGCGCCAAACCATTGACAAGGATTCGTCCGCCGCTCCTTATTGAGAACTGCTCGATGTCGGCTGCTCATGTGGTTTTCGGGCGCCAGGCTGGCTCAATTCATACTCGGCGCCTGTCTCTGAGACGCGGGCGGGCGCGGGCTGCCTGTTTCTGGCGTGGTTTTTAATTGAGGTGTTGGACGAGGGTGGCGGTTGCGGGCGTGAGCTCGATGGTGCCCAGCGCGCCGTTGATGATGGCCAGTTGTGGGGGGATGTGTCCGAGGTCGAGGTCGTAGAGCACTGGTACTGGCAGATCGGCAAGGGCGTGTATGAGCGCGTCGTGCTGGCTGAAATGACCGGATGGCGGGCCGGCTGAGCGGCCGACGAGCACGGCGTTGGCATGAGTGAACCAGCCGGCTAGGCGTAGATGGTGCAGCATCCGCGCCGCCGTGACGGCCTCGGCCTCGGCGACTTCGACGTAGACGAGTAGCCCCTCGGGTGCGTGTCGGGAGGCGAAGTCGGCAACGTCACCGTAGGAGGAGCCGGGCAGCATCGAGATTGTTTCCAAACAACCGCCGATGAGTCGTCCAGTCGCCGATATCCGCACCGTCGGGTTGTCGGGTGCGCCGAGCAGCTTCCACCGTCCTGGGGTGTTGCAGGTCGTTTTGCGCACCTGCGGGTGGAACGCATAGTGGTCGTGGCGGCCAGTGCGGTAGGCCTTGGCGGCGCCTTGCCACAGGGTGCTTCCCGCGGGTGCGGTGGCTGCTGCCAGCCACGGCAACAGGGGTTCGGGGACGGCGCACGGTGTGTCCAGCAAGTTACTGCCGTGCAGCGTCGCGATGCCGGTACGCAGGGTCAGTGGCACCATCACCGTCGTAAGATCGGAATAACCCACCATCCACGTCGGCTGCGCCGCGCTGATCGCCTCGAAATCCAGCAGGGGCAGCAAGTCGATGGCAAGCTCGCCACCCAAAGGCGGTACGACGGCGCGGATCGCCGGGTCGATGAGCATCGCGGTGAGCTCAGCAGCCCGGTCTGGCGCGGGGGCGCTGGTGATGCCCGAACCGTCCATGCAGTGACCAACAACCACCTCGTAGCCCAGGTCGCGCAGGTGCTTGAGGCAAAACTCCAGCCGGGGCCGTAACTGGCTATTCACGCCACACGACGGTGCGGTCACGGCAATCCGGTCACCCGGTTGCAGCGGGACGGGGTAGCGAATGTTCACCATGCCCACCCTGCCAAACCCCACCCTCAACACGCCGCTAGCCTCCTGGCTCTGGCCTAGGCCTGGCTTACCACGTTTCCCAGGTGGGTACCGGTGATTGAATGAGCGAGCTCGTTGACCAGTCTCAACCGATCGCTTGGTTAGATCGGACGAGTGGACATCGGTTGAGCGTGCTGGGCGCGACGGGTCCGCGGACGGCAATCATGACCCTGGGGATTTGCGCTGTCACGCTAGCGTGATGCTCGTCATCAAAGATTACCACCGCGGCGTCGCCCTCACCGGTGTCCTTGACGGTTTATCAGGACAAGCTTCGTAGCGCGAATATCGCTGTGGCGGCGGCGATGAATCGTTTTGCGAGCGCGAGATCACCCGAGCAGGCATGTGCCGGTTGGAACAGGCATTGGGCGCGGTGGGGAGGCGGTGCAGCTGCTGGAGATCACCCCGCCGGTGGAGGTGCGGGCGATCCACCATGACCTGCTTCGGGCTTGCGGCAGTTGACTGTTGATCTGTTTCACCTGCGGGATCAGGCGATGTCGACAACATTGTGTGCTGGGCCATCGGTGGTGGCCGCGGTCAGTAATGGGCGGAGTGGCAAGAGAGTGCGTGTGGTGTCTCGGAGAGCCAGTGCGTGTCAGCATCCGGCCGTCAGCGGCTGTGGCGGCGGACCGCTGGGATGGACGATGGACCGGGCAGGCGAGCGTCGTGGACCCGGATGACCGTATTCATCGGGCTCGCCTTCGCTGGCGGAACAATCGGGCGCGCCCGGATGGCTGGTGATCGTCGCAAAGTAACCTATCCGCGCCCTGACCCGATACGCAGGTTAGCGTAAATCACCAGGGGAGGAACCATGCGGGTCGTGCGCTACAACCGCGGGACCACTCTTGCTCCCCCGCCTGCACATAGTGCACACACAAGCCTGGTCTGGCCGTTATTGTTCACGTTTTTAGCGTGAGTGATCGGTGATCACTTCATTCTGGGTCACGCAGCGGTAGGCCACAGAGAACCGGTCTTCGGGCCTCCCCGTCGGTAATGCTGCCCGTGCTGCGCGGCGCCAATAAGGTGTGTCTTAAATGATGCAGCGGATTTATCGAGACGGTGCCATTCTGTGATCTATGGATTACGATGTCACCGTGGGGTTTCGCTTACGAACCGCTAGCCATCGTTAGCACTGGTATCCATGCACGCTCGGCGGCGCACAGTGCGGTCCGCCGCCCCACCTTGGGGTGCGCGCAGATGCCCGCCGGCTGGGACCAACTGGCGGCCAGCCGGCGGGTAAGCGGACAGGTCATGACAATTCAAGCGTACTGAACTGGTGGGACAACGCCTGTCCTCATGCCATGCCGTGGCCTATGCCCTGGGCTTTGGTGCCTGGGCGGTCTCCCAAGCCTGGACTACCTCGGTGGGCAGTCGGCCGCGGTCGCTGACGTTATGGCCGTTTTTCTTGGCCCACTCACGGATCGATTTCAGTGTCTCGCGGTTGTAGCCCGGGGCGCGCACGGTGGTTGTGATGGCTCGGCCTGGGTGAGCACCGCTGCGACGCCGCCCACCGAGCTTTCGAGCTGCGTTAACATACTGGGACAGCACATCGTGCAGCTTCGCGCTGTTTTTCTCAGTCAGATCAAGTTCGTACGTCTTGCCGTCAAGGGCGAACTCGACTGTACTGATGTTCTCGGCCACCTCACCAGTCAGATCGTCGACTAAGGTGACTATGGTTTTCTGCGCCATGGATGAAATCCAGCTCCTCGATCTTGCTTCTGGTGTTGCGGACCTTAACGTACCACTCATCACATTGCAAATCAGCACAGTGGACAAGGACATGCGCGGACTGGACCAAGGTGTTTACTGCCGTGTCCGCGGTCACCCGGCCCGGGTTTCGTTGGTTGCTTGCCACTTTCCCGCTAGCGGGGCTGTTGCGTTGTGCGGAGTCGGGGAAGGCGAGCTCGTTACTCGCGGTTGGTCAGATCACCATGACGAGCTCGTCGAGGGCAGCCGGGGACCCGTAGGTTTGCTGCTTCATCGGCACCGAGTTCATAATGGCCGCGGCGGATGTTCTGGATGAACACGTGCCCGGCGGTGATTACTTGCGCAGCGAAGTTTGAGCCCGCGCATCGCTCGCAGTCGGGATTTCAGCCGTCCGTGATCGGCTTCGATCGAGTTGTTTCCGTATTGCTCGGTGACGTGACAGGCGGCAGACGCGAGCTCATCGAGCACCCGAGGATAGGCGGCCGCGCGATCAGTGGTGACCTCGATCGGGGACGGCCCGTGATCAAGGGCGCGGGTGAAGAATCGGCGAGTCGCAGCCAGATCCCGCAGAACGTGCGGCGCGGCCACTACGAACTCGGCTCGGATACCGACCCGAAACACCGGCTCATGACAGCCTTCACCGAACTCGCCCACGCCATTTAATCTGGCGCCACCGCGGTCAACCCCGCCCACTTCCCGACAACGAAAACAACGCCGCGTCATACCCGATTAGTGCGTTTGTGCGGGCGGGGCGGTGTAGGCTCGGCCGTAAGGGCGGTGGAGGAGAACGGTTTTGGCGACGGTGAGGTATGCGCCGTAGTGGCTTTCGACTAGGGTGGGGATGTCTTGCTGGGCATGTTGCCACAGGGTGATGTTGCGCTCCATATCGTCAGCGCGGTTGTGCAGCAAGCCGGCCAGGGCCGGTGCGTGCGCAAGGTCGGTGCGGTTGCTGAGTGCGCGGGCGGCTGCTCTTAGCGTGTCGGCACCGTTCATGCCACCACCTCTGCCTATCGTTACGGCGGCTGGGCGCACCGCAAGCTCGTGGGAAGCTGTTTCAGGGTAGGCTTTGGCCGTCCTAATGTGAGTCTCAATTTGAGTCATCGGAGAGCTGACGCTTACCTCGATCGTGCCGGTGGGTCGGTGACAGGTGGATTAGGGAAGGTGTGCTTAGCCGGATTGGCGAGGCGCTGATGGTGTTGCGTCTTTTCCGGTCCGGATCCGCTGGGCCATCGCGGCCCGATCGGTCGCCATAGTTCGGAGTAGATCGGCGTAGTAACCCGGGCCGGGGGCCTGCTGCTCCTCGATGGCCCGGCGGCGGTAGTAAGCGGCCTCTGCGTCGAGCTCGTCCGCGCGGTGTCGGGCGAGATCCTCAACAGTGATCGTGCTGACGGCCACCTGCGGTGCAGCGTCGCCGCTGATCAGGGACGCGCCGCTGAGGGTCAAGTCAGGATTGGCCCCCACAGCCTGCGGATCATGGAGCGCGGACTGGGAGTGTTACTGGCGGCCGGATTCTCCCGGCGTAGGCCACCAACGCCTTTTTGCCTTGTTCACCTACACCGTCGGCTACCGCCAAATGGTCCGAATCGAGCCCCGGACGTTCTCCAAGCTGCCCCCGAACAGATCCCGTCCATCATCACCGTCATGGACCATCTCAACAGCGTCCACCAAACCGGACGATTCGAAACCGGCCTCGACGCCCTACTCGTCGGCTTTCAAACCCTGCACAACCCCTCACGTCAATGCCAATCCCTTCCCACTCAAGCCCGAAGCACATCGAGCAAACCTAAGGTGGCCACACCCAGACCGGACGCACGCACAGGGCTTCGATGCGACCACACGCAAGATCACGTCGCCGAGATCAGGCGTTGTTGGGTTGTCGGGAAGTGGGCAGGGCTGACCGCTGTGGCGCCAGATTAAATGGCGTGGTCGAGTTCAGCGAAGGCCGTCATTTCAAGATCGACACCCCGCTTTGCCCTCACATTGGAGCGGTACATGGTAGCAAATGTTGAGTACTGACAAGCGGCCTCGTTCGGTAATGCTGCGGCTAGCGGGCACTGTGGGGTAGTGTTCGGCGCGGACCAGTGGGTTCAACTCCGAATCGGAAGGTCGGAGGTTAGACCCCCGCACCGATTGCCTGCATCTGGGATCCAACGCACCATGCATTCGCAACCGGCGCGCGTGGTGCATCAGCGCCGTCGAGCGCTATGCGCTCCGCTTCTGCACGTCCGCGACCTCATCGCCAACGGTTACATCCGAGGGGCGCTGGATGTGGTGGCTGATTGAACCCATGGGCGACGATGAGGTGGTGATCGTTGCGGTGGAAGGTCTGAGTGCCGCGGGGAAGACGACATGGTGTCGTCGGCACGCGGTTGACTTCGTGGCTGAGTACGTTCCCACGGGAACCGAACCGGATGGAACCGATCTTGCCGCTCAGGCTGCTTACTGGGTCGCCATCAATTCTCAGCGCTGGGACAACGCGCGGCGCCTGGAGCAGCACACCGGTCTGGCCGTGTGCGACAGTGATCCCCTCAAGCTGCACTACAGCTGGGGTCTGAGCAGGATCGGCGCCGCGCCGCCAGAGCGGTTCGAGATTGAATTGGCGCAGGTTCGCCGTGCGTTCGCGGCCGGCACGCTTGGCCTAGCTGACCTGGTGCTGGTGTCGATTCCTTCGCTGGAGACACTCCAGCGCCAACGCAACGCCGACCCCACCCGCCGGCGCCGGCATTTTGACTTGCACTCTCAACTCGGGGAACACCTACGGACGTGGTATGCCGGGGTCGATGCGCTCGACCCGGGTCGGGTCATCTGGGAACTCCCTGCCGAAGGCCTGCCGGCAGATGTTCCCCAGCCTCGCGACCAGCGATCAGACCTCGCCCTGCTTGACGCACTCACGGCGTGGCTGCCACCCGCATAAGCCAACGCTGGTCAGGGCTGTTCGTACGCCGGGATCCTCAACCGGACATTCACGGTCTGTCGCCCGTTTTGATCAGGCACTCGCTAGGACCATGGTGGGTATGAAGCTCAAGCTCGACCTACACGACATCTACAACCGAGGTGGTGATATCGACCGCGCACTGCGGGCGATCATCACCGAAGCCGTTGCCACGAAGGCAACGCTGGTGGAGATTATTCCTGGGAAAGGCTCCGGGGCGCTTAAGAAGCACGTGCTGCGCTTCCTGGAGCAGAAAGAGATCAAGTCTCAGTACCACCGAGTGGAGAAGGATTCGAATAACTTTGGTCGGATCTTCGTGCACTTCCGCTGGAAATGACGGACGTCGCCGCCGCGCCGGCGGTGCCCCACCAGATCCATTTGTCCACTTGCGGATCCCTCTGCGGTCCTGTGTAGTCACCTGCTTGCTGCAGTTGGCGACCGGAGATCCGACCCTGCGTCGTTACGACACGATGGTCGCCGTAGCGACGAGCACCGTGCTGCGAGGAATCCTGCGGTCAGCGTTCAATGGAAGCGGTGAGATTGTCCAGCGAGCACGACAATCCCGCCGCGCGATCTGCAACGTTGATCGCATCGGGCACATCGTCGGCCCTGATATCGACGCGTGATCGGGCGTTGACGGGGCGGCCGATGCGTCCGCGTACGCCAGGACCAGTCGGTAGGACCCGCCGGGACGCGCAGCGAAGTGCTCGAACCGGCTGGTCATCGGTCGGGCGGTAGCCACCCGGCAACAGCGTCGGAGTCGGTCAGCGCGGCGACTACCCGGTCCGGCGAGGCGCTGATGACTCAGACGGCGGTGTCAGTCCGACTCGTCGTGGGCGCGCCGGTAGCGCTCGTAGATCACGCGCGAGCCGAACGTCCTGGTCTCGATCAGGTCTAGCCGAACGTCTTCGGTGACTGGCGGCAGGAAGGGCGTGCCGCCACCGACGACGATCGGAGTGCGAAACATGCGCAGCTCGTCGACGAGGCCGAGCGCGATCGCTGCCGCGGCCAGGCCGGCGCCGCCGATCGAGACGTCCTTGTCGGTCGCCTCGAGCGCCGCAGCGACTTCCTCGGCCACCGACCCCTTGGCGAGCCGGGCGTTGCCCTCAACGCTGTCGAGCGTGCGGCTGAAGACGACCTTCGGGATAGCGCACCAGACGTCGGCGAACGCGGCCCCGAGCTCGTTGTCGCGCATCGACGGATCCGTCTCCCACGCCAGCATGGTCTGGTAAAGCTTGCGGCCGCACAGATAGCCGCCGAGCTCGCGTGTCTGCGCGATGTGGAAACGAAACTGCTCCTCGTGAGGGGTCGTCCACCCGAACGCGCCCTCGCGGTCGGCGATAAAGCCGTCCACCGAGACACTCATCGAGTAGATCAGCATGGCTTCACGCTCCTCGCAGCGCAGCCCCAGACGGTGATCGCGATGAAGTTCACCATGGAGCTTGGCATCGGGCTCTCCTTTCTTCTGCTGGCTGCTCTGCCACAGCTAGTGACCGATCGCGTGACGAAAACTCATCGTCGTGGGCAGTCCAAGCGATCGCACGGCCATTGCCGATGCCGCACTGAGATCCCGGAAGCGGACGGCTGGCGGATTCTTCGTCACCACCTACACCGACCGCCGCCGAGCAGGTTGCGGGACAAGCCCTCCACGATGCCGCCCTGCGTCTTGGACTCGAGTAGCACGCCGGCGCTGTGCGTGATCGTGGCGCCGCCCTCGACCAGCACCGACCCGCCCGGCGCGAGATAGCAGCGGGCGACGGTGAACGACGGGTTGTGCCGTAAGTCAACCTTCATGGCGGCCGACCTCACTGAGTGAAACGGCCGGGAAATCCGAGGCCACCGGTACGCCGCATCGGCCCAGCAGCGCCGCACGGTGGTGGCGGTCAGCGGCTGTTGCTGGCGGGGTTGGCGGCACTTGAAGAGCCACCAACTGGGGCGGCGAGGCCGTGCTCGATGGCGTAGCGGGCCAACTCGACGCGGTTGTGCAGCTGGAGTTTGCGCAACGCGGACTGCACGTGGTTCTCCACCGTCCGGTGGCTGACCACCAGCGCGTCGGCGATCTGCCGGGCGGTGCGCCCAGTGGCCACCTGGCGTAGCACCTCGGTCTCCCGCTCGGTCAGTGTCGGCACCTCGGGTCGCGGTTCCCGGGCCATTCGGCGGTACTCGCCGAGCACCAGACCGGCCAGTCCGGGGGTGAACACCGCGTCGCCCTCGGCGGTCCGGCGCACTGCATCGACCAACTCCTCCACCGACGCCGATTTGACCAGGTAACCCGATGCGCCGGCCTGCACAGCCGCCAGCACGTCGGCATGCGCAGCGGAGGCGGACAGCACCAGCACCCGGATACCAGGCCAGCCGTCGATGATGCGGCGGGTGGTTTCCGCGCCGGACGGGCTAGCCAGCTCGTCAGAGCCGAAGCTGAGGTCCATCAGCACGACATCCGGGCGCGCTGCGGCGACGATGCGCAGCGCAGCAGCGCCGTCAGCCGCGGTGGCCACCAGCTCGAAGCCCCGCGCGCCGAGGTCCCGGGCCACCCCGGCGCGCCAGATCGGGTGGTCGTCGACCACCATCACGCGGATCGTCATCGCAGCACACTGTGCCTGAGCCGGGCCAGCCGCACCTCCCACTCGGTACCTTGGCCCGGGCCGGTGCCCAGCGTGACGGTGCCACCCAGGTCGGCCACCCGGCCACGGATCGACCGGGACACGCCCATCCTGCCGCCGCTTTCGGCTTCGACGAGCTGGCCGCGGTCGACGCCCGGCCCATTGTCCCGGACGGTGACCACCACCTCCGTGCCGAGATCCTCGATCAGTACCCACGATTTCACGTCCGGACCACCGTGGCGGGCAGTGTTGGCCAACGCCTCTCGCACCACGGCGGTCAGTTCCTCGACGTCGCGTGACGGCAACATCACCGCGGTGCCGGGCACCGACACCTCGACCCGCGAGCCGGCCAGGGACTGGAGCGCGGCGGCCAGGTCCTGCTCACCGGTTGCATCGGGTGGGGTCGCCGAGAACAGGCGGCGCAGTGCGATTTCCTGCTCGCCGGCCAACCGGGCTAGCTCGCCGGCTTCCCCACCGAGCTGGCCGCCCCGGCTGCGTACCCGAGCCAGCACCTGCACCACGCTGTCGTGGATCGATCGAGCCAGCCGTTCACGTTCGGCGGTGGCGGCCTCGGCGCGGGCCGCCCGGCGGAGCTGCTCGGTAGCGCGGCGGGCGGCCGTCGACGCCATGCCCAGCACGAAACCCGTACCGATCAGCAACAGCGCGTCGCAGGCGAGGTCGGTGGTGATGGCACCGCGCAACCAGATCTCCATCCCGGCGACGGCGACGCCGGACAGCGCCCCGGTGAGCCGGCCGGCGTGCACCGCAGCGGCGACCACCGGCCCGCACGCCCACACCGTGGGCAGCAGCGGGGCGCGCTGGGTGACCTCGGTGAGTTGCTCAGGTGACAGCACCACAAGCGAGCAGCCCATCAACGACAGGGTGACCAGCAGATCGCTCAGGATGACGGAGTTGCGGCGGGTCTGGTCATAGCTGTACGCCAGGCTCGTCAGCACGGTCCACGCCACGATCCCGGCCAGTGCCGCCCATCCCAAATCAGGCCGGTCGAAGCCGCCGTGATGAACGATGATCACCGCGATCGCGAACCCGGCCGTGATGATCCGCAAGATCACCACACCGCGCCACAGCGGAGTCATGATGTCGGTGGCGGCCGGCATGGCAGCGGATCATGCCAGTCGCGATGCAACGATCAGGCCACCCGGACATCAACACGCCGGGCACAGAGGCACGACACACCGGGCATGCACGCGCGACACACCGAGCACCAGGGCGCGACACGCCGGAAAGCGGGGCGTCAGAAGACGCTGCGGCCATACATCTCGCCGAGAGGGTTGGCGATCAGTTCGACCCGGGCTCCGTCGGGGTCGCGGAAGTAGATGGAGGTGCCGCTTTCCAGGAGATAGTCCATGCCCTGGGCGTCCATCTTGTCGCGGATTTCCTGCCAGCGCTGCGGCTCCATCGAGATGGCCAGATGATGCAGGCCACCGAACACCTCGGCATACGGGCCGACGTCCACTCCAGGCAGGTCGAAGAACGCCACAGTGTTGCCGTTGCCGACGTCGAAGAAGAAGTGCGTGGAGCCGGGCAAATCCCGGTTTTCGAACATGTCGATCAGCGGAAAGCCCAGCAGGTCCTGATAGAACTCCACAGTCCTGCGCACGTTGGAGGAGATCAGCGCGGTGTGGTGGATACCCCGCGCGCTGCTGGCCGGCCGGTCAGCCTTGGCCGGCATCAGCTCGGCTCTGATCTCATCGCGCTGCCGGGTCAGTTCGGCGCGCTGCGCTTCGGTCACAGTCCCAGTCACAGCGTCAAGCATCCCCCGACGCCGCCGCGACGGCCAGCTTGAAGCGGGCGAACTCGGCCACCATGGCGTCCAACGACCAGTGCGCGTTGAGGCCGCTGGGGTTGGGCAGTGCCCACACCAGCACCGGATCCCAATCCGGTTGCCGACCGACGGTTGCGCGCGGCGAGGCGAAGGCCACCCGGTAGGCGGTGATCCCGACGACACCCAACGCCACCGGGCGCAGGCAACGCACCAGTTCCCGGAGCCGCTGACCGCCGGCCACCAGCTCAGCGCTGCTCAGCTCATCTGCCCGCGCGGTGGCCCGGGCCGCGATGTTGGTGATGCCCAACCCCAGCGCGGGCAGCAGGTGCTGCTCGTCGGGCCGCAACCGGCGTGGGGTGAAGCCGGCGCCGTGTAGCGCCGGCCAGAAGCGGTTGCCCGGTCGAGCGAAGTGGTGCCCGGTAGCGGCCGAGACCAGTCCAGGGTTGATCCCGCAGAACAGCACCCGCAGTGGCGGGTCATCCGGCCCGGGCAGCACATCGGGGAGGGTGATCGAGCCGTCGGCCGGCTTCACCCCGGTGAGCCTAGCGACGTGGGCACTGTCCAGCGCATGTTCCAGCGGTCGTGCTGACCGAAGTTTTGACCGCGAACCACCGGCGCGACTTCCATGCCAACCGGCTGCTTCGCGCCTGCCTCATCCAGGACGTGGATGAGCTGCAAGCTCACCAGCGACCCGCATGATCTTGACGTGCTGGCCGCGCACGTGTTGCCCCCGTCTGCTAATCGGACCCGTCTGCTAATCGGACCCGTCTGCTAATCGGAAGAGTCCACCGGGACGTCGGCTGGCGGCAACGGGGAACCGGCGGCAGCACCGCCATTAGTATTGAAGTCCCCGCTGACCAGAACGCGGATGCCGGCGTTGAGCACGGCGAGCAGCGGCACGGACAGCAGGGCTCCGGCGATCCCGGCGAGCACCGTGCCGATCGCGACGGCCAGCACGACCGCTACTCCGTTGAGCTCGACGGCGCGGCCCATCAGCAGCGGCTGCAATACATTGCCTTCCAGCTGCTGCACGCCGATCACCACGGCGAGCACGATCAATGCCGGCACCAGGCCCTTGGCTACCAGCACCACCAGCACCGCGATCACCCCGGACACCACCGCGCCGATCACCGGGATGAACGCCGACAAGAAGATCAGCGCAGCCAGCGGCACCACCAGCGGCGCGCCAACCAGCAGCAGCCCGATCCCGATGCTGATCGCGTCGAGCACCGCGACCAGCACGGTGGCCCGGATGAACCCGACCAGCGACGCGAACCCCCGCCGGCCTGCCAGGTCGACCCGGCTGCGCGCCGACCGTGGCACGGCGCCCAACAGGAATCGCCACATCGAGCGACCGCCGTAGAGGAAGTAGATCAACGTGAACAGCGTCAGCGCAGCGCCGGTGAGGTACTGCCCAACGGTGAACGCGGTGGACAGCGCACCCGAAGTGATCGCATCGCGGTTGGCGCCCAACCAGCGGCTCAGCGAATCGGCCGGGTTTCGCAGGTTCACCGACGGCAAGCCGAAAGGCGGATGCTGCAACCACAACCGGATCTGCTCGACGCTGTTCACGATCTCTTGCTGCAAGTCGGGCAGGCCGCTGATGAATGCCTGGATCACGAAGACGAGCAACCCGCCGATCAGCGCCAGGCCACCGATGAGAACCACCAGAGTGGCCAATCCGCGCGGTACCCGATGCTCTGTCAGCCAGTCCACCACGGGGCCCAGCAGCGCAGTGAACAGCAACGCCACCGCCACCGGGATCACCACTACCCGCAGCGTGATCACGATGTAGCCCAGCACCACGAGCATGCCGGAGACGGCCAGCAGCCGCCAGGACAGCGCAGCCGCCACCCGCAACGGGTACGGCACCGCGGCTGCCGCATCGCGGCTGGCCGTGCTGGGGACCGGGCCGGCTTTCACGCCGCCACGCTATCCGCTAGGACGGCCAGAAGTAGGGAGGCGCCCACCGCGACGATAGGAAAGACTGCGCGATCAGCTGGCCAGCAGGCGAGCTGACTGCCATTAGGTAGCGCCGAAGAGCCGGGTGAAGTGAGCTGCGCTGGCAAACCCCCATCGGGCGGCGACCGCGGCGACTGGGCGGTCCCGCAGAGCTGGATCGATCAGGTCGTGGTGGCAGTGCTCGAGGCGACGGATTCGGACCCATTCGGCCACGGTGGTGCCCTCTGGTTCGAACAGTCTGGGTGAACAGCGCAGCGAGATGTGCCTTCGCGGGGCGTCGACGATCGAGACATCACCGATCATGGGCCGCTCGCTGGCGATAAAACAGCGCAATGAGCGCTACGCGTAAGACTCGCCGGCCTCGGCTTTGGCGATCAGTGACGGCGGTGGGGTGAATCGCTCCCCGTAGCGGTCGGCGAGCTGCTGGGCGTGGGCGACGAATCCGGTCAGGCCGCCGGGGTAGCCGTTGATGTACTGGAGCACGCCACCGGTCCACGGGGGGAACCCGATACCCATGATGGAGCCGATGTTGGCGTCGGGCACCGAGGTGATGACGCCCTCGTGGACGCATTTCACCGCCTCCAGCGCCTCGGCAAACAGCAACCGCTGGATCATGTCCTCAAACGGGATCGCGTCCGGGTGCGAGGGGCCGAAGTGCTCGGCCAGGCCGGGCCACAGCCGGGTGCGCCGGCCGGCCTCGTACTCATAGAAACCGGCACCCTTGGCCCGTCCCGGGCGCTGGTAGTCGAGCACCATGGCGTCGACGATCGCGTCGGCCGGGTGCGGTGTCCAGGTTCCGCCCGCCTCCTCGACACCGCGCCGGGTCTGCTCCCGGATCATCCGGGTCAGGGTCAGGGTCAGCTCGTCGACCAGCTGCAACACCGGCGCCGGGTAGCCGGCCTGCAAGCTGGCCTGCTCGATGGACGCCGCAGGTGCGCCCTCGGCGAGCATCGCGATGCCCTCGTTGATGAAGGTGCCGATCACCCGGCTGGTGAAAAAGCCGCGGCTGTCGTTGACCACGATCGGGGTCTTGCGGATCTGCTGCACGACGTCGATCGCGGCGGCCAGCGCCGCGTCCGACGTCTGCTCGCCGCGGACGATCTCCACCAGCGGCATCTTGTCCACCGGGGAGAAGAAGTGCAGGCCGAGAAAGTCTGCTGGGCGGTCCACACCCGTGGCGAGGCCGGTGATCGGCAGTGTGGAGGTGTTCGAACACAGCAGCGCGTCGGGTTCGACGATGTCGAGAATCTCGCCGAAGACCTTCTTCTTCAGTGCCGGGTCCTCGAACACCGCCTCGATCACCAGGTCGCAGCCCTTGAGCTCGCCGGCGTCGGCGGTGGGGGTGATCCGGGCCAGCAGCGCGTCCCGCTGGTCTGCCGTCGACCGGCCTCGAGTGATGGCCTTGTCCAGCACCTTGGCCGAGTAGGCCCTACCCCGCTCGGCGGTAGCCAGATCCGTGTCTTTGAGCACCACGTCCATGCCGGCGCGGGCGCACGTATACGCGATGCCGGCACCCATCATCCCGGCGCCCAGCACGCCGACCTTGCGAAACGTGCGCTGAGGGTAGCCGTCGGGGCGGCTGCCGCCCTTGTTGATGTGCTGCAGGTCGAAAAAGAAGGCGTTGATCATGTTCTTGGCAACCTGGCCGGTGGCCAAGTCGAGGAAATAGCGGGTCTCGATTCGCAGCGCGGTGTCGAAGTCGACCTGGGTGCCTTCCACCGCGGCGCACAGGATGTGGTGCGGCGCCGGCATCGGTGCGCCTTTGAGCTGCTTGCGCAGCGTGGCGGGGAATGCGGGCAGCATCTGCGCCAGCGCTGGGGTGGATGGGGTGCCGCCGGGGATCTTGTAGCCCCGGACGTCCCAGGGTTGCTGGGGGCGCGGGTGCGCAGCGATCCACTCGCGGGCCTTGGCGAGCATCTCGTCTGGGGTGGCGGCGACCTCGTCGATGATTCCAAGCTGCTGCGCCTGCGCCGGGCGGAGCTGCTGGCCCCTTGTCAGCAGCTCCGTCAGCGCGACCATCAGGCCTAGCATCCGTACCGTGCGGGTTACCCCGCCCAGGCCGGGCAGAATCCCGAGGGTCACCTCAGGGAAACCAATCTTGCTGCCCGAAACCTCCAAGGCGATCCGGTGGTGGCAGGCCAGCGCGAGTTCCAGACCGCCGCCCAGCGCGGCGCCGTTGATCGCCGCGACCACCGGGCGGCCCAGCTTCTCCAGCCGGCGCAGCTGGCTTTTCACCAACGCGATGTGCGCGGCCAGCTCGTTGGTGCGCTCCGGTGTGATGGTGCGCAGGGTATTGAGGTCAGCGCCGGCGAAGAAGGTCTTCTTCGCCGAGGTGATGATGACGCCGGTGATCGAGTCTCGCTCGGTTTCCAGCCGGTCCAGCGTCTGGCTCATGGACGTGACGTAGCGATCGTTGATCGTGTTCGCCGACTTGCCGGGATCATCCAGCGTCAGCGTGACAATCCGGTCGGCGTCAACATCCCACCGAATGCTCTCAGTCATCTGCCCTCTCCCGCCCCGTTAACAGCACTGTTGTCGCCGAGTTCGACACCAGGGTTTGTTCTGCCGGCCTGCCACCGCCGTCTTGTCGAACTCGGCGACCAGACGGCGGTCGATGTGGCGGGCACGGGTCACAGCCGCTCGATGATGGTGGCAATGCCCATGCCGCCGCCGACGCACAGCGTGGCAAGGCCGTAGCGCAAATCGCGGCGCTCCAGCTCGTCGACCAGGGTGCCCAGGATCATCGCGCCGGTGGCGCCCAGCGGGTGGCCCATGGCGATCGCGCCGCCGTTGACGTTGACCTTGTCGTGCGGCACGCCCATTTCACGCATGAACCGCAGCACCACCGCAGCGAACGCCTCGTTGACCTCGATCAGGTCGATGTCGTCGATCGTCATGCCGGCCTTGGCCAGCGCCTTGCGGGTGGCCGGCGCCGGGCCGGTCAGCATGATCGTCGGCTCCTCGCCGGTGACCGCACCGGCCACGATCCTTGCCCGCGGAGTCAGCCCGAGATCCCGCCCGACCTGCTCGGATCCGACGACCACCAGCGCCGCGCCATCCACGATGCCCGAGGAGTTGCCGGCGTGGTGGACGTGCTCGATGCGCTCCACCCAGTGGTAGCGCTGCAGCGCGACGGCGTCGAACCCGGCCTGGTCACCGATGAAGGCGAACGACGGTGTCAGTGCAGCCAGACCGGCCATGGTGGTGTCCGGTCGCAGGTGCTCGTCCCGGTCCAGCACGACGGAGCCGGCCAGGTCGCGCACCGGGACGACCGAGCGCTGGAAGTACCCGTTACTCCACGCCTTGGCCGCGCGGTGCTGCGATTCGACGGCGTAGGCGTCGACGTCGTCGCGGGTGAAGCCCTCGACGGTGGCGATCAGGTCGGCGCTGATGCCCTGCGGAACGAAACGCGTTGCATAGGCCGTCTCTGGGTCCATGGCGATCGCACCACCGTCGGAGCCCATCGGTACCCGGGACATCGACTCGACACCGCCGGTGAGCACCAGGTCCTCCCAGCCGGAGCGCACCTTCATGGCGCCGAGGTTGACCGCTTCCAGGCCTGATGCGCAGAACCGGTTGATCTGCAGCCCGGCGACGGTGTCGGGCAACCCCGCAGTCAGCGCCGCAGCACGTGGCAGGTCCCCGCCCTGGTCGCCGATCGGGGCCACCACGCCCAACACGATGTCGTCGATGCGCTTGGGATCCAGATTCGGATGACGGTGGCGCAGCTCGTCGATCAGCCCGGTGACCAGGGAGATCGGTTTGACGCTGTGCAGCGCGCCGGTCGGCTTGCCCTTGCCCCGCGGGGTGCGCAGGGCCTCGTAGACGAATGCTTCAGTCATGACGAGCTTCCTGTCGTGATGTCGGACTGCACCGCGGATTCTCGGATCGCGCGGTTGACGGCGAGTTGGAAATTTGTGACGACCCCGTCGACGGTGACCGGCTTGAGCCGCTCCAGCATCGCGATCAGCGCCGCGCGCAGCTGCGGTGGCCGGCCGCGGTCGCGGTATTCGCGCAACACGGTGTCGTGAAACAGGGTCACCAGCTCGGTGGCCAGCGCGCTGGTGTGCCGTTCGATGATCGTCTTGGCCGCCAGCTGGACGTCGAAATCCATCCCGGTATCGAGCAGGCTCAGCCCGTAGCCCAGCTTATCGGGGCTGGTCAGGATCCATCGACCGGCACCGTCGGCCTCGATGACACCCAGCGCCGCGAGCTGGGCCAGCGCCTGGTCGTCCAGGGCCCGCCCGGCGCGTGCCTCGAGCGCGGCGCGATCCACCGTCTCCGGCTCCTCGGGTAGCCACGGGGCCAGCAGCGCGCGGTGCAGCGCCAGATCCTCGGGGGAGCGGTCCAGCGGGATCCGGGCCAGGTAACCCTCGATCGCGGCCAGCGTGAAGCCCAGCCCCTGCAGGTCGCGCACCAATTCCAGCCGGGCGACGTGGTGCTCGTCGTAGAGGCCCAGCCGCCCGCGCACCTCCGGGGGCGGGATCAGACCCATGCCCGCATAGAACCGGATCGTCCGCACACTGATCCCAGTCCGCTCAGCCAACTCCCCAACCGTCAACACTTATATGACAGTACCACTGTCACGTTCCGGTTCCAGGGCAGTCTGGATGCAGACTGCCGTTTAGAGGCCCTGCAAAACGGCAGTCTGCATCCAGACTGCCGTTTTCAGAGGGGGGCCAGTGATCAATCTGTACTCGGATACGCAGACTCGGCCGGTGCAGGCGATGCGGGCCGCGATGGCCGCCGCGGAGGTGGGAGATGAGCAGCGCGGGGAGGACCCCACGGTCACCGCGCTGTGCGAGCGGGTCGCGGCGCTGCTCGGCAAACCGGCGTCGGTGTTCTTACCGTCGGGCACGATGTGCAACGCGATCGGTTTCCGGTTGCACATCCGCCCTGGCGGTGACGCGGTGCACCTGCACCCGACGTCGCATCCGATCGTCGCGGAGGGCGGTGGCCCGTCGGCGCTGTCCGGCGCGGTGCTAGCCCCGGTGGCCGGTGACGGCGGCATGTTCACCGCCGGCGCGCTGGAGGCGGCCCTGTTCGCGACCGGCGACCGCTACAAGCCACGTTCCCGGCTGATATCGGTGGAGCAGACCACCAACCTGGCCGGTGGCCGGGTGTGGCCGCTCGATCAGCTGCGCGCAGTGCTGGAGGTCGCCGCCGGCCACCGGCTACGCACCCATCTGGACGGGGCGCGGTTGATGAACGCCGTCGTCGCCTCGGGAGTACCGGCCGCGCAGTGGGCGCACGGGTTCGACACCGCGTGGATCGACTTCACCAAGGGCCTCGGCGCGCCGGTGGGCGCGGTGCTGGCCGGATCGGCCGATCTCATCCAGGAGGCCTGGCGGTACAAGCAGATGATGGGCGGGTCACTGCGGCAGGCCGGCATCGTCGCGGCCGGCTGCCTGTGGGCGCTGGATCATCACGTGGATCGGCTCGCCGAGGACCACGCCAACGCCCGGATCCTCGCTGAGCAGCTCGCAGAGCTACCCGGCGTCACCCTCGACCCGGACACCGTCGACACCAACATCGTGGTGTTCGGCCTGCCCGAGGCACCGAAATTCTGCCGGCGGCTGGAGGACGAGCACGGCGTGCGGATGGGCGCGCTGGCGCCTGACCGGGTCCGGGCGGTGACGCATCACGACGTCGACACCGCTGGCGTGCACCGCGCATCAGCCGCCGTCAAGGCGGTGCTCGACAGCGGCTGATGCCCGCGATCGGTCACGAGCTTTGCTGCCCCGCCCGCTGGAGAGCATCAATATCGATCTTGTGCATACCGAGCATCGCTTTCATGACCGCTTGCGACCGGCCTGGGTCGGGATCGCTCAACAGCTCGGTCAAGGCGATGGGAACGATCTGCCAGGAGACGCCGTATCTGTCTTTCAGCCAGCCGCACGGACCTTCCTGGCCACCCTCGGACAGTCTGCTCCAGAAATAGTCGACCTCTTCCTGGGTCTGGCAGCTCACCTGAAAAGAGATCGCCTCGTTGAAGGTGAATTCCGGCCCTCCGTTCAACGCGACGAATCTCTGCCCGTCCAACTCGAAGGTGACCGTCATGACGCTGCCCTCAGGCCGGGGACCGGCTGCCCCGTAGCGGGCGACGTCCAGGATCCTGGAGTTGCGGAAGACGGTGGTGTAGAACTTGGCTGCATCCTCACCCTGGGTGTCGAACCATAGGCACGGAGTAACCATCTGCATTACGGTATCCTCTCTTGTGCGCGACTTCGACGGCTCTTAGGGTCAGACTGCCTGGCCGGGCAAAATTAACCGGTCGATCGATGGATAACCCACATGCGCCTCAATTACCTCATTATCCCCAGAGGCAACGCACCCTAATCAACGAGTACCGCACCCGTCACTTTGCCACTTCCGCCAACTCGTAAACGAGTGTAAAATCGGTGTTTATTCATCTTCTTCGCCGACCCCGTGCAAGCTCGTTACAAACCCATTGGTGAAACGGCCGCATGCCGGCCTGATCGCGTGCAAAATTCCCTCACAGGGTTAGGGGTAACAGTGACTGACTATGGGGAGCCGCACCTCGCTGGCTGGTGGACCGGTCTGATCATCGGATTGGTGATCTTGGTGGCCGTGGTGATAGTGGTAAGTGCGCTCCTGATCCTTGCATCCCGGATCAACGCGCAGGCCCGGGTAGCGGCTCGTGAGCTGGAAGCAACACGGACGACCACCCAGCCGCTCGCGGAACTGACCCGCACGAACAGCTCGCTCCAGAGCATCCTCCGCGGCGCGCGCGCCGCCCGAAAAGCATTGGGAGGATAACGATGGCCTTAGCTCTCGCCGCCCAGGAAGCCACGTTCTGGCAGGTGTTGCTGATAATCGGCGCGGTCGTGATAGTCGCCGTGGCTGTGCTTCTCAGCCTGCT
This sequence comes from Pseudonocardiaceae bacterium, assembly GCA_035252045.1. Taxonomy (GTDB): domain Bacteria; phylum Actinomycetota; class Actinomycetes; order Mycobacteriales; family Pseudonocardiaceae. Next base: position 25,919 of record DATFDO010000342.1, read on the forward strand.
GCTTGCCATCGTCCGGTCCATCGAAACCAACGTGCAGCGGCTCGGGGGCGTGGCACAGGGCGTTGCCGGCAACACGACCAACATCAATACTGCGCTCGCCGTCGTAGCGAGCCTGGATGAGGTCATCGACGAGCTGCGCCGTCACGCTCGACTTCTAGGGGTGGGCTAGCAATGAGTACTGAAGCGCTCGTAACTCTCACCGTCGTCGAGATCGTGGTCCTGGTGGCCGCGTTGGCGCTATTCGTTATTGCGATCACTCGCCGGCTGCGCTCGATCGCCAACGCTCTCGGGGAGCTGAGTGCGGGCAACCTCAGGGCGATCCAAGGCAACGTGTGCCTGGTTGGCGCCGGCGCCGCCATCCTGAACAACCAACTGGACGCGATCGCCGCCATGCTGCCCGCGGTCGCGGAAAAAGCCGAGTCGCTCGGTTCGGGGCGGCCGCAATCGCAGCAGTCGTACGGTCGCGATCCTGTGATCGGGAGAAGGTAATAGGAGGCGGCGATGGCACTGTGGTGGCTCGGCAATGCGATCTTCATCCTCGTGGTCATTCCCGTCGTGGTGGTACTCCTGCAGCGCCTCGCGAGAGCCGCTTTCGACATCGGGCACCACGTCGACACCATTCACGGTCAGGCCGCGGGTATTGTCGTCGCAGTCGATGATGTGAAGGCCCTGCATCCGACGCGCGACCGCGTGAACCGGGTGTGCGCTGGCCTTACTCGTTATGTGAACGCAGTTTCCCGAGCTTTGTGAGGAGTGAATCGCGATGCCTGCAGCTGGTATAGTCACCATCATCGCCGCACTGCTCACCGTGGTGGTACTTGCGGCTTATCTCATCAGTATCGCGGTCGTTTTACGGCGCGTCGACGCCAAGCTCCACGCCGTCACTGCCGGCCTTCCCATTATCGCCGAGAAGACCGAGCCAGTCGGAGCGATCATCGGTGGGATCAACAGCGACCTCGCCGGAGTGGACAGCGCCCTGCGGCGGGTGCTCGGCAAATAGCGAGGTCTACTCAAGTCAACCGATGGCGGACCAGTCTCCGTCGGAGGCGGTGACGTGGCCGGTGACCCAGCCGGCCTCGTCACTGACCAGCATCAGCGGACCCGCCCTTCGATGATGTCCGCGGCCCGGGCCGCTCCACCGGCGTCACACAGTTCCCGGGCCAGCGCGTCACCGCGCAGCACATCCGGGTTGACGTCATCTTTGTCCAGTATCACCGCCACTCCCGCCTTCGCGGCATCTCGGCGTTGCTGAACTGGTCCACCACCTGCGAGACCGCGATCATCGGCACGCCGTGGGACAGCCCCTCGGAGGGCCGCCGTCCCGGCGTGCGTGACGGACAGCGACGTGGCACAACACCGCAAGCTGCGGCACCCAGTCATGGACTCGCAGGATCGACCTGATCGGCATGCGGCTGCAAGATCCTTAGGGATCTTCCTGCCGCCAGGCGGCGAGTCGCCGCTGGTAATCGTGTCCCGCCGCTGCCAGGCGGTCTCATGTACCTGGATCCAGTCTCCTGGCGGCTGGGTGCTTTCCGGCCCGAACTGCTGTGGTTGGCTCCGGAGGCACAGTCTGAGGTTCGAGGTCCCGGGACACCCGGCCCCGGTGGCGCCTACCCTTCGTCTCGTGGCTGACTACCTGCCGACCGCGCCTTACCGCGGCACCCGTGACTTCCTGCCGGCTGAGATGAGTGTGCGGACGCAGGTGTTCCAGCGGCTGTACGACGTGATCGAACGGTACGGGTACCTGCGCTACGACGGCCCGATCCTGGAACCGGTCGAGATCTACGAGGCGAAGTCCAGCCAGGAGATCGTGCAGCAGCAGCTGTACACGTTGACCGACCGTGGCGGCCGGCGGCTGGCGCTTCGGCCGGAGATGACGCCGTCGGTCGCGCGGATCATCGCCGGTAACGTCGGCAAGCTCCAGTTTCCGGTGCGCTGGTACAGCCACCCCAATTGTCACCGTTACGAGCGCCCGCAACGCGGGCGGGTTCGTGAGCACTGGCAGATCAACGTCGACGTGTTCGGCTCGGACAGCCCGGCGTGCGAAATCGAGATCTTCGAATTGATTCACGACATGATGGCAGCCCTGAAAGCCACCCCGGACATGTGGGTGTTACGTGTGAGCGACCGGGTGCTGCTGAATGCCATCCTGACGACGATGCTCGAGGTGGCACCCGAACAGATCCGGGACGTGAGCGCACTCATCGACCGATGGGAGAAATACCCGCAAGATCGGCTGGCTCAAGAGGCCGCCGAACTGGGTGTGACGGACAAGCAGTTCCATCGGCTGGGCGAGATCCTCAGCGCCGGCGATGACCTGCTCGATGAGCTGCCCAGCCAGGCGCGGGAGCAGTCCGTTCTGATGCGGGTTCTCGACAGCGGCGGCCGTGATCTGGTCACCTTCGACCCGATGATCGTGCGGGGATTCGATTACTACACGTCAACGGTTTTCGAGGTCTTCGACACCAGCCCGGAGAATCGCCGGTCGCTGTTCGGTGGCGGCCGGTACGCCAACCTGGTCGGCCTGTTCTGCGCGGCCCAGATCCCCGGGATCGGGTTCGGCATGGGTGACGTCACGTTGATGGACTTTCTCGGTACCCACGGCTTGCTGCCCGCGCCGCGCAGTGAGGTCGATGTCGCGGTGATCCCGGTTGACGAGACGCTGGCCGAGGCCGCCCGGCAGGTTGCGCGCGAACTGCGCCAGGCGGGCCTGCGCACCAGCACGCCACTGGAGATCCGGAAACTGGGCAAGGAACTCGGGCGCGCCGACAAGGCCGGCGCCGGCATCGCAGTGATCATCGGGACCGACGAGTGGGCCGCAGGCACCGTCACCATCCGGAACATGGTGACCGGAGATCAACAACAGGTGCCGGTCAGCGCGGCCCCGTCCGCGGTGACCGCGATGCTGGCGCTGGCCGGCCAGAGCTGACGGCCGTGGAGGTTGAAAGCCGCGTCAAATTGAGCCGCGGTGAGCAGCAGCGGATCATCGGCGAGCTCGCTGCCCGCCAGATCGCGCTCGCCGCGCCGGTCTTGCAACGCGATGTGTATTTCGCAGAACGTGGCTTCCGCGATCGTGTCCACGGTCCCGGTTCAGCCATCGCACGCATTCGATACTCACCTTCCGAAATTATCCTCAACATGAAGCGGCTCACTGACCAAGACGGCGTCTGGGAAGAGATCGAAACAACAATCCACGATGGCGACGTCGCAGAGCGCATCTTGGTAGCCATGGGCGCAGAGCCGGTTGTGGTAGTCCGAAAGAAACGCCGAAGTGGCCGCTTCGGAGAAATCGAAGTGCAGATAGACGAGGTTGAACACCTTGGCACCTATCTAGAAGTTGCCATGCAGGTCGACCGGGAATCCAGTCGAGCACGACAGCTGATTGAGCAGCTATTGCGAGGGCTAGGCATCCCGGCTGACCGGGTCGAGTTGCGGGGCTACCCCGTTATCCTGCTCGAACATCAGGGTGTGTCGTTTTCCACGGGGCAGAGGGGGCAGAGTACGAAAGGACTCGCGCCGTGACATTCACTACGACGCCATCCATCGACCTGCCCTTTTCCGCACGGCGGAATCCCGAGTCGAACAGGATCGAGACATCCAGCCGCGAGTGGATCATACGTTTCCACCTGGGTCACGGCGACGCCGGCGCCCAGGGCCTGGTCCATCAGAGCCGTTTCGGTGAGGCTGCCGCCTACGGCTATCCGGACGCACCGCCGGCCGAGGCGGAACTGGCAGCCTGCTGGTTCGCTTGGCTGTTCTTCGTCGATGACTACCATGAAGAGGGCGGCAGCCCGGAGGAAGCGCCCCGTGGATCTGCCCAGGAATGGACCGATCTCACCGGAGCCGTCCGCGCGACACTTGAGTCGAGCCCACCGATCGGCCCGCTTGCCGGCACTCCGCTGATCAGCGCGCTCGCCGACCTTTGCCACCGCTTCGACGCGCGCGCATCGCCCACCTGGAAAAGGCGCTTCGCCCGGCACCTGATGGGCGTCATGACCGGCGGGTTGCGCGATATTCAGCTCCGGGCCGGCGGCACCCCACCGACGCTGGCCGACTACATCCCAGCGCGCCGCGACGCCAGCGCCGTGTTGACCTGCTTCGACGTCATCGAAATCTGCGCGCAGGCCGAGCTGCCGGACCAGGCCTATCACTCACCGGCTGTGCAGGAGATCATTCTTGCCGGTGCGGACCTGTTCTCCTGGATCAACGACCTCCACTCAGTGGATAAGGAGATCGCCTGCGGCATCGTGTCCAACCTGATCCTGGTGCTGCAACACGAACGGCGGCTGAACCGGGAACAGGCATTCATCGCCGCCCGCAAGCTCATCGATAACCGGGTGGACGACCTCCTCGTGGCCGAACGGCGCCTGCCCGAGCTGATCGACACCGGACAGCTCGACGCCGCCACCCAGGACGCGGTGTACCGGTATGTAGCCGGCATCCGCGACTGCATCGCCGGGTCCAACCTGTGGCATGCCTACGGCACCGGCCGCTATCACCGTCGGCAGCCGAGCACGATGGCCGAGCTGGTGGCGCCGCAAGCCGGCGTGCCGATGTCCGCGGTAGACCATGTGGTTGATGAATGATCATCGCGTACTCACCAAGAGTGATGACTACTCGCATGCCAATTGCCCACCTTTGGGGTACTTCGCGATTTGGTAACTCCTGCTAGCCTCGACATCATTCGAGCTACCGACAGTTATTCATATGGGAAGTACGCGCCGGCGCGCCGCGCGGCGTCCGACTTATTCTACGTGAAATTCGATAACGTCGACCGCAGCCCTCGATCGGTTGGCGTTTTTTTCACGGCTCGACCGTGACCGAGGTGTCGGCAGTTATCGGGGTGGCAATTGACATGCACAATAGGTACGTCAGTGTCTCTGCAACTGGGCAGACGTGACCATGGCTGCCGCTGCCAGCGCATTGTCCTGCAGGGGTCCCGATCGGCGTCTCGTTTCCGGACGCGTCCGAGAACTCGCAGTATTACGAGCCGAATGGCAACGGAGCACACTCGGCGAGTTAAGAATGGCTGTGGTGCTCGGCGACGCAGGGCTGGGAAAAACGCGGCTGGCGGCCGAACTAGTACCGCACAACGGTGAGTTCGCCGTCGGGCTGATTGCGCACAGTTGTCTTTTCCAGGGCATGCCACCGTTGGGTCCCTGGGCCGACGCTCTTGGGCTTCGGGCCAGCGGCTCAAAAGATGGGGCAGATGCTGACCGAGTCTGCCGCGTCTGCGGAAGCGGGTTGGGTGGCATTGCCCCGCTCGGGCGCCGTGCCGACATCGCCCACGATGCGGTGTCGTGCGCGCAAGCCCTTCGTTATCACATCGTCGAATGGCTCCCCGGTCTGCTCGCCAAGGCCAGTACTGACCGGCCCATCACCCTCATCCTCGACGACGCGCACCGCAGCGACGATGCCGTGTGGCAGATGCTGCTGCGGCTCGCGCGGGACTATCCAGGCAGTCGGGTATTCGTGCTGGCTACCGCCCGGCCGGGAGGGCTGGCCAGTAACCGGCCAGCCCTTGAGGTGCTGCATGCCCTGGAACAGGACGCGCGGGTACGCCGGGTAGCGCTGGCACCGTTCTCCCGCCGGGACATCCGGGAGCTGACAGCAGACATCCTCGGGCACGACCGGGTGCCCGCAACGCTGGTGGACTGGTTGGCGGGATGCGCACAGGGCAACCCTCGGTTCGCGGTAGGCCTGCTGGAAGCAGTGCTCGAATCCCACGCAGACGTCCAGGCACCGGCACTGGGCCGGGTTCCGGAGCGGCTGGCCCGATGGATTCGCACCGAGCTGGCGCAATTCGACTCGCCGGCGCTGGCCGTCCTCGAGCTGCTTGCGGTGGCAGGCGATGCGCTGGATCCAGACGATCTCGCTCGGATCACCCGATCGCCGATCGAGAACGTCGCGGTCGCCCTGGAGCAGCTCACGCGGGCCGGCGTGGTGGTCGAGCAGCAGCGCGAGGGATCTCTCGGTTATGCGTTCGCCCACGTGCTCACCCGGGAGGTGGTGTACGCCGACATCGGCGCGGCCAGACGGCGGGTGCTGCACCGGCGGGTTGCTGCGGCGCTACTGGCGTCCGGACAGACGGAGACCGCGGCATCGCACTACATTCGCGCCGCCCGAGCAGGAGATGGCGAGGCGATTGCCGCGCTGATCGCGCTGACCCGGCGAGCCCGCCAGCGCGGACTGGGTCGCCTCACGTGGCTGACCGTCTCGACGTTGCAGGACCTCCTGCCGGCCGGCGATAAGCGCTGGTGCGAGGTATTCGATGCGTTGTTGCAGCGGCGGGCGACGTGGGGCATCGTCGATCGGGCTGAGCACTACGTGGCCGAGGTCGCGGCGGTGCAGCGGATGCGGCAACTGCTGCCCAGAGTGCGCGACCTGCACCGGCAGGCCGAGTACCGGCTCTGGCTTGCGGGTCTGTTCGCTTACGGGGCCGGAAACATCGATGCGGGCGTCCGGGAATGCCAGCAGGCTGTCGCTTTGTGCCAGCAGGCGGGCTGCGGCGTCGCGGCTCGATGGGCCGCCGCCGAGCTGGCGAAGATTTACGGGTGGGCCGGTGACCTGCACGGCGAAGAGGTGGCGGCGCAACAGCTGCTGATCGAAGCCGAGCAGGCCGGAGATCAACGGACGATCGCTGAGGCACTCGCGGCATTGGGGCACACCTTCGGCTGGCAAGGCCGGTTCGAGGCGGCCGAGAACGTGCTCTTGCGTAGCATCGCGATGGCCACCGCAGCAGCGCGCTCCTCCTGGATGTCGCAAAGCCTGGCGCTGCTCGCCTGTTTGGACGCCTGCCGGGGCAACCTGCTGTCCGCGCGCACCCGGTGTGCGCTGGCTGCCGCGTCCAGCCCAGCCGGTGATCCAACGATCGGACGCTGCGGTGAGTTCATCGAGCTGCTCGCCGGGGACCTGACCATGGCGCAGGCGCATGCCCGGCAAGCACAAGGCCCCGAGCCGGCGAGCCGATCCCGCGTGCCGATCCGGTTGGCGGCCCGGGCGGCGATGGCGGCCGCGGAGCGGGGCCATCTCACCGAAGCTCACCAGCACCTGCAACACCTGACGGGTATCGATAGCGAGAGGTTCGGCAGTCTGGAGCCGTTGTATTGGTGGGCCGAGGGAACGGTGGCCAGAGCCGATGGCCGGCTGACTACGGCAGCCACTGCGCTGGCGCGTGCGGTCGAGGGCTACTCGGCGATGGGCGCCCATGCCCTGAGAGCTTTCGTTCTCGCGGATCTGGCCGAGGCCGCGGTGATCGCCGGCGACAGCCACACTGCGGCCGGTGTCGCACTGTGGGCCGCAGACAACGCGCGCCGCACCGGCGCGCCGATCCACCAGGCGCTGCATCTGCTGACGACGGCCTGGGCGCTGGTGGGGCGAGGTCGCCGCGCGGCGGCGGCACAAGCGGCGGTGCGTGCTGTCGAGGGATTCAGCGCGCGCGGATATGTGCTGCTGGCGGCGCGTGCCCGCGTCACCTACGCAGAAGCCATTCAACGATCTGACCGCGATGCCGCCGAGCAAGCATTGCGACAGGCGGCCGTTTCGTTCGACGAATGCGGCGCCGTTGTGCGGTACCAGCAGGCTCGTTCGCAGCTGCGGCGACTCGGGTCGGCTGCGCGGTGCAGCACCCAGACCGGGCCAGGACCGGCGTCACTCACCAGGCGCGAGCGGCAGGTTGCGCAGCTGGCTGCGGGTGGCTACACGGCCGCGCAAATCGCCGCGCAGCTGCACATCGGTGTGCGTACCGTTCAAACTCACCTCGCGCGCAGCTATCCCAAGCTGGGCATCACCTGCAAGCAGCAGCTGGTGCACCGCGCCGCGGAGCTCGGGTTCAACCCGGGTCCGTAATTTCTACGTACCCGCAGATACGTTAAAAGGCCATACAAGCTGACGCTTGGAGTCCGTATTTTTTACGGATGGCGTCCCATCTGGCCATCTCTAAAATGTGTCGTGACCATGACGCTAATAGTAGTCAATGAGGCGATCGGCGGGGTTGTGGCGTGACTGAATCGGCGCAGATGGAGTCGGGCGTGAATGGCCGGCAATCACAGAATGGTAATCTGGCGACGACGACCAAGTCCCATCCACAGATCCAGGAAATCACCTCGTGCTGGCTGCTGCGGGTATTGCCGTGGGTGGAGGCGTCGGGTGGCGCGTTCCGGGTGAACCGCCGGGCGAACTACACGGTGGGTGATGGTCGTATCGAAACCATGATGAATGGGGACGTCGACGTCCGAGTCGTCCCCGATGATGTGTACGAGCTACCGATGTTGCGGGACTTCGACGAACCCGACGTACTCAGCGCACTGGCGGGTCGGTTCGAGCTGCGCACGGCGACGGCGACCGCGCAACCGTCCCCGCCGGCGCCTTCCACATCGGCGTCCTCGGGCCCTCCACCACCACGACACGGCCGACCCCATCCCCGGCAACCTCACGAAGGACGAGGTAACGAGGGCTCGTGATGCGACCGTACGAGCTGCCAGATTTCTCTCTGCCCTATCCCGCCCGATTGAATCCGCATCTGGATATCGCGCGGGCGCACACCAAGGCGTGGGCGCGCCAGAGGGAGATGCTCGGCGCGCCGCTGATCATCTGGGATGAGGCGCAGTTCGACACCATGGATTTCGCATCATTGTGCGCGTATACCCATCCCGAC
>DATFDO010000343.1:0-5748 GCA_035252045.1 Pseudonocardiaceae bacterium
GGGGCAGCACCAGGACCGCGGGATCGTCGGGCGTGGTGGTGCCCTGCAGCGCCGCACCGGAGAACACCGCATTGCCGGCGACGGAGGCACCGGCCAGCACCAGCCGGCCTTGGCTGGTCAATCCACGGTCGCAACGCAGGTTGCCGCCGATCTGCACGCCGGAGGCCTCCAGTGCATCACCGCCGGATCGGGACAGCTGCGCGCCGCGCAAGTCGATGTTGCCGTCCACCCGGGCGCCGGACAACCGCACCTCACCCGCCACCCGCAACCGCCGCGCGTCGAGCACACCGCGAACTGCCAGTCGTACCCCCACCAGGGCGTGCCCACCGGGATTGTGCAAGCTGGTGCCGGATAGCCGCAGCGGGCCCTCGATGCGGGCGTCGGGTAGCACGATCGGCCCCGTGACGGTGCAGTTCTCCAGCGCGAACTCGCTACGCACGCAGACGTTCGGCGCCTGCACACGGGGCAACGTGCACCGCATCAGGCGCCACCCGGCCAGCTGCGCCGCGTAGAGGTCGATCGGACCGTCGAAGGTGCAGTCGGTCAGCTCGACCAGCGCGGACACCGTCGCTCCGGGCAGCTCCAGCGGGCCGCGGACGGTCGCGCCGGCCAGCCGGAGGGCGGGAATGTCGCCCTCGGTGCGCTGGGGTGTGGCCGCAAGCAAGCCGGCGAGCAACGCGCCCGGTACCTCGGCGCCGGCAAGGTTGAGCACTGCCCCCGTGGTGAAGGCCCGCCGTATCTGGTCAGCCGGGGCAGTGGTGTAGGTCACCGGCGTCCTCTCACGCCGGGATCGTACGGCGAGGATGGTCCCCGCGCCGCAAGATTAAACGATGAGCTCTGGCACGGACGCCTCCGCTGTCGACCGCGGTGCGCACCCCGATCGTTGGCGAGCCCTGGCGGTCACCCAGCTGGCAGGTTTTATGAGCCTGCTGGACGTCAGCATCGTCAACGTGGCGCTGCCGTCCATCCAGCAGGGCCTGAGCGCTTCGGTGGCGCAGGTGCAGTGGGTGGTATCCGGGTACGCGCTCACCTTCGGGCTGGTGCTGGTGGCGGGCGGGCGGTTGGGCGACGCCTTGGGCCGGCGCCGGATGTTCCTGGTGGCGCTGACCGGGTTCGTGCTGACCAGTGCGCTGTGCGGAGCCGCGCCCAGCGCGAACCTGCTGGTCGCCGCGCGGCTGCTGCAGGGCCTCGCCGCGGGGATGCTCACCCCGCAGAATTCGGGGCTGATTCAAGTGCTGTTCCGCGGCGCGGAGCGGGGCAGGGCGTTCGGAATCTTCGGCGCCACGGTAGGGCTGTCCACAGCGGTCGGTCCGGTGCTGGGCGGCTTCATCCTCACTGTGGCGGGGGAGCAGGAGGGCTGGCGGTGGATCTTCTATGTCAACGTTCCGATAGGCCTGATCGCGCTGGTGGCGGCCTGGCGGTTGGTGCCATCCCGGCCGCGCCGCGGCGCTGAGCGGGGCGCAGCCGCCACTCACCTCGACGTTGTCGGAGCGCTGCTGCTGGGCGGCGGTGTGCTGTGCCTGCTATTGCCGTTGGTGCAGGTCGACCATGGTGGGCTGCGCCGGCTGTGGTGGTTGTTTGCGCTGTCGCCGGTGATGGTCGCGTTATTTGTCCGCTGGGAACAACGGATGGTGCGGCGCGAGCGCCCGCCGCTGCTCGATACCCGGCTGCTGTCCACCACGCCCGGCTACCCAGCAGGAGCGGCGCTCGGGTTGGTGTACTTCGTCGGCTTCACCGGGATCTGGCTGGTGTTCGCGCTGTTTTTCCAGCATGGGCTGGGCTACACGCCGCTGCAATCGGGGCTGGCGGTGACACCTTTCGCGCTCGGCTCGGCGGTCTCGGCCGCGGTAGCCGGGCGGTTGGTGACCAGATACGGGCGCCGGTTGACGGTGGCGGGCCTGGTCGGCGTCGCGGTGGGATTAGCGGCCACCGCCGTGGTGCTCTATACCGCACCAGCCGCCTGGGCCGGGTGGATGGCGGCGCTGCCACTGCTGGTGGGCGGTATCGGTGGCGGTGCCGTGATCTCCCCGAACGTCACCTTGACCCTGGAAAGCGTGCCACCCCAGATGGGCGGGGCCGCGGCAGGAGCGCTGCAGACCGGGCAGCGGATCGGATCAGCGATCGGTACGGCCATGCTGGCGGCGGTGTTCTACGGGGTGCTGGCACACCGCAGCCCGAACCACTACCAGCTCGCCATTGCGGCGGCACTTCTCACCGGCACCGCCTTCGTGTGCCTGGCGCTGCTCATCGCGGGGGTCGAACTCCGCGTTCGCCGCCGTCGCGCCGCGCTCGCCGCACCCGACGATGCCAGTGTCGCTCAGGCGGACGTCCACCGAACCTGAACCTCCGCTGAATGCGCGGCGTCGGCATGGGATCGGCATAGGATTGGACGCGATGGCGGAGAACCGGGTGCGCGTCGGCGGGCCGTACTTCGAGGACCTGGCGCGCGGGCAGGTCTTCGCCGACGCCCCGGGGTTGACGTTGACCCCCGGGTATGCGGCGCTGCACCAGGCGTTGTCCGGCGACCGGCTGCGGCTGCCGCTGGACCACGAGCTGTCCGCGGCGGTCACCGGCCGTGCTGAGCCGTTGGCGCATCCCACGCTGGTCTGCCATGTCGCGATCGGCCAGACCACGGCGCCGTCGCAGCGGGTGCGGGGCAACTTGTTCTACCGCGGGTTACGCCTGCTGCGACCGGTGCACCTGGGTGACACCCTGCGCACCCGCACCGAGATCGTGGCGCTGCGGCAGAACCGGCCCAAGCCGGGGCGGCCGCCGACCGGGCTCGCTGTGCTCCGAGTGCAGGTCCGCAACCAGCGCGACCAGGCCGTCCTCGACTACTGGCGCTGCCCGATGATCCCGCTGCGTGACCCACGCGCCAATACCGGCCACGCCGACAGCTTCGACGATATCCCCGCCGACGCCGAGCCCGTCGAGGACCTGCCGTGGGGTTGGCGACTCGACGCTTTCCGACCCACCAAGGCCGAACCCGGCACGGTCTACGACATCGAGGTGCGCGATACCGTGACCGGAGCCCCCGAGCTGGCCAGGGCCACCCTCAACCTCGCGGCCACGCACACCGATCCTGGCGCGTCGGCCTACGGGCGCCGGCTGGTCTACGGCGGGCACACCATCTCCATCGCCGGGGCGCACGCCACCCGTGCACTGCCCGATCTGGTGACGATCGTGGCCTGGCGCAGCTGTGACCACACCGGGCCGGTGTTCGAGGGCGATGTGTTGCGCACCGAGCTGCACGTCGAGGCGGTCCACCCCCGGCAGGGCCACCAGCTGATCGACCTACGCGCGGTGGTGCACGCCTGCCCCGCCGAAGACGCCGGAGATCCGGCTGTGGCGGATAAGGCGGATAAGCCGGTGCTGGACTGGCGCTTCCTCGCGCTGGCTCGGTAAGGGAGGTGACGATGAGCGGGATCCTGGCGGGGATGCGGGTCGTGGAGGGCTCAGCGTTCGTGGCGGCACCGCTGGGCGGGATGACCCTGGCACAACTCGGCGCGGACGTCATCCGGTTCGATCCGATCGGTGGCGGCCTGGACGCCCACCGCTGGCCGGTCACCGCGGAGGGTCAGAGCCTGTTCTGGACCGGCTTGAACAAGGGTAAGCGATCGATCGCGGTCGACATGCGATCGCCACAAGGCAAGGAGCTGCTCACTACCCTCATCACGGCGCCCGGCGATGACGCCGGGATGTTTCTGACCAACTTCCCGGCCGCGGGCTGGTTGGACTACGCCGCACTCGCCGCCCGGCGCCCTGACCTGATCATGGTCAACATTGTGGGTAACCCGGATGGCTCCTCCGCTGTCGACTACACGATCAATCCCGCCACCGGCTTCTCGTGGACCACCGGGCCGGAGGCCTTGTCCACCCCGGTCAACCACCTGCTGCCGGCCTGGGATGTGATCACCGGAACCTTGGCCGCGGCCGGACTGCTGGCCGCCGAGCGCAGACGGCGCATCGCCGGAACCGGCCAGTTCATTCGGCTCGCACTCGCCGACGTGGCGATGGCCACGGTGGGGAATCTGGGCTACCTCGCCGAAGTGCAGATCAACAAGACCGAACGCCCGAGGTACGGCAACTACCTGTACGGCGCCTTCGGGTGCGACTTCGCCACCAAGGACGGCAAGCGGATCATGCTGGTCGGGCTGACTCCGCGGCAGTGGCGCAGTCTCGTGGCGGCGGTCGGCATTCGTGACGCCTGCGTGCAGGTCGAGAAGCTGCTTGGGCTCGACCTGTCGAAAGAGGGTGACCGGTTCGCCGCGCGGCATGTCATCGGGGCACTGATCGAGCCCTGGGTGAACAGCCGAACCCTGTCTGAAGTCGGCGAGATCTTCGACGCCCATGACGTGTGCTGGGGGCCATACCAAACGTTCGCCGAACTGGTGGCAGGCGATCCGCGCTGCTCGCCGGCCAATCCCATGTTCGCTGAGGTCGACCAGCCGGGCGTCGTTACCTATCTCACGCCCGGCTCGCCGCTCGCATTCTCCGCAGCCGACCGGGTCCCCCCGGCACCGGCGCCGCTACTCGGCCAGCACACCGACGAGATTCTGGCCGGCGTCCTCGGCCTGTCAGCCACCGAGATCGGCCGCTTACATGACGACGGTGTCGTCACCGGCCCGGTCGCCGATACGTCATCGCCCGCATAGGGTCCGCGTATGGCGGGACCCCCCATGCGTCCGCTTGGGCCCATCCCTGGAAAGGGACACGCCAGATGTTCTTCTTTTTCTCGAACCGATTGGGCTGCTTCGGATCGTTACTGTTGTCAGCCGCAGTCACCATCCTGCTGATCTTGATGTTCACGAAGTGATGCGATGATCGGGCCTACGGGGATTGGTGCGGCTCCTGCGGGTGTTCTGGTCCGCCGAGGTGCCGCTCCAGCATCTCCTCGCCCTTGTCGATCTGGCTTGAGTACTTACCGCCGGTCTGCTGATCGACGATGTCTCCCAGCTTGTCCAGACCCTGCTCGGCCTTGTCCGGGTGCTGGCGGGCGAAATCCTTTGCCTTCTTCGCCAGCTCGTTGAACGTGTCCCCGATACCCACGGAGGCTCCCTTCGTTGTCCTGCCAGGTGCGTAGTTGGCTACCCCGCATGGGACGGTATCCACACAGCACGACCCGTATTAGCTCGGCTGGGGCAAGCGCGCTGGAAACTCTACGCCGGTGGGTTCGCGCAGCTTGGCGATAAAATGGCCTTCACCTGGGGCTCGTTGATGTTCCGCTGCGTGACGAAGGTCACGCCCGTGTCCTCACTGGCTGCCATCCGGCCGGTGCGCACCGTGTGCACCATCGCGGTGACCGAGTCGAACCCCATCCGGAACGGGTTCTGCACGACCAGCGCGGTGATCGCACCTGAGGTGACGCCCTTGACCTCGTCCGGTGATGCATCCCAACCGATGAGTTTGATCTTCCCGGCCTTGCCCACTTGGTTCAGGGCATTGGTGGCGCCGACCACGCCTGGCTCGTTCGCCGCGAAGATCCCGTCCAGGTCGGGGTTGGCGGTCAGGATGTTCTCGGTGACCGACAAAGCGGTGTTGGGGTCGCTGTTGCTGGACTGCTCGGCTACCAGTGTCAGGTTCGGGTGCCGCGCCAGTTGCTCTTTGAAGCCCTTGGTGCGCTGGTCGTTGGTCACCGTGCCGGGCTGGAACGGGATGAAGGCAACTTTATGATCGCCCGGCCCCAGAGCATCGGCGAGCAGGTCCGCCGCCTTGCGGGCGGCCGCGACCTTGTCCGTCGCGAACACG
>DATFDO010000344.1:0-7320 GCA_035252045.1 Pseudonocardiaceae bacterium
CGACGGCACCAGCAGCAGCACCGCGACCCCGGCCACTGCGGCGGCCGAGACGGTCCAGTGCTGGGACGCCCAGCTCAGTGCGGACACCGCGATCGCGGCACCTAGGGCCGCGAACACCAGCCCGCGGCGGCGCGCGGTGCCGCTGGCGGGATCAGACGGCGCTGGCGGGCCGAGCCGGCGCACCGCGGGCACCACCAAGGCGACCGCGAGCACCACCACGGGGACCAGCCCAAGGAACACCCAGTGCCAGGACAGCCGTTCGGTGACCACACCGGCGACCGGCGGCCCGATCAACGAGGGCAGTACCCACGCCGAGGACATCAGCCCGAACACTGCGGGACGGCTGCGCTCGGCATACACCACTGAGATCAGCACATAAGTCGCGACCATCAGGGCGCCGGCGCCCCAACCCTGCAGCACCCGTCCCACCAGCAGCTGCGTGATGCCGGTCGCAGTGCCCGCCATCAGCAGGCCGGCCCCGAACAGCACCGGGGCCGCCACCAGCGGGACCCGGGGTCCGGCGACGTCGCACCAGCGACCGCCGAGCACGGTGCCGAACACACCGGCGGCCATGAACGCGACGAACGGCCACGCATACAGCGACACGGCGCCGAGGTCGGCTACCAGGGCCGGCATGGCGGTGCCCACCCCCATCGCCTCGAACGCCACCATGCTGACCAGCAGGAGCAGGCCGATCGTGGTCGTGCGGCGGCTCGGACTGAACAGGTCCGAACGAACCGGAGCCACGTCGGTGGCAGCAGGTACGGCGCTCATGACCACCAGCCTGCATGCTCAACCCAGGTTCAGGTCAAGAATGTTTCTGTGATCTGGCCGATGGTGCGCTGCGGCCGCCCAGTGGCCCGACGTGTGTCCCGGTGCGAGGGTGGTAGGCATGGATTACACGCAGCTGGGCCGTAGCGGCCTTTCGGTGTCCCGACTGTGCCTGGGCACGATGAACTTCGGTCCGGAGACCTCCGAGGCCGACAGCCACGCGATCATGGATCGGGCCCACGAGCATGGCATCAACTTCTTCGATACCGCCAACGTCTACGGCTGGCAGAAGGGTCAGGGAGTCACCGAGCAGATCATCGGCCGCTGGTTCGCCACGGGCGGTGGACGCCGCGAGCGCACGGTGCTGGCGACCAAGCTCTACGGTTCGATGGGGGACTGGCCCAACGACAACAAGCTGTCGGCACTGAACATCCGGCGGGCCTGCGACGGCTCGCTGCGGCGGCTGCAGACCGACTACCTCGATCTCTACCAGATGCACCACGTGGATCGGGCTACCCCGTGGGAGGAGATCTGGGAGGCCATGTCGGTGCTCCGGCAACAAGGTAAGATCATCTATGTCGGTTCGTCCAACTTCGCCGGCTGGCACCTCGCCGCGGCTCA
The DNA here is from genome assembly GCA_035252045.1 of Pseudonocardiaceae bacterium. Taxonomy (GTDB): domain Bacteria; phylum Actinomycetota; class Actinomycetes; order Mycobacteriales; family Pseudonocardiaceae. Next base: position 1,393 of record DATFDO010000344.1, read on the forward strand.
GGAGGCGGCTCGCCGCCAGCGCATCGTCGGTCTGGCCAGTGAGCAATCCATCTACAACCTGCTCAACCGGTGGGTCGAGCTGGAGGTATTGCCCGCCGCGCGCCACTACGGCATCGGAATGATCCCGTGGTCGCCGCTGCAGGGCGGCCTGCTCGGTGGGGTACTGCGCAAGCAACGCGAAGGAGGCGGGTCACGAAGCATCTCGGAGTACGCAGCCGAGAAGCTCGAGACGCACCGGGAGCGCATCGACGCCTACGAGAAGCTGTGCGCCGATCTCGGCGAGGATCCCGCCAATGTCGGGCTGGCCTGGCTGCTGCACCAAGACGGGGTGACCGCGCCGATCGTCGGTCCGCGGACCACCGCGCAGCTGGACGGCTCACTGCGGGCCGTAGCGATCACACTTGATGCTGACGTGCTCGGCCGGCTCGACGAGCTGTTCCCCGCACCGGCCCCTAATGGCTCCAAGCCCGCCCCGGAGGCCTACGCGTGGTAAACCCGTCCGGCGTGTCGCGCTGTTCTGCCCGGCGTGTCGCGGCCTGGTGCTCGGTGTGTCGTCAACGCGCGTCAGGTTGAGAGATCGTACGGGTCGTCCGCATCGTCGCGTGCCAGGAACGTCGCCAGCGCCTCGACAGCATCTTCGAACTCCGGGTGTTCGTCGACAAAAGTGCGCATCCGCGCGGCCAGCCATTCGACGCTGAGCTGCTCGGCGGCGCGCCGGTCTTCGAGTTCTTCGATGCCGCGGTCGGTGAAGTACACCTCGACACCTCCTCGTCCCAGGGGCCTTTGCTGGTACCGACGGCCGGGAGCGTACGCAGCTCGAGCGCCGACGTTCGACACATCGCGCAGGAGAGCACGACACACGGGGCGGGAGAGCGCGACACGCCGGGGTAGGGGCGGGGTTAGGTGTCGAGGGCGGCGGCGATGAGCTCACGCTGCTCGACGTCGTGCACCTTGGCCGAACCCGCTGACGGGGCCGCCATCGCGCGCCGGGAGATCCGCCGCAATGTGCTCAGCCGCTCAGGCATCAGCTCGGGCAGGCTCAGCCCGTAGAACGGCCACGCACCCTGGTTGGCGGGTTCCTCCTGCACCCAGCACACCTCGGTGGCGTTCGGGTAGCGATCCAGCGCGGCGGCCAGCCGCCGCTGGGGCACCGGGTAGAGCTGCTCGATACGCACGATCGCAATGTCGTGGATGCCCCGCTGCGCCCGGTCCGCGTGCAGCTCGTAGCTGATCTTGCCGCTGCACAGCAGCACCCGGCGTACCGCCACGCGGTCGGTGATCGTCGGGTCGTCGAGCACGGAGGCGAAGCGCCCCGAGGTGAACTCTTCCACCGGGCTCACCGCGGCTTTGAGCCGCAGCATCGACTTGGGTGTGAACACCACCAGCGGCCGGTGCACCCCGTCGAGGGCGTGGCGGCGCAGCAGGTGGAAGTAGTTCGCCGGAGTGGAGGGCTGCGCCACGGTCATGGAGCCCTCCGCGCACAGTTGCAGGAACCGCTCGATGCGCCCGGAGGTGTGGTCGGGGCCCTGCCCCTCGTGACCGTGCGGCAACAACAGCACGACATCGCAACGTTGACCCCATTTGGCCTCACCAGAGGAGATGAACTCATCGACCACCGGTTGGGCACCATTGGTGAAATCGCCGAACTGCGCCTCCCACAGCACCAGCGCATCGGGATTCGCCACTGAATAGCCGTACTCGAAACCCAGCGCGGCGAATTCCGACAGTGCCGAGTCGTAGGCCAGGAACTTCGCCTGGTCGGGCGAGAGGTTCATCAGCGGCGTGTACTCGGCACCGGTCTTGCGGTCGATGAGCACTGAGTGCCGTTGCACGAAGGTGCCGCGCCGGGTGTCCTGCCCGGACAGCCGCACCATGCGCCCGTCCAGGCAGACCGAACCGAGCGCGAGCAGCTCGGCGAAGGCCCAGTCGATGCCGCCCTCGCGGGCCATTTTCGCACGCTTTTCCAGCACCGGCCTGACCCGGGGATGCGGGGTGAAACCTTCGGGCAGATGGACATGTGCATCGGCGATCCGTTCGATGACGCTGATACCGACCCCGGTGTCCAGCCCCGTCGGTACCAGCTGCTCGGCCTCGACCGACTCGCTGGGCGCCACGACGGTCTTCTCGAGTTCACGCACCTCGTTGAACACGTGTTCGAGCTGCTGGGCGTAATCTTTGAGTGCGCGCTCGGCCTCTTCCAGGGAAATATCTCCGCGGCCGATGAGCGCCGCGGTGTAGCCTTTGCGGACCGATCGTTTGCTGTCGATGATGTCGTACATTTTCGGTTGCGTCATCGACGGGTCGTCGCCTTCGTTATGGCCCCGGCGGCGGTAACAGATCATGTCGATCACGACGTCTTTGCGGAAGGCTTGCCGGTAATCCACCGCAAGTTTGGCCACCCAAACACAGGATTCGGGATCGTCGCCATTGACGTGGAACACCGGCGCGCCGATCGTCTTGGCCACGTCGGTGGGATACTCGCTGGACCGGGCATATTGCGGCGCGGTGGTGAACCCGACCTGATTGTTGACGATCACGTGCACGGTGCCGCCGGTGCGGTACCCACGCAATTGCGACAGGTTCAACGTCTCCGCCACCACGCCCTGCCCGGCGAACGCGGCGTCGCCATGCAGCGCGACCGGCAGCACGGTGAAACCTTCCGGCCCCTTATCGATGAGGTCCTGCTTGGCTCGGGCGATGCCTTCCAGCACCGGGTCCACGGCCTCCAGGTGCGACGGGTTGGAGATCAGCGACACCTTGGTCTCGCCGTCGCCGAACATCCGGTAGTACTTGCCTTCGGCGCCCAGGTGATATTTGACGTCGCCGGAACCGTGCGCCTGGCCGGGGTCCAGGTTGCCCTCGAACTCGCGGAAGATCTGCGAGTAGGGCTTGCCCACCAGGTTGGCCAATACGTTGAGCCGGCCGCGGTGCGGCATGCCGAGCACGACCTCGTCGAGCCCGTACTCGGCGGCCTTGTCGAGTACGGCGTCCAGCAGTGGGATCACCGTCTCGGCGCCCTCCAGCGAGAACCGTTTCTGCCCGACGTATTTGGTCTGCAGGAAGGTTTCGAACGACTCCGCGGCGTTGAGCTTGGACAGGATGTATTTCTGCTCCGCACGGCTGGGTTTGGCGTGCACCCGCTCCACCCGTTCCTGCAGCCACCGGCGCTCGTCGGGTGCCGAGATATGCATGTACTCCACGCCGATGTTGCGGCAGTAGGCGTCACGCAGCACGCCCAGCACGTCGCGCAGGTGCATGTAGGACTGCCCGGCGAAGCCGCCGACGGCGAACTCCCGGTCCAAGTCCCACAGCGTGAGGCCGTGGCTGAGCACGTCGAGGTCAGGATGTTTGCGCTGCCGGTAGTTCAGCGGGTCGGTATCGGCCATCAGGTGACCGCGGGTGCGGAACGCGTCGATCAGTTCCAGCACCCGGGCGGTCTTGTCGACGGCGCCTTCGGGAATGTCCTGTACCCAGCGCACCGGTTCGTAAGGGATGCGCAGCGAGGCGAAGATGCCGTCGTAGAAGCCGTCTTGGCCGAGGAGTAGCTCATGTACCCGGCTGAGGAACTCACCGGATTCGGCGCCCTGGATGATGCGGTGATCATAAGTGGACGTCAAGGTGATGATCTTGCTGATTGCCATGTCAGCGAGTGCCTGGTCGCTGGCGCCCTGGAAGGCCGCTGGGTACTCCATCGCGCCGACGCCGATGATCGCGCCCTGCCCGGTCATCAACCGCGGCACCGAGTGGTTGGTGCCGATGGTGCCCGGGTTGGTCAGCGAGATCGTGGTGGCCGCGAGGTCCGCGGCGGTGAGCTTACCCTCCCGGGCCTTGCGGATGACGTCTTCGTAGGCCTGCCAGAACTGGGCGAACGTCATCGCCTCACAGCCCTTGATGGAGGCGACGACGAGGCTGCGGCCCTTGCTGGTCTTGAGGTCGATGGCCAGGCCCAGGTTGATGTGCTCGGGCGCCACGACCGCGGGTTTGCCCTGCTCGTCGGTGGTGAAGTGGCGGTTGAGCTGCGGATGGTCGGCCAGTGCCCGCACCACCGCATAGCCGATGAGGTGGGTGAAGCTGACCTTTCCGCCGCGGGTCCGCCGGAGATGATTGTTGATCACGATGCGGTTGTCGACGAGCAGCTTCGCCGGTACCGCGCGCACGCTGGTGGCCGTCGGCAGTTCCAACGAACTCTCCATGTTCGCCACCACGCGGGCCGCTGCCCCACGAAGCGGCGTGGTGGCGTCCTGCTGGAGCGCGGGCTGCGCCGGGATGGGCAGGGCAGTCCGGTCCTTGACGGCGTGCGGGGTGGCACCGTTGTCGCCGGGTGGCTGGTAGTCAGCGAAAAAGTCGTGCCATGAGGAGTCCACCGCCGAGGGATCGGCCAGGAACTGTTCGTACATCTCCTCGACGAGCCACTCGTTGGGCCCGAACTGCACGGGGGGGTCGCTACGGGACACTGCTGGACGTCGCCTCTATCCGTTCTGTGGGTCTGCTCAGGGTCACATCACTGAGGCTGGCATCCAGGCTAGTACCCGTTCCCGCGGACAAGTTGTACGGCGATACGCGGCGCGTCGGCGAACGGTTGACCGTCGAAGCGATCACCGCGGCGACGAGCAACCCAGTCAGCCGCCAGCCAGCGGCGTGCCCGTCTCGAGCAGTGTCTTCAACCCGGACAGCACCATCATCCAGCCCGGACCGGCCACGTTGGCAGCGGTCTTAGGTGCGCCCTCGGCCGGTCGTGCACGACGGTCAACTTGCAGAAACCGCCATCTTGCGGCTCGATTTCCCAGATCACCCGGCTGGGTTCCTCGGCGGCGAGTGCCGGGTCGTACAGCGAGCGCCAGGTGACGACCAGGCGCCGGGGCGGTTGTGACTCGAGCACTGTCTCATCGCCCCACAGCGACGACCCGGGCGGCGCGTGGTAGCGGAACGGCGCTCCCACCTCGGCGGTGGTCTCGACGTGTGCGCCGAAGAAGTACCGGGCGGTGAACTCCGGCTTGGTGATCACGTCCCAGGTCGCCTGCGGTGTGGCTTTGATGAAGATCTGGGAGACCCGCTCCACTGTCTGTTGCGCGGTGGTCATGTCCGGTTTCTCCAGTTGGTATTTGAGGTCGGTGAGCGCCGCGACCTGGCGTTCGGTGAATTTGTTGATCCACCGGTCGTGGATCTGCCGGATCGGGACCGGGTTGAGGAAGTGCAGCTTCTCGCGCCCCGACCGGCGGCTCCAGTTCGGATTCAAGCTCGCTGAGCGTGCGTCCGTCACGTTCGAGCAATCGGTCCAGCAGGTGACGCCGGGTCGGATCCGCCAGTGCCTTGAAGACCCTGAACCGGTCACCTGGGCAAAATGCGTGACCATTTAGTCACGTGTCAATCCGTGGGGGTCGGTAGTGGTAAATGACCGCCCAAGCCGGGTTGGCGGTACGTGAAGGGCTACCGACTAGGCGGCGCCGAGGCCCAGCTGGGATCCGTCTGGGGAGCCGGCGGCCCACAGGTGGGCGTAGGGGCCGCCGGCGGCGAGCAGCTCCAGGTGGCGGCCCTCCTCCACGATCCGGCCGCCGTCGAGCACCACGATCCGGTCGGCCTTGGCCGCGGTGGCCAGCCGGTGCGCGATGACGACGGTGGTCCGCGGGGCGGCGAGCCGGTCGGTGGCGGCCAGCACCGCCGACTCGGTGGCCGGATCCAGGGCCGCGGTGGCCTCGTCGAGCAATAACAGGTCGGGGTCGACCAGCTCGGCCCGAGCCAGCGCGACCAGTTGCCGCTGCCCGGCCGACAGACCCTGCCCGCGCTCGCCGACCGGCTGGCGGAACCCGTGTGGTAGCGCCGCGATGGTCTCCAGCGCGCCGACCCGCCGGGCCGCTGCCTCCACCTGTGCAGGGGTTGCGCCCGGCGCGCCGTAGCTGATGTTGCCGGCGATGTCCCCGCTGAACAGGT
>DATFDO010000345.1:0-6899 GCA_035252045.1 Pseudonocardiaceae bacterium
GTCCAAGACCGTGCTCTTCGACGCCGCCACCGGGCAGCCCGTGATCCCGAATGGCTCGCTGGGCCACCGCTTCACCCGCTCCGGCGAAGGCCGCTGGAATCTCGACCTGCACGGCGTGGATCCGCTGCTGAGCTTGTACGGCAGCGACGCCGCTGAAGTCAGCCTGCCGCGCTTCGACGCCGGAGAACCTGGCGTGTTGCGTCGCGGGGTGCCCACCCGGACTGTTGCCGGCAAGCTCGTCACCACGGTGTTCGATCTGCTGCTAGCGCAGTACGGGGTGAGCCGGCCGGGCTTGCCGGGCCACTGGCCCACCGGTTACTGCGACGCCGAGCAGCCCTACACCCCGGCTTGGCAGGAGCCGATCACCGGAGTGCCGGCGGCCAAGGCGGAGCGAATCGGCCGGGAGTTCGCCGATAACGCCGAACGCTCCGGCGGCCGGTCGATGATCCTGATGGGCGCGGGCACCAACCACTGGTTCCACTCCGACCAGACCTACCGCTCGTTCCTGGCCCTGGTGATACTCACCGGGTGCCAAGGGGTCAACGGCGGCGGCTGGGCGCACTACGTCGGCCAGGAGAAATGCCGGCCGATCACCGGCTGGTCGACACTGGCGTTCGGCCTGGACTGGCAGCGCCCACCGCGCCAGATGCAGGGCACCATCTTCTGGTACCTGGCCACCGATCAATGGCGTTACGACCCGTTTACCGCAGAAGCGATGGCCTCCCCGTTAGCTCGGGGGCGCTTTGCGGGACGCACCGCGGCGGACAACATCGCGCTGGCCAGCCGGCTAGGTTGGATGCCCAGCTATCCGACGTTCAACCGCAACCCGCTGGATCTGGCCGACGAGGCGGCGCAGCTGGGCAAAGACGCCGCTGAACACGTCGTCGACGGGCTGGCCACCGGGCACCTGCGGTTCGCCTGCGAGGACCCCGACGCGCCGGAGAACTTCCCGCGATGCCTGACGGTGTGGCGGGCCAACCTGCTCGGTTCCTCGGCCAAGGGCAACGAGTACTTCCTGCGCCACCTGCTGGGTACCGACTCCAACCTGCGGGCCACCGGCAGCGACGGGGTGCGCCCCGCCGAGCTCACCTGGCGCGACGAGGCGCCGGTGGGCAAGCTCGACCTGCTGCTGTCGCTGGATTTCCGGATGACGAGCACCACGCTGTTCTCCGACATCGTGCTGCCCGCCGCCACCTGGTACGAAAAGCACGATCTGTCCAGCACCGACATGCATCCCTACGTGCACGCCTTCTCCCCCGCGATCTCCCCGCCGTGGGAGACCAAGACCGACTTCGAGGCGTTTCATCGGCTGGCCCGGGGCTTTTCCTGGCTGGCCGAGAAACACCTCGGGGTGCGGCGCGACATCGTGGCGGTGCCGCTGATGCACGACACGGCCGATGCCACCGCACAACCCGGCGGCCGGGTGCTGGATTGGAAGACCGGTGAATGCGAGCCCATCCCCGGCAAGACGATGCCACGACTGGTCACGGTCGAGCGTGACTACCCGGCGATCGGCGAGAAGATGGCCGCGCTCGGGCCGCTCGTCGAGCACGTCGGGCTGACCACCAAGGGCGTCACCGTCCACCCGGACGCCGAGGTGGACTACCTCCGTGCGGTCAATGGCGCGATCGCCTCCGGGCGGGCCGCCGGGCGGCCGTCGCTGGCCAAGGACTCCCACGCCGCGGAGGCCATCCTGGCGCTGTCGGGCACCACCAACGGGCGGCTGGCCACCGAGGGTTTCCGGACCCTGGAGCGGCGCACCGGGACCGCGCTGGCCGACCTCGCCGCCGAGAGCGAGGGCAAGCGGATCACCTTCGCCGACACCCAGTCCCGCCCGGTGCCGGTGATCACGTCGCCGGAATGGTCGGGCAGTGAGGCTGGGGGCCGGCGCTATTCCCCCTTCACCATCAACACCGAGCGGCTCAAGCCGTGGCACACCTTGACCGGCCGCCAGCACTTCTACCTCGACCATGACTGGATGGCCGAACTCGGCGAGCAGCTGCCGATCTTCCGGCCGCCGCTGGACATGACGGCATTGTTCGGCGAACCCGCGGTGGGGGCCATCGAAAGCAAAGGGTATCGCGCAATCACCGTCCGGTACCTGACCCCGCACTCGAAGTGGTCCATCCACTCCGCCTACCAGGACAACCTGCACATGCTGACGCTGTCCCGCGGCGGGCAGGCGATCTGGATGTCCGATGTGGACGCCGCCAAGATCGGCGTTAAGGACAACGAGTGGATCGAGGCGGTCAACCGCAACGGCGTGGTGGTGGCCCGGGCGATCGTCAGCCATCGGATGCCCGAGGGCACCGTGTTCATGTACCACGCCCAGGAGCGCACCATGGGCGTCCCGCGCGTCGAGAAGACCGGCAAGCGCGGTGGCATCCACAACGCGCTGACCCGGCTGATGATCAAACCGACGCATCTGATCGGCGGCTACGCCCAGCAGTCGTTCGCGCTGAACTACCACGGTCCCACCGGCAACCAGCGCGATGAGGTCACCACGATTCGCAGGCGCAGCCAGGAGGTGACCTACTGATGAAGGTTATGGCACAGCTGGCCATGGTGATGAACCTGGACAAGTGCATCGGCTGCCACACCTGCAGCGTCACCTGCAAGCAGGCGTGGACCAACCGTGGCGGCGTGGAGTACGCCTGGTTCAACAACGTCGAGACCCGACCCGGGCAGGGATACCCCCGGCAGTACCAGGATCAGGACAGGTGGAAGGGCGGCTGGACGCTGACCAAGCGTGGCCGGCTGACGCTGCGCTCGGGCTCGCGGGTCAAGCGATTGCTGAATATCTTCGCCAACCCCAACCTGCCAACCGTCGACGACTACTACGAGCCGTGGACCTACGACTACGACAACCTGGTGTCCGCACCACCGTCGGACACCACCCCGACTGCCCGGCCCAAGTCGCAGATCACCGGTGCGGACACCACGATCACCTGGGGTGCCAATTGGGACGATGACCTGGGCGGCGGCCCCGAGCAAATCGGCCGCGACCCGCTGCTGGCGAAGGTGTCCGAGCAGGTGAAACTGGAGTTCCAGCAGACGTTCATGTTCTACCTGCCGCGGATCTGCGAGCACTGTCTCAACCCGTCGTGCGCGGCATCGTGCCCCTCCGGCGCGATCTACAAGCGCAGCGAGGACGGCATCGTGCTGGTCGACCAGGACCGTTGCCGCGGCTGGCGGCAGTGCGTCACGGGTTGCCCGTACAAAAAGATTTACTTCAACCACAAGACCGGCAAGGCGGAGAAGTGCACGTTCTGCTACCCGCGGGTGGAGGTGGGCATCCCCACCGTGTGCGCGGAGACCTGCGTCGGGCGGCTGCGCTACATCGGGGTGCTGCTTTACGACGCCGACGCGGTGCTGACCGCCGCGTCGGTACCCCGCGAGCAGGATCTCTACCCGGCGCAGCTGGGCGTGTTCCTCAACCCGCACGACCCGCGGGTGGTGGCCGAGGCCGAGCGGTCGGGCATCTCGCCGGAGTGGATCGAGGCGGCGCAGGCGTCCCCGGTGTACCAGCTGATCGTGGACTACCAGATCGCGCTGCCGCTGCACCCGGAGTACCGCACCATGCCGATGGTCTGGTACGTGCCACCGCTATCCCCGGTGGTGGATGTGCTGTCGAGCACCGGGCATGACGGCGAAGACGCCGGCAACCTGTTCGGCGCGATCGACGCGCTGCGGATCCCGGTGGAGTACCTGGCGGAGCTGTTCACTGCGGGCGATCCCGGGCCGGTACGCGCCGCGTTGGCGCGGCTGGCCGCGATGCGGGCGCACATGCGCCGGGTCAACCTCGGCGAGCCGGTGCGACCCGAGATCGCCGAGTCGGTGCATCTGACACCGGCGGAGATCGAGGCGATGTACCGGCTGCTAGCCATCGCGAAATACGAGCACCGTTACGTCATTCCGAGCGCGTCCAGCGCCGCTGTGTCCGATGCGCACCGACTGGACGCCCTGGCCACCGGATGCAGCTTGGACTCCGATGGCGGCCCGGGCATGACCGCGTTCGACGCCATGGCCGGCAAGTTCCACCTGACCGACACCAACGGTGCCGCGGCGCCGGTGGACAAGGCGCACCGGATCAACCTGCTCAACTGGGACGGCAAGAGCCCGGATGGCCTGTTTCCGGAGATACCGGCCAACGGTGCGGAACATGTCCCGGAGCACACCCGATGAGCACCTCGCGGCGGCACGAGCTGACGCAGCGGCATCAGCGCCTGGTGTGGCGGATCGCCGCGCTGCTGCTCGACTACCCGACCCAGCAGACCCTGAAGATGACCGGCGAGCTGGGAGCCGCGGCGGCATCGGTACCCGGGTCAGCGGGGACCACGCTGATCTCGTTCCTGTCAGAGCTTCGCCGCAGGCCACCGATGCAGCTGGGCGCGCACTACGTCGAAACGTTCGACCTGCGACGGCGCCATTGCCTGCACCTGACCTACTACGCCTACGGTGACACCCGCAAACGTGGCATGGCTCTGCTGCGCTTCAAGCATGCTTACCGGACCGCAGGCGTCACCCTGGGCGAGCACGAGTTGCCCGATCATCTGGCGGTGGTGCTGGAATTCGCCGCGACCGTCGATCCGCAGGCCGGCCGGCGGTTGCTGGTCGAGTACCGGCCGGTGCTGGAGTTGCTCAGGCAATCCCTGCTGGAGGCGGCGTCTCCCTATGCGGCGGTGCTCGCCGCGGTATGCGCCACGCTGCCCGAGCTCAACGTCGCCGACCGGCGTCGCGTCGCGGAGTTGGCCGCCCAGGGGCCGCCGGCCGAAGAGGTGGGCCTGGAGCCATTTGGAATGGATCCCATGTGGCATGAGCCCAATGAGGAACAACGCAGCGGAGGACGACGGTGACCACCCTGCTCTGGCTGACCGTGCCCTATGTGGCATTCACCTCATTCCTGCTCGGCCACCTGTGGCGCTACCGCCATGATCAGTTCGGCTGGACCACCCGGTCGTCGCAGCTCTACGAGAGCAGGCTGCTGCGGTTGGGTAACCCGTTGTTCCACTTCGGGTTGCTGGCCGTGCTCGGCGGGCACGTGCTCGGCATCTTGATCCCGGCGAGTTGGACCGCTGCGGTGGGTGTCTCGGAATCGGCCTATCACCTGGTGTCAGTGTCCCTCGGCGTGTTGTCCGGCCTGGTCACCATCGCCGGGCTGGCGATCCTGCTGTACCGGCGGAGCACCGTGCCTGCGGTGCGCAGGGCCACCACCCGCCTGGACAAACTCATGTACACCCTGCTGAGCGCGGCAATCCTGACCGGAATGCTCAACACGGTCGGCAGCAACCTGATCGGGGGTGGCTACGAGTACCGGGCGACGGTGTCGCCGTGGTTCCGCAGCCTGTTCTCCATCGCCCCGCAGCCCGAATTGATGGCGAGCGCACCGATCAGTTTCCAGATCCATAATCTGGTGGTGCTCACCCTGCTCGGTGTCTGGCCCTACACCCGGCTGGTGCACGTCTTCAGCGCTCCGCTGGGTTACCTGACCCGGCCCTACGTTGTCTACCGCTCCCGTGATCCGGCGCCCCGTAGCACCCGACGTTACGCTCACGCTTGGGAGGTTTCCGCACCACCGGGTGCGCGCCGTTAGTTCATCAGGCCGTGCCGGTGACCACTCCGCTGTTGACCTAGGTTGACTGCCATGGGTTCGCCGCCTGAAAACTGGGACCTGTGGCGCCGGCAACTCGATCCGGCGCGCTACGACGACCGCTGGCGGCGGATGGCCGCTGCCGGCGCGAACCCCCACGGCGAAGCAGACTTCGTGTTCTCCTACCGCCCGCACTCCGTGCTGGACGGCGGTTGCGGCACCGGGCGGGTGGGCATCGAACTGGCCCGCCGGGGTGTCGACGTCGTCGGTACCGATCTGGACCGTGACATGATCGACCTGGCACGCGCGAAAGCACCGGAGCTGACCTGGGTGCACGCTGACCTCAGCGATCTCGATCTGCCTACCCGGTTCGACGTCGTCGTGCTGGCCGGCAATGTCATCCCCTACGTGGCATCCGACCGCCGTCACCGGGCAGTCGCAGCTTGTGCACGGCACCTGGCGCCGGGCGGGCGGCTCATTGCCGGGTTCCAATTGCAGGCGGGCTGGCCGTCGGTGGCGGACTACGACAGCTGGTGCGCCAACGCCGGCCTGATCCGCGAAGCCCGGTACGCCACCTGGGATCGGCAGACCTACACCGATGCCGACCGCTACGCGGTGTCAGTGCACCGACGGCGCGCGCACCAGCATTGCACGATTGATCACTTTCGCTCATGATCGTTGCCTGACGATCACAAGACTCCGTCGGGGTGGTGCTGCACCCACCGTTGCGCCCGATGAGCCCCGATACGTCTCCCTATCGGGGTTACAGCGCGGGGAGTTAGGCGCTGCGGAGTACTGCAGCGGCTCCGGCGAGCTGGACCAACCGGTCGACGACCCGAGGATGCGCCCCCAGCGGTGCGGCCACCACATCGGCCTGCGCGGTGTCGAGCCTGAGACTGAACAGACCCGGCGCGAGCAACCATGAGGCCACCGCGACCCTGGATTCCCCAGCCGCCCGCAAACCCGCGACCAGCGGCGCGACCCGGGGAGCGCCGGTAGCGACGAATCCGACTCGCACCCGGCGGCCGACGTGGCCGGACAGCAGGCACGCCGCAGCCCGGACATCAGCGACCGCCCGGGCATCCGAGGAGCCCGCTGCGGCCAGCACCACCGCGTCGCCTCGGTGCCATCCTGCCTCTCGCAACTGTTGCGCCATCGCGGCCACCAGCAACGGGTGCGGCCCGAGCGCGGGGCTGATGGTGACGTCGTCACGTCGGGTCGCAGCCACCTCCCGCGGCACATCAACCCGCACGTGGTACCCGGAGCTCAAGAAGGTGGGAACCACGGTGACCGGGCCGGGAGCGCTCGC
>DATFDO010000346.1:0-7999 GCA_035252045.1 Pseudonocardiaceae bacterium
GCTCAGAGGTTCTCGGGGCCGCTGAGTCTCCGACCGGCGTCTTGCGCGCCATGGCGCGCAAGACATATTGCAGGATTCCGCCGTGGCGGTAATACTCCGCCTCGCCGGGGGTGTCGATGCGCAGCACGGCGTCGAAGTGCACCGGATCGGCTCCATCGCGGGTGGCGGTGACGTGCACCATCTCCGGGATCGAACCGTTGTTGAGAGCGGTGACGCCGGAAATATCGAAGATCTCGGTGCCATTCAGGCCCAGCGACGACGCTGACTCGCCGGGTGGGAACTGCAGCGGCAGCACACCCATTCCAATCAGGTTGGAGCGGTGGATGCGCTCGAACGACTCGGCGAGCACCGCCCGCACTCCGAGTAGCAGGGTGCCCTTGGCCGCCCAGTCCCGCGATGAACCGGAGCCGTACTCCTTGCCGCCCAGGACAAGCAGCGGGATGTCAGCCGCTGCGTAACGCTGGGCGGCGTCGTAAATGGGCACCACGCCGGCACCCGATGAAGCGGTGAAGTCACGGGTATAGCCACCGCTGACATTGTTCAGCAGCAGGTTGCGCAACCGGATGTTGGCGAAAGTGCCACGGATCATCACCTCGTGATTGCCCCGGCGAGATCCATAAGAGTTGAAGTCCTTACGGTCGACACCCCGTTCGGCGAGGTAGCGACCTGCGGGAGAGTCGGCCTTGATCGCTCCGGCGGGGGAGATGTGATCGGTGGTCACCGAGTCCCCGAGCAGCGCCAGCACGCGCGCACCGGTGATGTCGGTCACCGGTGCTTGTTGGATTGTCATTCCCTCGAAATACGGCGGCTTGCGCACGTACGTCGACTCCGGGTCCCAGGTGAAGACCTCGCCTTCCGGGGTGGGTAGTGATTGCCAGCGCTCGTCGCCGGTGAACACGTCGGCATAGTCCTTGGCGAACATTTCCTGACTGATCGTGGAGTCGATCACCTTCTGGATCTCTTCCGGCGAGGGCCAGATGTCCGCCAGGCAGATCGGTTTACCGTCCTGATCGAACCCCAGCGGATCGGTTCGGAAGTCGAAGTCCATCGTCCCGGCGAGCGCATAGGCGATCACCAACGGAGGTGATGCGAGGTAGTTCATCGCCGCGTCAGGGTTGATGCGACCCTCGAAGTTGCGATTACCGGACAGCACGCTGACCACCGCAAGATCGGCATCGCGGACTGCGCGCGCGACTTCCCGCGGCAACGGACCCGAGTTGCCGATGCAGGTGGTGCAGCCGTAGCCCACCAGGTGGAAGCCGAGCTTCTCCAACGACGGCCACAAATCGGCCTTCTCGTAGTAGTCGGTGACCACCTGCGAGCCAGGCGCCATCGACGTCTTCACCCATGGCTTGACCGTCAAGCCGGCCTCAACGGCCTTGCGAGCCAGCAGCGCCGCCCCGATCATCACCGAGGGATTGGACGTGTTGGTGCACGAGGTGATCGAGGCGATCACCACGGCGCCGTGGTCGATCTCGACGTTGGCGCCGTCCAGCTGCACGGGCGTCGGTGAGCTAAGACGGTCCATTGCACCGGCTGCAGCGGAGGTCGTCGTACCCGGTTGACCGCCATCGCCGCCGTCGCTACCGCTCACCGCAGGGGCATCACTGGCTGGGAAGGATTCGATACCAGCCTCATCCACCGTGGACGCGGTGTGGTTCGCGTAGCCGGCCAGTGCGCGCCGAAACGCCACCTTCGCGTCAGTCAGTCCGATCCGATCCTGCGGTCGCGTCGGTCCCGCAATCGACGGCACCACGATGGACAAGTCCAGTTCGAGGTATTCGGAATAGGTGGCCTCCCGGCTCGGGTCGTGCCAGAGGTCCTGCTCCTTGGCGTAAGCCTCGATCAGCGCGAGTTGGTCGGCCGGGCGGCCGGTGAGCTCCAGGTAGCGCATCGTCTCCCGGTCGATGGGAAAGATCGCGCACGTCGAGCCGAACTCAGGGCTCATATTGCCGATGGTGGCGCGATTAGCCAGCGGCACGGCCGCAACGCCGTCGCCGTAGAACTCGACGAACTTGCCGACCACCCCGTGCCGGCGCAGCATCTCCGTCAGGGTGAGCACGACATCGGTGGCGGTTGCGCCCGCAGGGATGGATCCGGTGAGTTTGCAGCCGACGACTTGCGGGATGAGCATCGACACCGGCTGACCGAGCATGGCGGCCTCGGCCTCGATGCCGCCTACACCCCACCCCAGCACGCCGAGCCCGTTGACCATGGTGGTGTGGCTGTCGGTGCCCACCACCGTGTCCGGATAGGCCATCCCCTGGCGGGTGGTGACGACCCGGGCCAGGTACTCGAGATTGACCTGGTGCACGATCCCGGTGCCCGGGGGTACCACCCTGAACTCGTCGAAGGCACGCTGGCCCCAGCGCAGGAACTGGTAGCGCTCCCGGTTTCGCTGATATTCCAGGTTGACATTGCGCTCGAAGGCGTCCGGGCGGCCGAACACGTCAGCGATCACGGAGTGGTCGATGACCAGTTCGGCCGGGGCAAGCGGATTGACCGCCCGGGGATCACCACCCAGATCGGCGATCGCCTCGCGCATCGTGGCGAGATCGACCAGGCAGGGCACGCCCGTGAAGTCCTGCATGATCACCCGGGCCGGGGTGAACTGGATCTCGGTGGAGGACGTCAACTGCGCGCTCCAGCCGGCCAGTGCTGTCACGTGCTCGGCAGTGACGTGGGCACCGGCAGCGTCGGATTCGTGCCGCAGCAGGTTTTCCAGCAGCACCTTCAGGCTGTACGGCAAGGCGCGCCATTGGGTGCCGATTCGCCGGTCCAGCATGGCCAACCGGAACACGTCATAGCGAGCGGTTCCGACGGACAGCGTGCCGCGGGTGCCGAAGCTGTCGGTGCTCGTTGCTGCCTTGGCCACTGGCTCCTCCTCACCCGTGACTCTACGTCCTGACCCCCAGCTCGCAGCACCACCGGCCCCCGCCTCCCCGACATGGAGCCATATCGGGGTTACCACCCGCTCAGAAACCCGGATATGGCTCCATGTCGGGGTGACGAGGCCATAGGCTTGGGGTTATGCGGGTACCTTTGGTAGTTGCCGATTTCCTGGACCGCGGGCAGACGGCGTTCGCCCAATCAGTGGCGGTGGTGGATGAACCGGTCCAGCCTGCGCCACCGGTGCAGACATCGACCTATCAGCAGCTGGGTCGCAGGGCGCTGGCCTGGCAAGCGGGTTTGGATGCGCTCGACGTCGGTATCGGTGAGCGGGTAGCGGTGGTCAGCCACAACAGTGCCCGGTTGCTCGAGCTGTTGCATGCCGTGCCCGCCAGCGGGCGGATCTGCGTGCCGGTGAACTTCCGGCTGCGCGCCGACGAGGTGGACTACATCGTGTCGCACAGCGGCTCGTCGGTCCTGCTGGTCGACCCGGAGCTCGACGAGCCGCTCAAAGCCGTGACGGCGCCGCACCGGTTCGTGCTCGGTGGCGAGACCGAAGAAGTCCTGATGCGCTTCGACGTCGAGCCACGGCCCTGGGACGAGCCTGACGAGGACGCTACGGCGACGATCAATTACACCTCGGGCACTACCGCACGGCCCAAGGGCGTGCAGCTGACGCACCGCAATATTTGGATCAACGCGGTCACCTTCGCCCTGCACACCCGTGCTTGGGAACGCGATGTCTACCTGCACACGCTGCCGATGTTTCACTGCAACGGGTGGGGCATGCCCTACGGGCTCGTCGGGCTGGGAGCGCGGCAGGTCGTGCTGCGCAAGGTGGACGGTGCGGAGATCTTGCGGCGGGTCGATCAGCACGGCATCACCTTGATGTGTGGCGCCCCGACGGTGTGGAACGCGGTGTTGGACGCCGCCGCGAGCTGGCCGGGCGAGATCCCCGGACGGGGCCGGGTACGGCTGGTGTGCGCCGGTGCACCACCGCCTACCAGGGTGATTCAGCGAGTCGGTGAGGAGCTCGGGTGGGAATTCATGCAGATCTACGGCCTCACCGAGACCGCCCCGCTGCTGACTTTCAACCGCAGCACGCCGGCCGACGATGATCTTTCCGCAGAGGACCGTGCGCGCCGGCTGTCCAGGGCCGGCAGCCCCGCGCTGGGTGCCCGGCTTCGCACGTCGGAGTCCGGGGAAGTGCTGGCCCGCTCGAATGTCGTGATGGCTGGGTACTGGAATAGCCCCCAGGCCAGCCGCGAAGTACTCGTGGACGGCTGGTTTCATACCGGGGACGGGGGGTCGATCGACGACCAAGGCTACCTCTGCATCACGGACCGGAAGAAAGACGTGATCATCACTGGCGGTGAGAATGTCTCCTCGATCGAAGTGGAAGATTGCCTGTTCAGCCACCCGGCGGTAGCTGAGGTGGCGGTGATCGGTGTGCCCTCCGACCGCTGGGGGGAAACGATCAAGGCGCTGGTCGTGGTGGCTCCGGAGGCACAGGTCACCGAAGATCAGCTCATCGCCTACTGCAAGGAGCGGCTAGCGGGCTTCAAGGCGCCGACGTCTGTGGAGTTCCGTGACTCGATTCCCCGCACGGCCACCGGCAAGATCCAGAAGTTCAAGCTACGCCAAGAGTACTGGCAGGGCCGCGAGCGCCGGGTGAACTGACCTTCGGCGGCGAAGTCAACCCCATCATCCGATAGCCGCGGAGCACGGGCGCGGCTACATCGGTGTATCCAGCGTTCGCTACAGAGGGTAACAACACTGTCTCGTCATCCCCCGTGTGGTTGTTGTTATCAGAGTTAAGCAAGTGGTTGTTGGTGTTGACGAGAATTCCGTGACACAGTGCACCCGCGTGCTGGCTTGACGAAATCTGATGGTCTCGGCGAACCGGCGCCTGCCGCGAAGCATCCGGGGAAGGAGTGGGGTGTGAGCGTCCGGATTCGGCGTCACGTTCCCGGCCGTGCGCTTGTTGCCAGTGTGCTCACTGTGCTCGCGCTGGTGGGCCACCCAGCTATCGGGCATGCCTTGCCTCCACCGCCGCCTAACCCCAGCGACGACGATCTGAAAAACAGTCAGGCGCACGTCAACGTCACCGCAACTCGAGTCGGGCAGCTGGCCAATCAGGTTGCTCAAGCCGACGCGGCCCTGCTGGCGTCACAGTCCCAGATCGAGCTCAGACGCGAACAGGCCAACAAGGCGCTGATCAACGAGCAGTCGGCGCAGGCCGCGCTGGCTGCCGCAACGCTGCGGGCAGACAATGCCCGCGCGGAAGCCGACGCCGCCGCAGAGCAGATCGCGGTGGCGCACCGTGCCCTCGACGAGTTCGCCGCGGCGAGCTTCCGGCAGGGCACTACAGTCGGCTCGCTGTCGGCTTTCCTCGGCTCGAAGAGCCCCAAAGATCTGCTCGCTCGCGCCGAACTGCTGGATGCCGTGGGAGGCGCCCAGCTGCACGCGGTGGACAACATGCAGCGAGTTCGCGTCGATGCGGCCAATAAGGATTCCCAGACCCGAGCAGCGCTGGCGGCGGCTCAGGCCGCCAAGCAGACCGCCGCGGAGGCGAAAGACGCGTTCGACACCGCCTACCGCGTTGCGATCGACACTGAGACAGCGCAAGCGGCGACGTCCAAGGCCCTGGCGGATCGCAAAGCGGACCTCGAGCGGCAGCTCTACGACGCGCAGAACGCCGCCGCGGGACTACGTGGGCAGCGGCAACGCTACGAGGAGTGGCGCGCGGAGCGGGATCGGGAACAGGCTGCCGCGGCGGCGGCTGCCGCCGCCGCGGCCACTGCCGCCGAGCGAGCTGCCGCGTCGACACCCGGTTCTCGGACCGCGGCCGTCTCCGCCCAGTCGGTGATCAACAGGGCGATGGCCCAACTCGGGGTCCGCTACTCCTGGGGTGGCGGTGACGCGGCAGGACCTACCATCGGTGTCCGAGATGGCGGCGTGGCGGACACCTTCGGGGACTACCGCAAGATCGGTTTTGACTGTTCCGGGTTGATGATCTATGCGTTCTCCCGCGCTCTGGGTTATTCATTACCGCACTACAGCGGTTTCCAGTACAACGCCGGTCGCAAGGTACCGCTGGCCCAAAAACGTCCCGGCGACATGCTGTTCTGGGGCACCGACGGAGACGTTCATCACGTGGCCCTGTACATCGGCGGCGAGCAGATGATCGAAGCACCGTATTCGGGCGCAGCGGTGCGGGTCACCTCGGTACGTTACGACGGGATCATGCCCTACGCCGTGCGGCTGTTGTAGATCCGGCGAGACCCTTCACAGCCGCCACACCGGCACCGCGGTTGGGTCTGCCTGGATCCCGCAACCGACCGGGCGTCCGTGCTGCGCGAGGAGGACCCGTGAGCGACGCCGACGGCATGGTGCCATCACCGGCATCCGGGACACCCAGCCATGCCGGCCGGCCGGCGTCCCCGGCCAAAGACGCCCAGCTGATCGAGCGGACGGTGTTCGAGATCCAGCGGGTGATCGTAGGCCAAGATCGGCTGGTCGAGCGGATGCTCGTCGGGCTGCTGGCCAGTGGCCATCTGCTGCTGGAAGGGGTGCCCGGGGTAGCCAAGACACTCGCGGTGGAAACCATCGCCCGCGTGGTGGGCGGCACGTTCTCGCGTATCCAATTCACTCCCGACCTGGTTCCCGCCGACATTCTCGGAACCCGCATCTACCGGCAGGGTAGGGAAAAGTTCGACGTCGAGCTCGGACCGGTGATGGCCAATTTCGTGCTGGCCGATGAGATCAACCGCGCGCCGGCCAAAGTGCAGTCCGCCTTGCTAGAGGTGATGGCCGAGCGGCACGTATCGATCGGCGGCACCACCTATCCCACCCCTGCGCCGTTCCTCGTGCTGGCCACCCAGAACCCCATCGAGAACGAGGGCGTCTACCCGCTTCCCGAAGCGCAGCGGGACCGTTTCCTGTTCAAGATCCTGGTGCAGTATCCGACGGTAGAAGAGGAGCGCGAGATCATCTACCGGATGGGTGTGCAGCCTCCGCAGCCGCACCGGATACTCGATCCCAGCGAGCTGACCCGGCTGCAACAAGTCGCCGCGCGGGTATTTGTCCATCACGCCCTGGTCGACTACGTGGTGCGGCTGGTGCTCGCGACCCGCACTCCCGGCGAGCATGGGCTGTCCGACGTCGCCGGATGGGTGGCCTATGGCGCATCCCCGCGGGCCAGCTTGGGCATCGTGGCAGCGGCCCGGGCGATGGCGTTGATCCGTGGACGCGACTACGTGCTGCCCCAGGACGTCATCGACGTAGCGGCCGACGTGCTGCGCCACCGCCTGGTGCTGTCCTACGACGCGCTGGCCGACGGGGTGCCGGTGGAGCACATCGTCACCCGGGTGATGCAGACCGTGCCGCTGCCTCAGGTCTCCGCCCGTCCCCAGGAATCCGGTGATTCCGGAACGCCGGCCGGGGTGGCCGGGCAGGGCTGATCGAAGCCAATGGCGGCGCGCAGTGAGCGGGGCGAGCGGCACCGGTGGGCGCCGCCGGCGCTGCGCGAAGGGCGCATGGAGGCCGGCTTACGCGCGTTGGAGCTCACGGTACGGCGCCGGCTGGACGGGCTGCTGCAAGGCAATCACCTCGGACTGGTCCCGGGGCCGGGCACCGAGCCGGGCGAGGCACGGCCTTACCAGCCCGGCGATGACGTCCGCCGGATGGACTGGGCGGTCACCGCGCGCACCACGGAACCGCATATCCGCGACACCGTCGCCGACCGGGAACTCGAGACATGGCTAGCCGTCGACTTGTCGGCGAGCCTGGACTTCGGCACCGCCGAGTGCGACAAGCGTGAGCTAGCGGTCGCTGCCTGCGCCGCGGTGGCGCATCTGACCAGAGGCGGCGGCAACCGGGTGGGCGCCGTCGTGAGCACCGGCGCGCAGACGCTGCGGATCCCGGCTCGCGGCGGCCTGCCGCATGCCCGCGCGATGATCCGCCGGGTCGCCGAACTACCGCGAGCGGCTGAGGGCGTACGCGGCGACCTGGCGGCGGTATTGGAAACGCTGCGCCGGCCACCGCGACGCCGGGGGTTGGTTGCGGTGATCTCGGATTTCCTCGGTTCGCGGTCTGGGGACGTCTTCGA
>DATFDO010000347.1:0-7786 GCA_035252045.1 Pseudonocardiaceae bacterium
GCCCCCTGGCACTACCAGGCTGGATTTGCGTGCTCGCGTCGCTGAACAGCCTTCACCGAAGCCACTGAGGTAGCAGGTGTCCCGGTAGTCGGCGGTTTCCCGTACCCCGAGCAGTGGCCCGTCCGGACCCGGTGCAATGCGCTGGAAGGTGAATCCCTGGCTTTTGGCGGCATCCAGCAGCCGCTTGGCGGCAGTTAACTCCGGGCCATCAGCGCCGGGCATGGCCGTCCCCGATCAGGTCACGCAACTCGTTCAGCCGGGTGATGATGTGATCGGTGCTCAGCGGCAGTGGGTGGGGCCGCAGCGCGGCGCGCACACTCTTGTGCTCCAGCGCCAATTCCGCCACCTGCCACCGGCTAGGAAAGACAGCGCCATACCTAGCCAAGCGGACCATCTCCGCTAGCAACTCCGCCAATGCCGCGACCTCGGCGGCGAGATCGGGATCGGGTGGTGCCGACCGGCCGCCGGGAGCCTCCGATGAGCGCCGCTCGACCAGCGACCGGTCGGAAAACGAGACGGCGTGTTCGTCCACTCCCCACCTCGCAGCGATCACTGTGGTGTCACAGCCGGGGCATCTGACCTGCGTTGAGGTCCCATGGCGACCTCGACCGTGACGGGAGTCCCGGTGGGCTTAGGGCAGCGCGGCACCGGGACTCCCCGCTCGTTCACCGCGGTGAAGAGCTGAAATAATCGTGTACTAGCGGTGGTATCAGCGAAACGACACAAGACCGCCATACCAACGCCACAAACTCGCCTGGCGGAGGAGGGGAACCGGACATTGGCAGATCGACCACCACGAACGCTGCTCGAACACCGCATCCGCCAGCGACGGATGACCTTCGAGGAATTTGTGCAACACGCCGAAGCCTTCGCGCGAGACAATGACGAACCAGGCACCCTGAGCTTGCGCCACCTTCAGCGACTCGTTAGCGGCCAGCCGATCGGCACGCCCCGGCCGGCCACCGCACGGTTACTCGAACACCTCTTTGGCGAGCCGATTACCGCTCTCCTCGCACCACCAAAGACCACGGTCATGACCGAGACTGAAGAAGATTCAAAAGCGGAGCTACGTCAATTACTCGATGCCGCTCGCCGCGTGGATCAGTCAACTATTGAACTGCTGCACCAGCAACTCGACGCAATCCGTCGACTCGACCGCCAACTCGGTGCCATCATCGTCCGCGATGAACTCAAAGCCAAAACCCGACAGGTGGAGCGACTCGCCGCCCACAGTCTCGCCCCGGGCACTCGCGAACCACTCGCCGCGCTACTCTCCGAAATGTACACTCTCGCCGGATGGCAAGCGCTTGATCTCGGTGACATCACCGAATCCTGGCGACACTACGAAAAAGGCCGGTCCGCCGCCGCGCAATCCGGCTCCATAGCCTATGAAAGCCACGCAGCCGCCGAACAAGCATTTGTCCTCATCGACGCAGGAGCAACCCGCGACGCCGTCGACCTTCTGGACAACGCCCGACGCCGCGCCGACGTGAGCGCGCCCCGTATTCTCCGGGCATGGCTCGCCGCCGCGCACGGCGAAGCTCTCGCATCCTACGGCGACCAGACCGCAAGTCTGCACGCCTTTGACCAAGCGACTGAACTACTACCCGATCAATCAGGGAGTGGCGAGCGGCCTTACGTCGCACTCGATCAGGTACACCTTGCGCGCTGGCGCGGCCACGCCCTGGCCCGCTTCGGGCACCTCAATGCGATCACAGTCCTGACCAACGCCCTCGACCATCTCGACCCCACGTTCGTCCGCGCCGAAACCGCACTCCGCGTCGACCTCGCGACCGCCCTGGCAACCAACGGTGATCGTGACAACGCTCGCAGGCATGCCAACCACGCAGCAATCCTCGCCACCCAAGTCGGCTCAATACGCCAGCGTCGCCGTATTACGGCGCTCCTGAGCGCCGTTCAATAGGGCGCAGTCGGGACCAGGTGGCAGGCCGATGCGTAATTGGCCCAGATCAGTCCCGGAACTGTGGTGGCTTTGGTAGTCGTGCGGCGAGTAGCCCAGCGGCTGACTTGTCTGCGGCGGCCAGCCACGCCGCGTAGACCCGAAGGGTCGTGGCTCCGCCGCCGCCATGCCCAAGCCGGCCGGCGACGGTGCGGATGTCGACGCCGGCTGCGATCAATTCAGTGGCGCTGTAATGGCGTAGCGCATGCAAATGGGTATCGATGCCCAGATCGGCAGTCATCTTCGAGTACCGGTGGGTGACGGCATCTGGGTCGCAGTGTCGCCGGTGGTCGGGCGAATAGGAAAACACGAAGCTGTCGTCGGTGAGCGTCGTCCCGAGTTCCGTGCATTGCTGTTCGGCGCGCCGCCTGTGGGCGGTCAGGATCGCAACGGTCTCTGGATCAAGGTTAACGATGCGCATCTGGTGCGTCTTGGTGTCCTTGATGACCGTCTCGCCGTTCTGACGCACCAGATTGCGCCGGACGGTCAGCAACCCGGCCGACAGGTCGAGGTGCTCCCATGCCAAGCCAAGCAGCTCGCCGCGTCGCGCGCCGGTAATGAAGGTCAACCAGACAAAGGTGCCCCAGTCGGCGTCTTGCTCCCACGCTGCACTTACGATCCGGGCGGCATGCTCGGTCGATGGTGGGTTCGGCTGCGGGTGCTGCTGGCGTGGACGCTTGACCGCTTCCAACGGATTGACTGTGATCCATCCCCACCGCAGTGCCGCGCTGAGCGCACCACTGAGCACCGCGTGGCACTCCCGGACCGACGACACGGACAGCGGCTTGCACCTGTGCGACGCGCACCGCTTATCGCACTTGTGCTGCCGCTGGGTGTAGTGCTCGACGAAGCCACGTCCCTTGCACCGCCGGCGGCAGATCCGCAGCTCGGCATAAAGCTGCTCGAACGGCCGCGCCCCGAGTTGAGCAAGCCGACTCAGCGAGGTGTCCCCGAGTGCAGGCTTGAGAAAATTGTCAATCGCCACTCGGTAGCTGGTCCGGGTGGTCTCTTCAACCTGATGCCCGGCCAGCCACTCGTCGAGCAGGTAGCCCAACGTCACACTGGTACGTGCCGCCGTCGCCTCCGCGACCTGCCGGCGGAACATGTCCCGCAGCTTGATCGCTGCTTCCTCGTCCTCGGCCGAACCAGTCAGCATCACCTGCTTACCGGTCACCGGGTCTTGCCCACCGAACAGCCGGATCTGGTAGCGATCGCCGCGCTGCCGGATGCCGGTCAGGTCCTTCGGCGCCTGCTTCCTGCGTGCCATGAGAGGCAGTGTAAGCAGCGGAATTGGACAGTTAGTTGGACAAAGATCGACTAAAGATCACTAGTAAGGGCCGTTTTACCTGGGTGAGAGGTGGTGGCCAGGGGCGGGGTCGAACCGCCGACCTTCCGATTTTCAGTCGGACGCTCGTACCAACTGAGCTACCTGGCCGTCCGGGCCACACGAGGTACCGGAGCGACCCAGACGGGACTCGAACCCGCGACCTTCGCCGTGACAGGGCGACGCGCTAACCAACTGCGCCACTGGGCCTTGCTGTTGTTCCGTGCCCCCAACGGGATTCGAACCCGCGCTGCCGCCTTGAAAGGGCGGAGTCCTAGGCCGCTAGACGATGGGGACTTGGTCGTCCAGACCTGCCCGCGCCGGTGGCCCGCCGTGAGCACCACCAGCATAGGACACCGCCGTGATCGGATGCACGACGGGTAGGCGGTGCGGCTAACCGCAGTCACCACCTGGCCTCATCGCGGTACCAGGGTCATCGGCGTCCCTGGATCATCGACGTACCGGAGGGATGCCATCCTCACCGTCGATCAGACCCAACATGTCCAGCAGCATCCGGCAATCCTCGGCGCCGGTCGCCGATCGGGCCACCGACAGGCGAGCCCGGTCCACTTGCTCGGCCGTGACACGGTGCGGATCCTGCCCGCGCTGCATCGGCACCGAGCCCCTGGTCAGTTCCGCGCCAGTGTCCAGACCGAGATCGTAGGTGCTCGGCAGACGGCTCATTCGCCCCTCCTGAACTTCGTTCTCACGTATCCGCATGTACCCGCATGTACCCGCGTCGTCACCGCTCGGCGCAACCTATCTACCGTTCATCGCCAGGTGCAGCCTCCTACCGGGTGATTACCTGTGGTTAACCAGCTCTAAAGGGTCTAAAACACCCACCGCTCAGCGCGCGACCAGCGGTTGACCCTCGCGCCAACCGCCGTCAAGGAGCTCGGCGAGGTGCAACGCACGCCGGCCCGTCGCCTGGGCGATCTGCTGGCGGCAGCTCAACCCGTCGGCCAGCACCAGCGCACCGGGCATCGCCCTGATGGCCGGTACCAGCGAGCGCTGCGCCAGCGCAGCGGACAGTTCCTCGTGCCCACGCTGGTAGCCGAAGCTGCCGGCCAGCCCACAGCATCCGGAGGCCCGCCGTACCCGGATCCCGGCCAGGCCCAGCAGCGCATCGTCCGCCTCATGCCCCATGATCGCGTGCTGGTGGCAGTGCACCTGCTGCACCGCTTCCCCCGAGCGCTGCGGCGGCTGCCAGTCCGGCGCCCGCTGCCGCAGCACCTCGGCGAGGGTGTGTACCTGCGCCGCCAGCGCGGTCGCCGCCGGATGGTCGCCAAGCAGCTCCCCCAGATCAGAACGCAGCATCGCCACACAGCTGGGTTCCAGGCCCACCACCGGCACGCGAGCCGCCAGTGGCGCCCGCAGCAGTCGCAGGCTGCGGCGCAACACCAGCCGGGCGATGCCGAACTGCCCGGTGGTGAACCAGGTCAGGCCGCAGCACACCGTGCCGCGGGGCAGCCGGGCAGCGAAACCGGCCGCCGCCAGCACCCGGGCGGCGGAGTGGAGCACCTGGGGATCGAACGATCGGGTGAAACAATCCGGCCACAGCAACACCACACCGCGCGGGCCACGACCGGCCGGCACGTCGAAAGGCCGGTACCGAGCGAACCGGGGCAGCGGCCGGGCAGTGGATATCCCGCCCAGCGCGGCGAACCACGGCGCGACCCGGTTCGCCACCGCAGGCGCCGCCGAACCGGCCCGAGCCGCCAGCGGGAAACCACCCATTGCGTAATGCCAGCGCGGCCGCAGCCGCCACCGGTAACGCTGGTGCAGGAACTCTGCCTTATAAGTGGCCATGTCCACATTGACCGGACACTCCGACGCGCACGCCTTGCAGGCCAGGCACAGGTCCAGCGCGTCATCGACCTCCGGCGAGCGCCAGCCACCGGTTACCAGATCGCCACCCAGCATCTCGGCCAGCAGGCGCGCCCGCCCGCGGGTGGAGTGCTTCTCGTCCCGGGTGACCTGGAAACTGGGGCACATCACCCCGGCCCCGCCCAGCTGCCGGCACGCGCCGACGCCGACGCAGCGCCGGGTCGCCGCCACCAGGCTGCCGCCGTCGCGTCCCAACGCCAGGCTCACCGGCACCGGACGCTCACGCCCGGGACGCAGGTCCGCGTCGAGCGGCCGGGGATCCACCAGCACCCCCGGGTTGAGCAGGCCGTCCGGATCGAAGATCGTCTTGAACTGCGCGAACAACCGCAGCACCGCCGGTGGGTACATCCGGCCCAGCAACTCACCGCGGGCCCGCCCGTCACCATGCTCTCCGCACAGCGACCCACCATGGGAAACCACCAGATCAGCGGCCTGCTCCAGCAACTGCCGGAAGTCCCGCCGCCCCGCGGCGCTCATCACGTCGGCATCGATGCGCACGTGCACACAACCTTCGCCGAAATGCCCGTACACCGCGCCGCGCCTACCGTGCCCGGCGAGGAGATCAGCGAATTCCCGCAGGTAACCGCCCAGCCGCGCCGGGGGCACCGTGGCGTCCTCCCAGCCTGGCCAGGCCTGCGCACCGTCGGGTAGCCGAGTCGCCAGACCGGCGCCGGCCTCGCGGAGGCGCCACAGCTCCGCCCGGTGCGCCGCATCGGCCACCACCAGATGCGGGCAGTCCACCTCGGCCGCCACAGCACGAGCCGACGCCACCGCCGCGCCCAGCACGTCACCGCCGAACTCGACGAGCAGCCAGGCCGCACCCGCTGGCAGCTCAGGCCGGCTGCGCAACGCCGACGCCGACGCCGCGACGAGTGCCGTGTCCAGGCCCTCGACGGTGAGCGGGTGGTGGCGCAGCAACTCAGGGGCAACATCCGCCGCGACAGCCAGCGACGGAAAGCCCAACACCAGCAACGCCACCGCCGACGGCGGCTTGATCAGCCGCACCGTCGCCTCCAGCACCACCGCGCAGGTTCCCTCGGTGCCCACCAGCGCACGGGCCAGCCGCGACCCGTGCTCGGGCAGCAGGTGCTGCAAGGCGTAGCCCGAACCGCGGCGCGGCCAGTCCGGCAGTTCAGTACGGATCAACCCGCGGTTGTCGCGTTCCAGCTCGGCCACCGCAGCCGGCAACTGCCCACCACCGGCTACCAGGCGAGAACCGTCGGGCAGCGCCACCACGAGTTCCTCGACGGCCGCAGCGGTGGTGCCCCAAG
Organism: Pseudonocardiaceae bacterium; assembly: GCA_035252045.1. Lineage (GTDB taxonomy): Bacteria > Actinomycetota > Actinomycetes > Mycobacteriales > Pseudonocardiaceae. The sequence goes on from DATFDO010000347.1 coordinate 6,443, forward strand.
CCACCGAGTGCGCCCCGCAGGCGTTGTTGCCGATCATCCCACCGAGCGTGCAGCGGCTGTGCGAGGACGGGTCCGGGCCGAAGCGCAGGCCATGCCGGCCGGCCGCGGCCTGCAGCGTGTCGAGCACGACTCCCGGCTGCACCCGTGCCAGCCGCGCCACCGGATCAAGCTCGAGCACCGCGTCGAGGTAACGGGAGAAGTCGAGGATCACCCCGGGCCCGATGGCGTTGCCTGCTATCGACGTGCCGCCGCCCCGCGCGGTGAGCGGTACCTGCAACTCGCGGCAGACGCCGATGACCGCGGCCACATCCTCGACGCTTCGTGGCAGGACGACGGCACGCGGAGGCACCCGGTAGTTCGACGCGTCGGTGGCATAAAGCGCTCGGGTCCCGGTGTCAGCGGCGACGTCGCCGCGCACGGCCGCGCGTAGGGCTCCGGTGAGCGCGTTGCCGTCCACGCCGGCCTGACGCGTCGAGGATCAGCGCGGGGGAGCGCCGAGTTCGAGGCGAGCGGAAAGCAGTGCGCTGACCGCGGCGCACGGCTGGCCGTTGCGCACCAATCTGATCGCGGAACGAACTTCGTCGATGGCGGCGGAGGAAACGTCGTCGCCCTGGTCGGCAGCTGCCTCCAGACGTTCCGCGATGGATGTGATCTCCGCCGGCAGGGCATCACCCATGAGGGCCGCCACCAGCGCTTCTACCTCTTGCAGAAGACTCTGCTGGGTAGTGTTGGATGCGCTCACGTCTTCTGAGGATACTCGTCGCTGCACCGGTCATGAACCCGGTCATAATGCGGCATAGACAAAGCTCGGCCGGCATACCGGCCACGCCTCATGTGGGTGTCAAGCGCTGACGCGTAGGCTCGCCCGGGTGGTGACCGGCAACGCGCTGATCCGGATTCTCGGCCTGTGTCTGCTCGCGGGCCTGCTGGTGGCGGGCGTCCTGTTCCCCGTGGTGGGCGGTATCGGTCTGGCGTCGAACCAGGCCAGCGAGACGGTCAACAGCGTCTCGACCAACCTCGTCCAGAGCCAGGTGCCGGTGGTGAGCACCATCACCGACAAGGATGGGCTGCCGATCGCCTACGTATTCGACCAGAACAGGTTCAACACCCCGCCCAAGGACATCGCCGACACGATGAAGGCGGCGATCATCGCGATCGAGGACCGCCGGTTCTTCGAGCACAACGGGGTGGACTGGCGTGGCACCGCCCGGGCCTTGATGACCAACCTGTCCGCCAGCGGCAGCGCCCTGGAAGGCCAGGGCGCCTCGACGCTGACCATGCAGTACATCAAGAACTACATGCTCTACGCCGTGGCGCAGAACGACGCCGAGCGCGCCGCGGCCG
>DATFDO010000348.1:0-7450 GCA_035252045.1 Pseudonocardiaceae bacterium
CTCCTCAGTGAACATGGCCACAGCAGCCGGCAGATACCGGTCCAGCTCGTTCGGACGAACCGCCCGCACCAGCGGATCGGCCGGCACTCTGGGCGGTCCGGCGAGCACCAGCAGCGGCTGGTCCGGCCGCTCCTCGCGGGCCGGCCCCCAGCGCTCACCCAGGCGCGACCACAGTGCCAGGACCTGGTCGGCCGGTCCCACTATCGACGAACAACACCTGGCCCGGCAGGCCGCTCGATCAGCAAAGGCGCGGATCGCCGAGCGTCCCCCGCACAGCGGTACGAAGTTGGCGCCGGAGAAGCACAGCCCGGTCAACTGCGCGTTACGCCCCCGTTCCGGATCGCTGGTGAAACCCCACAGCTCCCCGCCGAGCCGCCAAGGATCCAGACCACCGTTTTCGATCCGCGCTGCGACCATGCAGGACATCACCGGATCTGTGGCCAAGACCGCACGGACACTGCGTGCATGTCGATCGTCCAGCAGCTGCGCGCTCGCGTGCTTGAGCACCCGCATAGCCTGCCAGAACAGTCACCGGCCGGATCAGGAACCCTCAGGCAGACGTTCCCCGGCCAACCGGAAGGCTTCCTCGATGAGCGTTTCGACGATCTGCGCCTCGGGCACGGTCTTGATCACCTCGCCGCGGACGAAGATCTGACCCTTGCCGTTGCCGGAGGCCACGCCGAGATCGGCTTCGCGGGCCTCTCCCGGCCCGTTGACCACGCAGCCCATCACCGCCACCCGCAGCGGCACCTCCATGCCCTCCAGCCCGGCGGTCACCTCCTCGGCGAGCTTGTAGACATCAACCTGGGCTCGCCCGCACGATGGGCACGACACGATCTCCAACCGGCGGGTCCGCAGGTTCAGCGACTCCAGGATCTGGCAGCCGACCTTCACCTCCTCGACCGGTGGCGCGGACAGCGAGACCCGGATGGTGTCGCCGATGCCCTGGCTGAGCAACGCCCCGAACGCGGTGGCCGACTTGATGGTGCCCTGGAAGGCCGGACCGGCCTCGGTGACGCCGAGGTGCAACGGGTAATCGCACTGCGCCGCGAGCTGTTCGTAGGCCCGCACCATGACGACCGGGTCATGGTGTTTTACCGAGATCTTGAGGTCGTGGAAGCCGTGCTCGGCGAACAGGCTCGCCTCCCACAGCGCGGATTCGACGAGCGCCTCCGGGGTCGCCTTGCCGTATTTGGTCAAGATCTTGGGGTCCAGCGAGCCGGCGTTGACGCCGATCCGGATCGGGATACCGGCGTCCTTGGCCGCCTTGGCGATTTCGGCGACCCGGTCGTCGAATTTTTTGATATTGCCCGGGTTGACCCGCACCGCCGCGCACCCGGCATCGATGGCGGCGAATACGTACCTGGGCTGGAAATGAATATCGGCGATCACCGGGATGCGGGACTTGCGGGCGATGGCCGGCAGCGCCTCGGCGTCGTCGGCGCTGGGCACGGCCACTCGCACGATGTCGCAACCGGCCGCGGTGAGCTCGGCGATCTGCTGGAGGGTGGCGTTGATATCGGCGGTGAGTGTGGTGGTCATCGACTGCACCGACACCGGGTGCTCGCTGCCCACTCCCACGGTTCCCACCTGCAGCTGGCGGGTCTTACGGCGCGGGGCCAGCACCGGCGGGACGGCTGGAATACCGATCATCATGGCGAGGCCTCTATCGATGGAGCCGGATCGGGTTGACGATGTCGGCAGTGATGGTCAACAGGCTTACCCCGATGAAGACGAGCACAACCGCATAGGTCAGCGGCATCAGCCGGTTGTAGTCGACCGGAGGGCCATTCGCGCGCCCGGTGGCCCGCCGGATGGCATTGCGGGTGGCTTCATAGACGTTGACCGCGATGTGCCCGCCATCCAGCGGAAGCAGCGGCAACAGATTGAACACTCCGAGGAACAGGTTCATCGCCACCAGCAGGAACAGGAAGAACCACCACGCACCGAAACCCGCGGCGTCACCACCGAGCACGCTGGCTCCCACCACGCTGAACGGGGTATCCGGCCGGTCCTGCCCCTGGATCCGGTCCAGTAGCGCCGGCACCCGCTGCGGGAACTCCTTCACGCCTTGCCAGGTATTGGCGAACATGGTGCCGGTGAAGGCGACGGTCTGGCCGACCGCCTCGACTGGTCGGTACCGCGGCGTCACGGATGGCCGCGGAGTCGTCATCACCCCGATCGCACCGATCAGCTGGTCACCCGTACCGCCCAGCGCTGAGATCGGGACCCGGGCAACATCGATCATCACAGTCCGTTGTTGCCCGTGGCGGTCGATCTGAAACTCGGTGGGGCCGGCACGGCTGCGAATCGTGGCGACCAGATCGCCGGAGTCTCGTACCGGAGTGCCCGCCACGGCCAGCACCCGATCCCCAGGCTGTAATCCCGCATCCCGGGCCGGCGCCGGGGAACCGGGCGGGCACGAACCGTCGGCCCGCGCCGCAACGCAGGGGTTGACGGCGGACACCACCGCAGGCGTCGGTGCCGGATTGAGATTGGGCAGGCCAGTCGACACCGCCATCGCGTAGATCAGCACGACGCCCAGGATGAAATGGGTCACCGCACCCGCGGATAACACCACCACCCGCTGCCACGTGGGAAACCGGATGAACGCACGCCTGCGGTCATCCGGATCGGGCAACTCCTCCAGCGCGGTCATACCCGCGATATCGCAGAAGCCACCGGCCGGGATCAATTTGAGCCCGTACTCGGTCTCGCCCCGCCGGAACGAGAATACGGTGGGGCCAAAGCCGATGAAGTAGCGACGCACCTTCATTCCGAAGGCTTTAGCGGTGCCCATGTGGCCGGCCTCGTGCAAGGCGATGGAAATTCCGATGCCGACCGCGAACAGCACTACCCCCAGCACGAACGTCACGCGGCGCTCCTCCTCATTCAGTGCTCCTACTCGCTCGGGCAAGTCGGCCACCTAGCAACTCGGTGGCGCTGCTCCGAGCCCAGGCCTCGGCGGCTAGCACGTCCTCCACCGTAGTCGGGTCGGCTTGCCACCCTGACGACTCATCCAGCACAGCCGATACCGCGTCGACGATGCCACGAAACGGGATGCGGCCAGCCAAGAAGGCGGCCACCGCCTCCTCGTTGGCCGCATTGAACACCGCCGGCACGCAGCCGCCGGCGGCACCCGCCGCTTTGGCCAGCTCGATGGCGGGGAAGGTCTCGGCGTCCACCGGTTCGAACGTCCAGCTCACTGGGTTGGCGAAGTCACAGGCCGGGGCGGCATCGGCAACCCGGTCCGGCCAGCCCAGCGCCAGCGCGATCGGCAACCGCATGTCCGGTGGGCTGGCTTGGGCGATCGTCGAGCCGTCGGTGAAGGTGACCATAGAGTGGATCACCGACTGTGGGTGGACCACCACGTCGATGCGGTCATAGGGGATGTCGAACAGGAGATGAGCCTCAATGAGCTCCAAGCCCTTGTTCACCAGGGTGGCCGAGTTCACCGTGACCACCGGGCCCATCCGCCAGGTCGGATGCGCCAGCGCCTGCTCCGCGGTGACGCCGTCGAGTTCCTCACGGCGGCGGCCGCGGAACGGGCCGCCGGACGCGGTCAGCACCAGCCGTGCCACCTCAACGCGGCTGCCGGCGCGCAGGCACTGGGCGAGTGCGGAATGCTCGGAATCCACCGGCACGATCTGGCCGGGTGCAGCCGCGCGGGTGACCAGGGTGCCGCCCGCCACCAGGGACTCCTTGTTGGCCAGGGCCAGGGTGGCGCCGCTGCGCAGCGCGGCCAGCGTCGGCGCCAAGCCGCGGGACCCGGTCACGCCGTTGAGCACCACGTCGGCCGGCTGCGTCGCGACGAGCTCCGCCACCGCATCAGGTCCGACCAGGATCCGTGGCATGCGGTAGCCACCCTGGTTGTAGCCGCACCGTTGCGCCTCGGCGAAGATCGCCAGCTGCAGATCCTGCGCGGCCCGGCCCCGCGCCACGGCCACTGCCGGTGCGCCGGTCTGCACTACCTGAGCGGCCAGCGCCTGCGGATCTGCGCCCCCCGCGGCCAGCCCGACCACCCGGAAACGTTGCGGGTTGCGGCGCACCACGTCCAGCGCCTGCACGCCGATCGACCCAGTGCTACCCAGTAGCAGCACCGTACGAGGGCGAGGTGACAGGTCCATCTAGGTCATTGTTCCCGACCGCACCATGATTATGCGTGCGAGGTGACCTCACACCGATCACACTGATCGTGACCGCTCACGGAGGGAGTCGGGCATGGGCATTCTCGGGTGGATTGTTCTCGGATTGGTGGCCGGTGCCATCGCCAAATTGATCATGCCGGGTAAGGACCCCGGCGGGTTCATCGTCACCATACTGTTGGGCATCGTGGGCGCCATCATTGGTGGCTTCATCGGCAAGGCCATTTTCGGCCGGGGACTGGAGACGTTCTGGAATCTCCAGACCTGGGTGGCCGCGATCATCGGATCGCTCATCCTGCTGATAATTTACCGGCTCGCCGTTGGGCGGCGAGGAGTGTGGCGGTACTGAGCGTGCTCGGCTGGCGGGAAGCAGCCCATGGCCGGATCCCGCCAGCCCCCAGGCGGTATGCGATGATGCCGTTGTGGCTGTGACAGACCAGCATCCCACCGAGGCGCATTCGACCCACTCAACCTTCGGCTATGACGAGCAGGAGCCCTCCGTCGATTGGGGCTGGCACGGCAGCTTCCCCCGAGCCGGTAAGGCCGCCGGATGGCTGACCGCCTTCACGTTATTCGCGATGATCATTGGGAATCGTGAAAGTAACGTCGAATTGGTGTACCTCGTCGGCTTTGGCACTGTGCTCGTGGTGATGCTCATCACCAGCCACATCAAGGCCTACCGACAAAAACGACGCGGGCGGGATTGAGCAGTTCGCCGGCTGTCGAGCTCGAGATCGGCCACCGGAGGGTCCGGATCACCAACCCGGACCGGGTCTACTTCCCCACTCGCGGTGAGACCAAGATCGATCTCGCTCGCTACTACCTGTCAGTCGGTGACGGCATCGTGCGCGCCCTGCGGCAGCGTCCGTGCATGCTGCACCGCTTCCCCAGCGGAGTCACCGGTCCCAAGGTGCACCAGAAGCGGCTGCCGGCCGGCGCCCCGCCCTGGGTGCAGACCGTGCGGGTGGACTTCCCCTCCGGGCGCTCCGCAGACGAACTGTGTGTTACCGACGTCGCTGACGTGATCTGGGCAGTGCAGATGAGCACTGTCGAATTCCATCCCTGGAATACCCGCAGCACAAGCGTCGAATTCCCGGACGAGTGGCGCATCGACCTGGACCCGCAGCCTGGCACTGGGTTCCCCCAGGCGCGCCAGGTGGCCTTGGTGGTGCAGGAAGTGCTCGCCGAGGTCGGCGCGGTGGGGTGGCCGAAGACCTCCGGTGGTCGCGGGATGCACGTCTACGTGCGGATCCAGCCGCGCTGGGGCTTCGCCGACGTGCGCCGTGCGGCCCGCGCCTTCGCCCGTGAAGTGGAACGGCGCGCACCCGACCTGGTCACCACCGCATGGTGGAAACGGGACCGGATCGCCGCGGTCTTCGTGGATTGGAACCAGAACACCCGGGACCACACGATCCGCAGCGCCTACTCGGTGCGGGGTGTGCCCGAAGCAGTGGTGTCCACCCCGCTGCGGTGGGATGAGGTTCCCGACGCCGAGCCGGGCGACTTCACTCTGGGCACCGTTGCCGAGCGGTTCGCACGCCTGGGCGATGTGCACGCCGGCATCGACGACGCGGTGTTCTCCCTGGAACCACTGCTCGAATGGGCCGACCGCGACGAGCACTAGCCGAGCAGCACGTCGGCGATGCTGAACCGGATGGGGCGCTCGAGCTGGTCGTAGGTACAGGAATGCGGGTCGCGGTCGGGTCGCCAGCGAACGAATTGAGTGGTGTGGCGGAACCGGGGCCCTTCCATGTAGTCGTAGCGGACCTCGACAACGCGCTCGGGGCGCAGCGGGATGAACGACAGGTCCTTACCGGCGTTCCACCGGCTCGTCTCGTTCTTACGCGGAGTGCGCTCACCCTGCTCATGCGCCGCCCAGTTCCACGGGTGTTCGTCGAATGTGGTGACCAGCGGCTGGAGCTCGGTGAGCAATTCGCGCCGGGTCGCCATCGGGAAAGCCCCGACCACTCCGACGGAGGCGAGCATGTCCCGATCGTCGTACAGGCCGAGCAGCAGGGAACCGATGGCGTCGGGTCCGGATTTGTGCAACCGGTAGCCGGCCACGACGCAGTCAGCGGTGCGCTCATGCTTGATCTTGGTCATCACCCGCTTATCCGGTTGATAGATCACATCAAGCTGCTTGGCGATCAGGCCGTCCAGCCCAGCACCCTCGAACTGCTCGAACCACCGCCGGGCCAGCTCGAGATCTTCCGTGGCCGGGGTGAGGTGCACCGGCGCCGTGGCCCCGGCCAGCGCGCGCTGCAGCGCTGCCCATCGTTGGCGCAGCGGTTGCTGGGTGAGGTCGTCGTCGCCGAGAGCGAGCAGGTCGAAGGCGATGAAGCTCGCCGGGGTCTGCTCGGACAGCAGCTTGACCCGGCTGGCAGCGGGATGGATGCGCTGCTGCAATGCCTCGAAGTCGAGCGTGTTGCGTGCGGTGTCGGCGATGACGATTTCGCCGTCGATCACCGCGCGGGGCGGGAAGTTGGCCAGCACGGCTGCGACGATGTCGGGGAAGTAGCGGGTCATCGGCCGCTCATTGCGGCTGCCGATCTCCACCTCGGTACCGTCGCGGAAGATGATGGACCGGAAACCGTCCCACTTCGGTTCGTAATGCTGGCCCGCAGGGATGTCGGCGGCCGGCTTGGCGAGCATCGGCGCCACGGGTGGCATGACGGGAAGGTGCACGAGTTCGAGTGTGCCGCCAACCGCGCAGATAGCTGCGGGCAGCCCAGTGGCTAGGCTAGCGTTGCAGCCTGGCCATGCTTCCCAAACCCGGGTATCACAGATCCAGGACCGAGATCGCGCCTGGAGCGGTGCACCTGCCCGGTTGGCTCGACACCGACCAGCAGCGGCAGCTGGTCACGGCCTGCCGGGAATGGGCGCAACCCCCGGCGGGTATGCGTGCCACTCGGTTGCCCAGCGGCGCTGTGATGTCTGTGCGTACCGTCTGCCTGGGTTGGCACTGGCGTCCCTACCGCTACTCCCGAACCGTGGATGACGGCGATGGGTCTCGGGTGAAGCCATTCCCGGATTGGCTGGGTGGCCTCGGGCGCCACGCGGTGGCTGATGCATACGGCGATTCCGAGGCGGCACTTCAATACCACCCGGATATCGCCCTGATCAACTACTATGATGCAGCCGCCCGGATGGGCATGCATCAGGACCGCGACGAGCGCAGCTCGGCGCCTGTCGTGTCGCTCAGCGTCGGCGACAGCTGCGTGTTCCGCTTCGGCAACACAGAAAGGCGCAGCCGGCCATGGTGCGACGTCGTCCTGGAGTCAGGAGACGCCTTCATCTTCGGCGGC
>DATFDO010000349.1:0-4282 GCA_035252045.1 Pseudonocardiaceae bacterium
CCACCTCCTGGCCGGTCGCCTCGCGGATCTCCTCCCGGATGCGGCGCAGGCGCGCGCTATCGCGGCCGTGCGCGATGACGGTGACACCGGACGCCGCCAACCGCGCAACCAAGCGCCGCCCCAGGCCACTGGTGGTGCCGGTGACCAGCACGGTCTGCCCGTCGATCGGACGCATGTCAGCCTCCTCGATGCCGGTATCGCCATCGAGATACCCGGTGCCCGCCAGATGTACGTACCAGACCTCTGAGGTTTACGTACGGCTACGGATTGCAACCCCCCACTCGCCCTGGGCACCGTGAATGCACCAATCCGGCACTGCCCGCCGCCCAGGAGGCCGTTATGTCCGACCCGATGAGTTTCGCCGAACTCGAGGCACAGCACGTCGCGCTGTTGCCGACCCGCACCGTCCTGTCGCTGCTCAGTGCCGGCCCCGCCGACGGCGCAAACGGCGCAGGCACACCAGGCGCCAACGGCCATCCAGGTCAGCCCGGCGAGCCCGGTCAGAGCATCCAGGGCAGTGGCCGGACGATCACCTACGACCAGATCTACCCGACTGGTGACACCACCACCCACTAAAGTGAATCCGGATGGACGAACACGATGTGCTGGGACGCATCCGGGATTTGGTCGATGCCGAGCACGTCCTGCGCGAGCGGCTCGGGCGGGGTGAGCTGACCACCGACGAGGAACATGCTGCACTGACCACCCTGGAACAGCAGCTCGACCAGTGCTGGGACCTACTACGGCAACGCCGGGCCCGCGCGGCGGCTGGGCAGGATCCGGATGGCGCGCAGGTCCGCCCGGTTGACGAAGTCGAGGGCTATCTCAGCTGACCGGCGGCACCGCATCAGATGTCGCCGCGATGACACACGCCATGCACAACGCTCCGGACGCCACGCTGTCGATCGTCAGATTTTCCGCCACGATCTGAAGCCCGCAGAACGCCTGGGCATACCCGCTGGCGGCAGCCAGGGCCACCGCGCCGGGTTGGACCAGGTGCAGCTGCCCGTCATCAGGGCAGCGCGCCCACCGTAGCTGCTCGACACTCGGCCGCTGGACCTCGGAGCCGGCGGGGGTGGTAGTGGCCGGAAACGGCATGGGACTTGCGGGCTGCCGGAGACCTTTACTGGGGAACTGGGGATCGGGTACCCGCAGACCGTGCAGTCTGACGTCGATAGCCAAGCTCGACTCGGACCGAAGCCGGCCATCGTGCCGCGACTGCTCCACAGTTGCTGTCCCCCCGGTGATGTGGAAGGCGACGGCTCCGCCCGTTTCGGGGAGGTACGGGCGGGCCGTCGCCGCTTAGGACGTCCCTGACAAACCTCAGCAGCGAGCCGCCCGGGACACTAACGGACATACCGGTAGCTTTAGCAGCAACCACCCCGGAACACGCTCGTTGCATGGTCAAGTCCGTTCGAACACTACGAACGGTGGGGGACGTGTATCAGTTCGGGGGACTATACATGAGACGTCTCATGATGCAGGTGGCGGCCTGAATGGTGCCACGAGGAGATCCAGCGCCGCTGCGCTGGTTGATCGGCGTGGAGTTGGCCCGGTACCGCAACGCGGCGAAGCTGTCGCTGACCGAGGCCAGTGATCACAGCGGGCTCAGCCGCGCCAAGCTCGGTCATCTGGAGACCGGTCGTCAGCAGCAAGATCCGGACGACATCGCCCTGCTGCTGGCGACCTACAAAGTCGATCAAGCTGACATCGACCGACTCATCTCGCTGACCAGCCGGGCCGACGAAGCCACCTGGTGGGCACCGTGGGCTCAGGTGGTGCCGGACTGGTTGAAGACCTTCGTCGGCTTGGAAGGCCTGGCCGAGAGCGAATTCGTGTTCGAGCCGATCATCATCCCCGGCCTGCTGCAGACCGAGCAGTACGCGGCGGCACTCACCGCCAGCACCCCCCGGGTCCGCGCCGACCACAGCGAGCGATTCGTCGGCTTCCGGATCGCCCGCACCCGCCGGGTCACTGATCCCGACCGCCCGCTCAAGGTCCACGCCGTGCTCACCGATGGCGCCCTGCGGTTAGCGGTGGGCAACCCGCAAGTGCGCCAAGCACAGCTGCGCCATCTGCTGGCGATGGCCGAACTACCGACAGTGACTATCCAGGTAATCCGGCCGGAGGACGGGCCGCATACCGCGCTCACGGGTCAGTTCGTGGTGCTCGGATTTGAGACCGTGCGCTCGATCGGCTACGTAGAGCTCCAGGACGGTGCTCTGTATCTCCAGGATGCGGACCAGGTCCGGACGTATAACATGGTTGCGAAAGACCTGCAACGGGCCGCCCTCAGTCCCGAGCGGTCCATCGCGCTGATCCAATCGATGATCAAATCATGATGTCGGAGACCCATCGTGACTGGTTCGAACCCTTCTGTCACCCTCTGGCGCACCAGCAGCTTCAGCGGCAATAACGGAACCTGCGTTGAGGTTGCCGCTCTGCCTGACGGTCACATCGCAGTGCGCAACAGTAATCACCCGGACGAGGGGATGGTGCTGTTCACTCACGCTGAAATGAACGCGTGGGTCCGCGGTGTCAAAGCAGGCGAGTTCGACGACCTGACGTAGTCGGGCCGTCGAACTCGCCTGCTAGGTGTCGCCCACGTGGACGGCGAGCATGGCGATGTCGTCGTCGGTGGGTGCATCGGCGAGTAGGTCATCGCACAGGGGATCGATGACCTTGTGCTCGACTGCGGCTGCCCGCGCCACGAAAGTGTTGAGATTCTCCGTCAGGTCCCGACCTCGCCACTCGATGAGGCCGTCGGTGTAGAACAGCAATGTCGAACCGGCGGCAACGCTGATCTGCCCCTCATCGCGCGGCGGGGTCTTGGTGGTGACCAAGGCGGTGCCCGGCACCCGCTCCAGTAGCTGGGCACCACAAGATGTGAGCAGCAGCGGAGGGGGATGCCCGGCACTGGCCCAGCGCATCGTCCAGTGGTGACCCGCCCGAGTGAGAGTGGCGAACAGCAGGGTGGCGAACGGCGTGATGCTCAGCTGGGCGTTGATCGCACCAAGCCGGTCCAAGATGGCAGACGGCCCATCGCAGCGGTCCAGCGCCAAAGCGCGCAGCGTCGCGCTGAGCTGACCCATGGCGGCTGCCGCGGTGATGTCATGGCCGACCACATCGCCGATCACCAGCGCGAGCTGGTCGGCACCGCGCCGGAACGCGTCGTACCAGTCACCGCCCACCTCGTCACGCCCCGCCGGGCGGTAGCGGGCGCAGATCTGTAACCCGGGCACCATGGGAGGATCGGTGAGCAGGCTGCGTTGCAGTACCAGTGCTGACTCGCGGGTGGCCTGGTAGGACAGCCCATGCTCCAAGGCCAGCCCGGCGTAACGAGCGATCTGACGCAACGCGTGCAGATCGTCCTCGCTCCACAGCGGTCGATCCTGCTGTAAGGCGAAGGAGACCACGGCAACGACCAGCCCATCCACGAGCACCGGGGCGACCAGCAGGTGGCACAACCCGCCACGGAACGTGGGCACCGATCCGGTGGCCCGCGACCACGACGGCGGCTCGCTGGGGGAGACCGGTTGGCGATACAGATCACCCCGACGGATCGCGGTAGTGATCGGATCGTCGTTGCCGTCCCACTTCAACCCGGTCAACTTCGGGGGCAGCACGACGCCGGGAGCGCCGGCCACGGCCACCCGGTCGGTGATTACCGGCAGGGGCGGGTCGGCGCGCGGCGCCACCGGAGCGGCGAGCAGGTGCACGGTGGACAGGTCGGCGAGCTCGGGGACGACCACCCGGGCGAGTGCCTGCAGTTCCGCGGTCGGGTCCAGGCTCCGGTTCAACGCGGCACTGGCCCGCGCAAGCAGCTCCTGGCGCCGGGCGTGGCGTTCCAGCTCGACGCGGGCCTGGACCCGCTCGGTGACCTCTACCGCCACCACGAGCAACCCGCGGTGGTTCACTTCGTCATCGGCGCCGCGGCCGATGGCAGAGTAAGAGAAATCGAAGAAGCGTTCGCGGGGCGACTGCTCGCCCGGCCAGGTCATCGTCAGCGGGGCCTCGGTGGTGCGGTAAACCTCCCCGCCGGCCAGTACCTGATCCATCAAGGAGAAGAACTCGGCCGGTAGCCCCGGTAGCGCCTCCCTCGCAGGCACCTCCACGGGCACGGCCCCGAACAGCGCACGGTAGGCTGGGTTGCAGTACTCCACCAGATGGAGTGGGCCGCTGGTGACCGCGATCGCGGCCGGGGCGGCGGCGAAGGCGGCCAGCAGTCGCCCGCGGCGATCGATGTCCAGGTGCAACGCCAGTTCGTTGACCACCGAGGTCG
>DATFDO010000350.1:0-4510 GCA_035252045.1 Pseudonocardiaceae bacterium
GGTCCGGGACTACGCGTGGACCCGCCAGAAGGCGATCGCCTACGCCGAGGAGCGTAACCTGCCGATCGACGTCACCAAGCGCTCACCGTTTTCCATCGACCAAAATCTATGGGGTCGGGCGGTGGAGACCGGCTTCCTCGAAGACTTGTGGAATGCCCCGACCAAAGACGTCTACTCCTATACCAGCGATCCGACCGAATGGAAGGCTCCGGACCAGCTGGTGATCACCTTCGAAGCCGGAGTGCCGGTCGCCATCGACGGTGACTCGGTGACGGTGCTGGAAGCGATCCAGCAGCTCAACTCCCGGGCGGGAGCGCACGGCGTCGGCCGGTTGGACCTCGTCGAGGACCGGCTGGTCGGCATCAAGAGCCGGGAGGTGTACGAGGCGCCCGGCGCGATCGCGCTGATCACCGCCCATCAGGAGCTGGAAAACGTCACCGTCGAACGGGACCTGGCCAGGTGCAAGCGCCATATCGAGCAGCGCTGGACCGAGCTCGTCTACGACGGGCTATGGTTCTCCCCGCTCAAGCGCGCGCTGGACGCCTTCGTCGCCGAGTCCCAACGCCACGTCAGCGGCGAGATCCGGATGGAGCTGGCCGGCGGCCGGGCTACGGTGACGGGGCGGCGCAGCGCGCACTCGCTATATGACTTCAATCTCGCCACCTACGACGCGGGCGACACCTTCAACCAGTCCCTTGCCAAGGGCTTCGTGCAACTCTGGGGGTTACCATCAAAGATCGCAGCGCAACGAGACCTGCAGGCCACCCACCGGGAGCTATCGTGATGACCGGGCTCTGGGGTGGCCGGTTCAGCGGGAAACCCGCTGACGCGCTCGCCGCACTGAGCGCCTCAACCCACTTCGACTGGCGCCTGGCGCGCTATGACATCCGTGGTTCCCGCGCGCACGCCCGGGTGCTGCATGACGCCGGCCTGCTCAACCAGGACGACCTGGCCGCGATGCTCGACGCGCTGGACCGTCTCGACACCGACGTCGCCTCCGGAGCGTTCATAGCGGCACCCGAAGACGAGGACGTGCACACTGCTCTGGAGCGTGGCCTGATCGAGCGCGCCGGACCGGAGCTCGGCGGTCGGTTGCGCGCCGGCCGTTCCCGCAACGACCAGATCGCCACGCTGCTGCGGATGTGGCTGCGCGACGCTGCCCGGCGGATCGCCGCCGGCACCCTCGAGGTGATCGAGGCGCTGCTCGACCAGGCGCAGGCGCACCCGGACGCCCCGATGCCGGGCCGGACCCATCTGCAGCACGCCCAGCCGGTGCTGCTCGCTCACCATCTGGGTGCGCACGTGCAGGCCCTGTTGCGCGACGTCCAGCGGCTGCGGGACTGGGATGCCCGCGCCGCTGTCTCGCCGTACGGCTCAGGTGCGCTGGCTGGCTCGTCGCTCGGGCTGGACCCGGCCGCGGTGGCCACCGAACTGGGCTTCGATGCGCCGGTGGAGAATTCGATCGACGGCACGGCCTCGCGAGATTTCGCCGCCGAGGCTGCGTTCGTGTTGGCGATGGTGGCCGTCGACCTGTCCCGGATCGCCGAGGAGATCATCCTCTGGGCTACCGCCGAGTTCGGTTACGTCGAGCTGGACGACGCCTACTCCACCGGCAGTTCGATCATGCCGCAGAAGAAGAACCCCGATGTGGCGGAACTGGCCCGAGGCAAGGCCGGCCGGCTGATCGGCAACCTCACCGGGCTGCTGGCCACCCTCAAAGCGCAGCCGCTGGCTTACAACCGGGACCTGCAAGAAGACAAGGAGCCGCTGTTCGACTCGGTCGACCAGCTCGAACTGCTGCTGCCCGCGACTGCTGGGATGATCGCCACCCTGACGTTCCACACCGACCGGCTCGCCGAACTGGCGCCTGCAGGCTTCACCCTGGCCACCGATCTTGCCGAGTGGCTGACCCGCCAGGGAGTGCCATTCCGCACCGCCCACCAGGCCGCGGGGGCCTGTGTGCGGCTGGCCGAGTCTCGCGGTGTCGGGCTGGCGGAGCTGTCGGAGATGGAGCTCGCCGCCGTCCATCCCGAGCTCACCGTGGACGTCCGCCGAGTGCTCAACGTCGCGGGCTCGATCAGTTCCCGCGATGCCTATGGCGGCACCGCCCCGGAACGCGTCGCCGAGCAACTGGAGCGCGCCCGGCAGGCCGCCGGAGCGCACTGGGCTTGGGTCACTGCGTGACACTTGCTCGCGAGCGCCTGGCCGTCGACGTCCTCGTGGCTGCCCGCCTGCTGCTGGGCTGCCAGGTGGTCGCCGACGGCCGGGATGGGCAGGTAGTGCTCCGCCTCGTCGAGCTGGAGGCCTATCGCGGGGCCGACGATCCCGCGGCGCACTCCTACCGGGGCCGCACCGCCCGCAACGCGGTGATGTTCGGCCCACCGGGGCATCTGTACGTGTATTTCGTCTACGGGATGCACTTCTGCGCGAACATCTCCTGCCTGCCCGACGGGGAACCCGGCGCGGTGCTGTTACGCGCGGCTGAGGTGGTGTCCGGACACGCTGCCGCCAGGCTGCGCCGGCCCACCGCACGATCCGATGCAGAGCTCGCCAGAGGCCCCGCTCGGTTGGCCACCCTGCTCGGGCTGCGTCGCGAGCACAACGGCATCGACCTCACCGACCCCGCTTCGCCGGTGCGCCTGTTGCCCGGCGATCCGGTCCCCAGCGAACAGGTGCGCACTGGTCCACGGGTTGGCGTCGCTGCCGCGCAGGACCGACCTTGGCGGTTCTGGATACACGGCAGCCCAGCGGTGTCCGCCTACCGTCGGCACAAGAAATCGGCGTGAGGGAGTGCGGGATGATGTGGCAGTGGGAGCACACATCCTCGACGAGTTGACCTGGCGCGGCCTGATCGCCCAGAGCACCGACCTCGACGCCCTGCGCCACGATTGCGATGCAGGTGCGATCACGCTTTACGGTGGATTCGACCCCAGTGCGCCGAGCCTGCACATCGGCAACCTGGTGCTGATCCTGACGCTGCGGCGGTTCCAGCAGGCTGGCCACCGCCCTCTCGCACTGGTGGGCGGCGCCACCGGCCTGATCGGCGACCCGAAGCCCACCGCGGAGCGCACCCTCCACAGCCGGGAAGTCGTAGCCGAGTGGGTGGATCGCATTCACCGGCAGATCGAGCCGTTCCTGGCGTTCGACGGCCCGCACGCAGCGCGCATGGTCAACAACCTGGACTGGACGCAACCGTTATCAGCGATCGACTTCCTGCGCGACGTCGGCAAGCACTTCAGAGTCAACCGCATGCTGGCCAAGGAGGCGGTCAGCGCACGGCTGAATTCCGAGGCCGGGATCAGCTACACCGAGTTCAGCTACCAGTTGCTACAGGCCATGGACTTCCTGGAGCTGTACCGCCGCGAGCACTGCACTCTGCAGGTGGGCGGCAGCGACCAATGGGGCAACCTGACCGCCGGTATCGACTTGATCCACCGGCTGGAGCAGCGTTCGGTCCATGCCTTGGCGACACCGTTGATCACCAAAGCGGATGGCACCAAGTTCGGCAAGTCCGAAAGCGGAACGGTCTGGCTTGATCCGGAGCTGACCAGTCCCTACGCCTTCTACCAGTTCTGGATTAACGCCGAGGACTCACAGGTCGCCGGTTACCTGCGCGTCTTCACCGATCTCTCGCGGGAGGAGATCGAAGCTCTCGAACTCGAAACGGCACAGCGGCCCCAGGCGCGAGCAGCGCAGCGGGTGCTTGGCGCGCAGGTCACCGCACTGGTGCACGGCCCGGAGGAGACTCAACGCGCGGTCATGGCCAGCGAGGCTCTATTCGGCCGTGGTGAACTGCGTGAGTTGGACGAGCGCACGCTGGACGCCGCTATGGCAGAGGCTCCCACCGGCAAGGTGCTGATGGCTGATCGGCCCACGATCGTCGATCTACTCGTGGTCAGCGGGCTGGCGAGCAGCAAGGGGGCGGCTCGTCGCACGGTTCGCGAAGGCGGCGCAGCGGTGAACAACGCCAAGATCGGGGATGAGGGCTGGACGCCAACGGAGTCCGACTTGCTGCCCGGCGGCTGGCTGGTGTTGCGACGCGGTCGGCGCCATACCGCTGGAGTGCGGGTGCAGTGACGCAGACCGCCATACAAGTCCCGGATACGAGTCCGGACACGCCGATTTGACTTCTCTGGTCCACTGGCCGTACCTTCTGCCTCGCCCCACAGCGGAATGGACGAGACTCTCAGCGTGTTAACCGCACTGAGAGCTAAGGCCTCCCCCGGTGGGGAGACCCACTCGGGCGGCTGGTAAGCTCGATGAGTCGCCCGGTTCGCGAGGGCCCGCTAAGGGCGGTGGGCCGGGTAAGCTAGAGTCCAGTAAGCGGATCCAGTAAGTCAGATAGAGTCATCCCGGATCTAACTGCCGCATCGGTGGTTCGTGATGGTGTGTGTTTGTTCTTTGAGAACTCAACAGTGTGCTGTTTTGTTAGTGCCATGTTTGTTTGTGTTGTTTTGCTAGTGATCAGTGCGGCATCTGCTCTTTTGGGGTGGGTGTTGTTTTCTGTCGA
>DATFDO010000351.1:0-5614 GCA_035252045.1 Pseudonocardiaceae bacterium
CGGCTGCATCACCACACCCATCGTCGCGCCCCTTTCCCGCCAGCCCGAGTAGGGGTCTCATGGATACGCAGCACGTCGCGGGCGCAGGCACGGATCAGTGCGGCGAGCAGGGGACGGTAGGTGTTCTCGCCCGGCGGTGGCCGTTGCGCCAGCCGGCGTAATGGCTGCACCGTCGCGTCGTCGTGCCGGACGTCGATGCCGTGTTCGGCCAGTACGCCGATCGAAACCCGCAGTTGGCTGATCGCGGTGCGCAAGTCTGCGGGGACGTCCTGGCCGGCCAGGATCGCCGCCTGGCAGGCGCGGAGCAGGCCGAGCACCGAGTTGCCCAGCAGGTCGAGTTGGGCGGCCTGTTCGGTGGCGGCGTCGACGTGCGCCCGGCAGTGCCAGCGCAGGGGTGCGACCCGGACGATGGTGCGTGCCGTACTGCGCGCCTGGGCGAGTTGAGCCAGTGTCCCGTGGATGCGCCGGCTGGCGGCCAGCAGCTGCCCCGGCTCGGCCGGCTCCCGGCGCGCGATCTGCTCGTCGAGCTGGTTGAGCGCCGCGCAGAGCGTGATGCTCGAGTTACGGGTCGCGCGGTGCAGCAGGCGCAACGGCGCCGCCGGAAACAGCAGTAAGCTGATCACCAGCACCACCCCGCCGCCGATCAGGGCGTCGACGAGCCGCTCGCTGCCGCTGCCGCTGCGGTGCAGTGCGATGACCAGGATCGCCGACGCGGCGGTCTGGTTGACGAACATTAACCCGTGGCCGAAAAAACCACCGCCGACGGCCAGCGCGGCGCACATCGCGATCAGCACGGCCGCCCCGATGGCCACCGGGCCTTCGGCAACGGCGCCCACGCCTACCCCGACGCCGATGCCCAGGGCGACCCCGGTGATCAGCTGCAGCGCCCGCTGGCTGCGCAGCACGTTGCTCGCCGACAGTGATACCGCGGCGGCAATGGGGGCGAAGAACGGCTGCGCGTGGCCCAGCACGTCGTGGGTGAGATACCAGGCAAGGCCCGTAGCGACCGAGGTCTGCATGACCGGCCAGATCCCCCCGCGTAGCCGAGCCCAAGCCTGCTTCCCGATGAGCACCACCATGCCGTTGCAGGTACCACACTCAGGTAATCAGTACGGCACGGAAGTCGTTGACGTTGGTCAGGGTCGGGCCGGTCACGACCTGATCGCCCAGCGCGGCGAAGAAACCATGCCCGTCGTTGTCGGCCAGCGCTTTGGCAGGGTCCACGCCGAGCTGCTCGGCACGGCGCAGCGTATCCGGCCCGATCAGCGCCCCGGCCACTTCCGCCGCGCCGTCGACTCCGTCGGTGTCGCACGCGATGGCATGCGTCGCCTGCGCGCCACGCAGCGCCAGCGCCAGGGCCAGCGCCAGTTCGACGTTACGGCCGCCGCGGCCGGCGCCGCGGACGGTTACCGTCGTCTCACCGCCGGACAGCAGCACGCAGGGTGGCGGTGCCGGCTGGCCGTGGCGGCGCACCTGGCGGGCGATACCGGCCAGCATGATGCCCACCTCCCGGGACTCGCCTTCCAGCGAGTCACTCAGGATTACCGGGGTGACGCCGGCCTGCCGGGCCACCGCAGCGGCAGCCTCGAGGGACTGCTGCGGCGCGGCGATCACGTGGTTGGCGATGCGGGCCATCCGCGGGTCGTCGGGTCCCGGGCAGCCCGGGGTGTTCTCCAGGTGCGCCTGCACCGCAGGCGGTACCGGCACGTGGTAGTGCGCCAGCACCGCCAGCGCCTGCGCCGGCGTGGATGCCTCGGGCACGGTGGGACCGGAGGCGATGACCGCCGGATCGTCGCCGGGCACATCGGAGATCAGCAAGCCCACGGTCGCGGCCGGGAATGCCGCCGCCGCCAGCCGCCCGCCTTTGATCGCCGACAGGTGCTTGCGGACCAGGTTCATCGTGGCGATCGACGCCCCGCTACGCAGCAGCGCGGTGTTGATCGCCTGCTTGTCAGCCAGGGTGATGCCCGGCGCGGGCAGGGCCAGCAGTGCCGAGCCGCCCCCGGAGATCAGCGCCAGCATCAGGTCGTCGGCGCCCAGCCCGGAAACCAGCTCCAGGATGCGGCGCGCGGCCCGTTCACCCGCCGCGTCGGGCACCGGATGGGCCGCCTGCACGACCTCGATGTGCTCGCAGGGCACCGCGTGCCCGTAGCGGGTCACCACCAGGCCGTCGAGCGGCCCGTTCCAAGCTGATTCGACGGCCTGCGCCATTCGCGCCGACGCCTTGCCCGCGCCGATCACGACGACCTTGCCCGGTGGGCGCGCCGGCAGGAACGCCGGCACCCGGTGCCGCGGATCCGCGGCCGCTACTGCCGCGTCGAACATAGATCGCAACAGTGCCCGCGGATCCGCCACCACGTCGGCTCAGCTGCACGGCCTGGTGGCGGTTGCCAGCGCGGCCAGGTCGAGCCCGGGTATCGAAATCACCGCGAGGTTCGGGATGCGTATCTTGCCAGGACCGACCCGGACGTTGATCGACTTCAGCACCTCGAAACGTGGCGGTACCGCGGCATCCAGGGCCATCGCGGGCCGGGAGAGCAATCGCTGGTGACGGAGTCGCGCGCTCGGGCTGGCCAGCAGAGCCCCGTCCAGCCGCTCAACCCGCCGATCCGCCGGCAGCGCGAGGAACTCCGCCTCGGTCCACGGATCGGTCTGGGCGAACACGTCCAGCACCGGCTGCATCACCTCCGCACGGCTCGTCTGCCCATGGTCGCATCATTGCGGGCTACCCCGACAGTGTCGGCACCCTTCGGGTCCTACGGTGTGATAGGAGTCGCGCACATGAAACGCTCACAACTCAGTTGTAGCGATCATGGTTGCCGTTCGTGACGGCTACTCACCGACCCGGGCGGGCAAGTCGCAGGGCAGCGCGCACCGCCAGCTTGGCGGCATGGTGACACTTCGCTTCGGCAGCAGCCGTGGGAAGCCTTTCGAAGTAGTAGACGTGCACGGGAACTTCATACGCCCCAAAAGTGCTCTTGAACCTTTTCAGCTCCTCGGTCTGGTAGATACCGAAGTCGTAGCTGTGCCGGCCCTGTGCGCACGCCGCCTCGATCGCGCAGCGATGGAGGAGTTCGTTGGCGCCGGTGCCTCGCGCCAGTTCCTTATCCATCGCTCCCCGCCAGTAGGTCGCCCGCGGACCCCGGGTGAGCACGACAATGCCGGCGACCGGTTCGCCTTCTCGCCACGCTATCGACACGGTGCACCGCGAGCCCATTCGCTGGGCCACCGTGGCGAATTTGCTCTGCGGTTCATGGCGTTGCGCGCGCCAGCGCATGAGAGATAACGGCTGGCCCCGCTGTTGGGCCCATCTGTCCACAGAGCTGCGATACAGTGCGTCGAAGACGCCGACGAGCCGCCCAGTATTGTCCGATTCCACGACAACGCCGCGTCGCTCTGCTTTGCGTGCGTTGGATCGCACCTTACTGGTGAACCGTTGCGACCATACTGTGGAAAAGCCACCGCGGAGATCAAGCACCTGGGCTGTTCGGGAGGTGGAATAGAGTGCGCGCGGCGCCACCGATGCCCATGCGTCGGCGTCGTCTTCACCGACCATGATGCGGGTGCGCAGGCCAGGATGGCGCTGGATATGTTCGATCAGGGCGGTGAGCTGGCCGGTCGACGCCGGCCCTCCTTCGGTGAGGACGCCGCTCGCATCCGCGCCAAGGCCCCATCCCTGGGGCGGTGATTCGAATTGGCCCAGAAACGGCGGGGTACTGGTCCTGCGCAGGCGAGGCAGGATCAGCCGTCGGCCATCGTCTCCCCGGAACAGCAAGGTCGCATCTGCAAAACGGCTGGCACCGCAGATGCAGTCAAACCATTGTGGGGTTTTCGACAACGCGATGCTGTCATCGCGGGCGACGAGCTCTTCCCAGGCGGGGCGGGCAGCTGCACCTTGCGCTTCAATATGCATCCGATAAGCCCGAGTAAGCGTCATGACGCTGCACCGATCCGCCATCCGATGGTGGCGCGCAGTACGAGGGCGTAGACGCCGACCGCCACGATCCCACCTACGGTGAGCACCGCCAGGGTGCTGAGCTGTCCGCCGCGGTAGACATGCTGCACCCACCACACCACGGCAACCACCGGCACCATCACGACCGCGGCCACCAGCGCGCCGGCGACGGCTCTGAGCTCGATGAATCGCTGGGGTCTCAGCTCCCGGCGCAGCCGTGTCAGCACCATGCCGGCGGCGGCGAGCTCACCGGCCAGGATGGCCACCACCAGCCACACCAGGCGTGTTCCGCCGGCTGGCACGAGCAGGGCTGCCATCGCGACCAGCACCTTGACTGCGAACGCCAGTTGGCTGGCCCGTCGTGGAATGCGGTCGTCCAACCGGGCGTAAAGCGCCTGGTAGCCGAGGTCACTCACGCCGCCGACCAGTTGGGCGACCGCCACCACTGCCAGGCAGGTAGCGAGTGGACCGATCAGCGCGGCATGGCGCAACTCGCCGTTGGCGAGGATGTTCGCGGTGGGTCCGGACAGCACGGCCAGTAACACCAGCAGTGGCAGGCTGGCGATCACGGCGTAGGACAGCCCCTGGCGCCATGCTGAGCCGAACGTGATGAGGTCCTCGCGGTGGGCGGCGTGCGCCAGGCCGGGAAGCGCGGCCATCGACACTGCGCGGGCACTGACGTAGGACAGCGAAAACAACACCGCGTAGGACAGCTGGACGACGAATACGCCGCCGGGCACCGAACCAGCCAGCGCGAGCAGCACGTACATCGCCGCGGCGGGGCAGGCTGCCACGCCCACCGAACGTGCCAACCTGCGGGTTACCGCGACGGCCTCCGGGTCGGCCCGCCAGCACATCGACGGGCGGGTCAGCAGGCCTGCTCGGGCTGCCCCGAAGAGCTGCAAACCGGTGTGCAGTGCGACCGCACACGTACTGCCCGCCCCGAGTGCAATCACCATATCGACTGGCACATGATCGAAGTCGAGGCCCGTCCCGTAACCCCAGCCGGCCAGCACTACCGTCAGCGTCACCCCGATGTTCTCCACGGCCGGTGCCGCCGACGCGAGCGCGAAACGGCCCCGCGCCCGTTGCGCGGCCACCCCGAGATCCCCCAGGGCGTACAGCAGGATCTGCGGCGCGACCAGCAGGACCATCAACGTGGTCAGCCACAGGCCCCGGGCCCGTTGGGCGGGATCCGGGATGCCGATGCTCAACGTCCAGGCCACCACCGGGGCGGCGATCATCAGCAAGGCGACCACCGCGGACGAAACTGCGAGGAGCCACCCCGTCACCCGGCTGAGCACTTCCCGGCCCCGGGGCAGACCCCCGGCGCTGATCGCCCGAACCACGCCTGGTACCAGCACCATCGCCAGTACCGGCCCGGCGATCAACGTGAACACGATGTTCGGCACGAAATAGCTGGCCTGGAAGGAGTTGGCGAAATAGGTCGGCCCGAGCACCGCGCCGATCACGACCACCCGCAGCAAGCCGGTAGCCCTGCTGACCAGTGTCCACCCGGCAACGGTGGCGGAGTTCCGCGCCGTGGTGGTCGGTATGTCGTCGTCGAGCGCTGTCACCTTACCTACCCGTGTGCGCAATCCGCGTCACTGTCCGGATGATCTGCTTGGCCGCACCGTAACATTTGTCCTCGGCGGCGGC
>DATFDO010000352.1:0-13946 GCA_035252045.1 Pseudonocardiaceae bacterium
GTCTCGATCCTTGGTGACCACCACTCGATCGCTGCTGTCTGCAACCTCGGCAATTTGTGCGTCAGACGTGCGGTTGCCGTTAGGCAGGTCCAACGTATGCAGCGCATCGTGTCCCGAAGTGGTTAGAAACAACGCGAGCCGGGCGGGCAGTTGAGCATCGACGAGGAACCTCACGCCGCGCCGAGTGGAACCACTCTGCGACGACCCGAGGCAAGGGCGCCGAACTCCAGTGCGGCAAGAAGATCATCACGCTCAAGGTCGGGGTAGTCGGCGAGCACTTCCTCAATCGTCATACCTGATGACAAGAGCTCGAGAAGGTTCTCGACGGGATATCGCAGACCACGAACCGTCGGTTGGCCGTGACAGACCGCCGGGTCCGACACGATGCGATCTAGCCTGGACATGTCACAACGGTACCGCTACGGCACGTTCACCTGATGAGCCCGCTACCAAGTCATGATCAGATCGACACCGAACCGGTCACGCCGCCACCACGGGGCCGATACCGAAGCCAAACCACCCACCGACGGCAGCAACGCCACCCCACCCGATAGTGACCATGAGATCCGTGGTGCGGATCGTGGTGCGAAATGAACGCAACCCATGCCTCAGGACAGGCGTGGTGCGACGCGCGGCGAACTGTAGCCGCTGGTAGCAGACGTAGGGGCCGGGGACGCGGCTCTTCCTAAACCGTGTGTCGCAGATTCGAATCCTGCCGGGGGGACTACCGCTCTGCAGGCCAAAAGTAGTTTGACCAGCACAATAATCATCGAAACGGATCTTGTTGTCTGCCACCATCGGTCGCCGCCGACCCTACCTGCCGCGTCTCGGCAGCAGGTCGCGCTCTACCACGTAAGACACCATGTCGAATAGCACCGCCAGCTGTCGGCGGTACACCGTGGCTGCTGCGCTCTTACCATCCAGCCTGGTCGCCAAGGCGTCCAACATGTCTCGCATCGCCGCGACGTCGGTCAGACCGTACCGCGGACGTGAGTGCCGGATGATCCAGTCAACGACCTCTCGAACGTCAAGCGACAATTCCTCGTCGCGCGTAGTCGCGGGCAGCAACGTGGAGGTCAGCATCCACCGAATATCGGCCACCTTTGCATCCCGGTGGCCTCGCGGACGAACCCGGTACTCGAGCCGGCAGCCATCCCCCTATGCAGGTCGAGGCCAAGACCATCGCCACCCTTCCCTAGCAGCGGGCTCCCTCTACGCCGAGCCGCTCCCTGCCGGATCACTGACCTTGTCGATCGCATTGTGTCGCTGAGGTGCCTTATCGGGTAGGGAGCCGGACGACGGTGAGGAAGAATTCGTCGATCTGGCGGATGACCTCCATGAAACGGGTGAAGTCGACGGGTTTGGTGACATAGGCGTTGGCATGCAGGTTGTAGCTACGCACGATGTCCTCCTCGGCTTGGGAGGTGGTAAGCACGACAACGGGGATTCTGCGCAACTGTTCGTCGGACTTGATCTCGGCTAGCACCTCGCGGCCGTTTATCAGCGGTAGGTTGAGGTCGAGCAGGATCAGCCCGGGTCTGGTTGCGTCCGTGTACTCACCCTCGCGGCGCAGAAACCGCAGCGCGGCGGCGCCGTCAGTGACGACATGCAGCGGATTGCGGATCCGGTGGTGTTCGAAGGCCTCCTGGGTCATGAGCACGTCGCCCGGGTCGTCCTCGACGAGCAGGATGTGTACGTCATGCTGCGGATTAGTCATCGCCGGGCGCGGCGATCACTGTGTCAATCATCGCGATACCTTCCTCGAATCGGGTAATGGTGGGTAGGGTGAAACAGAACGCCGATCCCCTTGTCGTGCCGGGGTCGAGCCAGATCCGTCCGCGGTGGTAATCGAGAATCTTCCGGCACAGCGCCAGCCCGATGCCGGTGCCCGGATAGGCATCCTTGCTATGCAGTCGCTGGAAGATGACGAAGATTTTCTCCGCGTAGGCCGGGTCGATGCCGATCCCGTTGTCGCTTACTCGGAACGACCAGAAGTCGCCATCGAGCTGGACGCCGATGTGAATCTGTGGTGGTTGTTCGCGGCGGAACTTGATCGCGTTACCGAGCAGGTTTTGGAACACCGTGGTGAGTAGGGCCGCCTGGCCGATCACGATGGGCAGCCGGTCATGGGTGATCCGGGCTTCAGTCTGGGTGATCACCTCGCCGAGGTTGCGGACGGCCTGCGCAAGCACATCCTCGCAGTCCAGCTGTGACCACGCGGCGGTGGCGCTGCGTCCGACCCGGGAAAACGCGAGCAGGTCGTTGATCAGCACGCTCATCCGGCGGGCGCCGTCCACGGCGAAGTAGATGTACTGGTCGGCGCGATCGTCGAGTTGGCCGGCGTAGCGTTTGGCCAGCAGCCCGCAGAAGCTCGACACTTTGCGCAACGGCTCCTGCAGGTCGTGGCTGGCGACGTAGGCGAATTGCTCGAGGTCGGAGTTGGACCGCTGCAGCTCGGCGGCCTGGATGTCCAGGCGCCGATTCAGGGTTCGCACCGTTGTCAGTTCGGCCATGATCTGGCGACGCATGCGGTCGATGTCTGTGCCCAGCTCGACGAATTCACGGGGTCCCTGCCCGTTGACCTGGCGCTCGAACTGTCCAGCAGCAACGATGCGGACTTCGCCGGCCAATCTTTCGACCGGGATGGTGACAATGCGATGCACCCAGATTCCGATTGTGAAAAGCAGCACCAGTAGGGCCGCCCCGATAGCTATACAGAGCGCGAGCAGGGTATTCGCCGCAGAGTCCAGGCTGTCACGGGCGTTGCTGCGGGCTTCGGCCAAGCCGATTTGCTGGCGCTCGAACGCGGCACGGACGGCATCGAATCGGGCCTTGCCTAGCGCGGGATCGACCTTAGCGCCGGCCGGGCCGGAGGCAGTCACCGCAGCAATCGTGGGTTCAGCGTAGTCCGCACGCCAGGCCTCTATCGTGCCGACAATTGCATCGAGGTCGGTGGTCAATTCCGGGCGTGATTCGGCGGTGCTGAGGTGATGCAGGGTGGCAAGCGCGACATCTTCTTCTTGGCGGCCCTGCAGGTAGGGAGCGAGGAAGTCTCGGTTGCGGGTAGCGACGAAGCCGCGGACTCCGGTCTCCTGGTTGACCAGCGCCGCGGACAATGCCTGCGCATTGAGCAACGCAGGATCGAGCTGATCAACCATGATCGCGCGAGCCGTACTGAGCTGGGTTAGCGCCAGCGCGCCAGCTGCGATCGCTGCGACCGCCGTACCCAGGCAGACAGCTCCGATCAGCTGCAACCAACGCCGCAAGGACCAGCCGCTCTGCGCATCGCCCGGCTGCTGCGGTGGGTCGGCGGTGCTGGGCGGCTCGCTGGGACCAGGAGGCTGCCCAGCATCGGGGTCTGTGGAAAATGCGGATGTCGAGTCAGCCATCCTCCCGCTCCCCGTAATGGGATGAGTAGGTCAGCATCAGCACTGCCACATCGTCGTTGTTCGCGGGATCGAGCTGGCGAACGGTCTCGACCAGCCCGTCCACCAGGTGCTGCGGGTCCTGAGCGGACAATGCACGGTGGGCACGAACCAGGCCGAGAAGGTCCTCGACCTCCAGGTACCGCTTGCTGCCGGACCGGCACTCGATCAGGCCGTCGGTGTAGAGCAGGAGTTCCCACTGCGGGCAAAGCCCGATCTGAGCCAGTGACCAGACACAGCCCGGATCGATGCCCAATGGCAGCCCGCGCGGCACCGCTGGCACCTCTCTCTGCCCGTTGTCGTCAAACAGCAGCGGCGGCGGATGCCCGGCTGACCAAACCATCGCCCTGCTTCGATCGGGGGAAATCCGCACCATGCAGACAGTGGTGAACAGGTCCGGCAGGTGCCGCTCGTGGATCAACAACTGCTGCAGCATGGGCAAGATCTCCTGGTCCGGATGCCCAGCCAGCACCAAGGTCCGCCACGCGATACGCAGACACACCCCCAATGCAGCCTCGTCGGGCCCATGCCCACAGACATCCCCGATCACCGCCCACACCGACCCATCAGCGGTCTGCACGACGTCATAGAAATCCCCGCCCAGTAGCATCCGCCCACTACCGGGCCGGTCTTGGGCCGCATAACCCACCGCCGGATCGGTGATCAGCGGGGCGGGCCGCAGGCCCCGGCTGAGCCGGACATTCTCCGCAGCCAGCAACTGCGTCTCAGACAAGTCTCTGGCGATCACCTCCGCCCGGTGCCGCTGCACCGCGTAGCGGATCACCCGTTCCAGACTGCGCCCGTCTATCTGCCCCTTGACCAGGTAGTCCTGCGCTCCGGCGCCCACCGCAGCCACACCCTGCTGCTCGTCATCCAGACCAGTCAGGACTACCACTGCAGCCGCACCGCGTCGCAGCAGTCGGTGCAGCCCGTCCAGCCCGCTTGCGTCGGGAAGCTGCAGATCCAGCAGGACACAGTCCGTCCCCGTAGACCACAGCCGCTCGGCCTCACCCAACGACGGCGCCCACATCAGATCCACCGGCGCCGCCGCATCGGTCAACAGCTCCCGCACCAAAACGGCGTCGCCCTCGTCGTCTTCGACTAGCAGCACCCGTAACCTCGCGGAAGACTCCTCAGCACTCATCCGGGTCGCAGCGCAGCGAGCGACTCGAATCCCGATAGCTCGATTAGCCGACGGGTAGGTGAGTCGGGCGGCATGATGGATTTCAGCATGATCCGCCGCACCTTTAGTCGAGATGCCAGTGAAAAAAGGATCCGTATACCGGCGCTGTCCATGTAGGTAGGATCGGTCAAGTCGACCGAGACCGCGCTGGGCTGTTGGGACATCGCACTCCTGATTGCGTCCTCGACGGTCGCGGCGCTTGCTAGATCAATCCCGCCGCTGAGCGCGATACGAATCGACTCGCTTGCGGTACGGCTCTCAACTCTCGCGGTCACCGTGGCACCTGCTCAGCGAGGCCGCGACGGATGACCACGGTGGTTGCGCGATGGCCATGATCGATCCGTAGATCATCGCTGCAGTTACGCATGAACAGCATTCCCCGTCCTCGGTCCGCCGCGAGGTGGACACCAGCGACCCGTATCACCGACGGTTGCGAGCACATCCGGCAGCCGGAGCTCCAGATGCACCGGCACAGTGCCGCCAGGGGGTCCGTAGGCATGTTCAACGGCATTGGCTTCAACGGCATTGGCGCAGGCTTCCCCGACAGCGATGAGTAGATCAGCGTTCGAGCGCGGCGCGGCGCCGACCGCTGACAGCCAGCGGCGCATCGCAAGGCGGATATCCCTCAGCGACCAGGGCAACGTCGGCACTACCAGGTCCAGCGGGCCGATCTCGCCGCTGTTTTGATGTCGCACCACCAGCATTGCCACATCATCATCAGCAGGATCATCACCGAGGAACTGAGCCATGACCTCCGCACAGACGGAGTCCACCGGACCAGCCACTACCAGCTCACATAGGCGCGCAAGGCCACCGTCAAGCGAGCTACCCCGACGTTTCACCAAACCATCGGTATAGAAGCAGAGCAGTCCACCCGGCGGGATGGTGATGGTCGTGGCCCGGCGTCGCGGCCCCCCGGGCACACCCACCGGATGGTCGATGGGCACATCGAGCAGCGCCGCGGGCTCATTGGGCAGGGCAAGCGTCGGGGGAGGATGGCTCGCCGGGGACACCTGCAACCGCTCCAACGAGGGCTCGAACATCGCCAAGCACACCGTGGCCATCGTCTCGGGATCGAAGTGCTGCACATGCTGGTCAAGTCTGTCGAGCACCTCGGCGGGATCACCACCCAGCAGCGCGTAGGCGCGCAGCGCGCTGCGCAACCAGCCGGAGGGAAGAGCGAATACGTCGTACCAGTCGCCGCTGACCCCACGGTTCTCAACCGAAACATAGCGGGCAGCCAACTCAAGGCCCGGCACCACCGGCAATCCCGCTGCCAGCTGGCTGCGCTGAAGTACCGCCGCAGCAGCCCGCTCAACCTCGGCGCGCCGCGACTGGATTGCGAAACCGACCCGATCGGCCACGATCTGGAGCAGTCTGACGTCCTCCTCGGTGAACCGGCGGGGTACCAATGTGCCGACGTGAAGCGCCTCGATGACCATCCCTGTGCTCAGTAGCGGCACCCCGAGCAGGGAGCAGATGTCGTGCTCTTGAATGATCGGATAGAGGACATTGGTGTAATCGATCCGCTCAATAATCACCGGCCGCTTTTCTGCCGCGACGCGACCGGCGAAACCCTTTCCCACCGGGATACGAATTCCCTGACGGACCCCCGTATGAATCCCCCGATCAGCGGTCACGGCAAGCTGCTGGGAGGAGGGATCGAGCAGCAACACGGTTGCTGTGTCGGCCTTAAGGAGCTGCCGCACCCGGTCGAGCAATTCGACCAAAAGATCCTTGCCGTCAAGATGGGCCAGCGCCGCGTCAGTGACGGACTCATCAGCGCCCGGCGCATCGTTCTGCTCACCCAGCGTGTTCTTCTCGCCGGGCCTCGACACGATCTGCAGCATACGCACGTTTCGGTCACAGCGGTTAGCCTGGCCTATACAGATCAGATGGTGCGCTTGTCGTTAACGGGCGCAGCCACCTCCATCGCCCCGGCCTGAGCGTGTCCGTTGTACAGACCCTAACCCGATGGTTGCCGAGTGTGACGCTGCGCTGGCACTTGTCCGTAAGGGACCCGAGCGACAAGGGTTAAACGCAGACGAGCGAGGGTCCCTACCTCTGGCTGCGCAATTCGCCCACAACGCCTGACAGCCGTTTACAGCGTGGCGTCGGCATCGGCTATCACGGCACCCGATCTCTGGCCGAGGCTGGATCTTCGTCGCGGGCGTATCGACGGGTTCCGCGTGGCGTGGCGACGGTAAATGGTGAGGGAGCCGAGGATGACGATGAGGGCGCCGATCGTGACAGCTCTGGGGGCAGTAAGCATCCCGATGCGGATGAGCGCGTCGCTAAGTAGGTAGAGGCCGAGGACGATCAGCAGGGGCCCGGTGAAGCGTTCGATGGACTCGCGCCACC
Source organism: Pseudonocardiaceae bacterium (assembly GCA_035252045.1). Taxonomy (GTDB): domain Bacteria; phylum Actinomycetota; class Actinomycetes; order Mycobacteriales; family Pseudonocardiaceae. The sequence continues at coordinate 6,970 of DATFDO010000352.1, forward strand.
GTTCGCTGATCCGGGCACCCAATGACAATCCGAGCTGCGAAAACAGCAGCGTCTGAATTGTGATCACGGCAATGACGATGGCGGGTCCGGGCAGCTTGGCGTCAAGACCCAGGCCAAAACCGATCGCCAGCTCGTCGAGACTGATTGATAATGCGAGCCCGACCAAGGCGAGCCCACGCGCGCTGGTCAGCCGTCGTGTCTTGGCGACTTCGTCCTCTTCGTCATCGACCCAACATAGGTAGCCGCCCAGAAGCACAAGCAGACCCGCGCAGAGGTAGTCGGCGACGCCTCCGACCGCATGACCGATGCCCGCACCAACGGCAAGGCCCACCAGTGGCATACCACCTTCGAAGATGACAAACATCGCTGAGATCTGCCACCGCGTCGAGCCGGAAAGTCGGCTGGCACCCACCGCTGCGGCAACAGCGAACGTGTCGACGCCCAGCGGTAGCAAAAACAGCACCAAGCCCACCAACATGGTTGTCACCGGCTGCGCTACCTCCAACCCGGTCGCACGCGCGTTGATTGACATTCCCGGTACCGCACAGCCGTACACGCCTAGTGACAAAAATATTCGGCGGCCGAGCAAACTCCCGGTCCAAGTCCTGGCGAAAAGTAGATAACGTAGTTACTACAAAATGGTACCATGCAATAATTGCTTATAGAATGCATCAGACGCGCGTGTCGCCGAGATGACACAGGGCTGCGCCAAGCGGCTACTGGCCGACCCGATGCGGCCGACAAACGCGGCGAGATTCCGACGAAGTTGCCAGCCGTCGAGCGGGAAGCACGCAGACCGGTCTCACGCCGGCCTACCGTCTGCCGACCCACAGCCATGATCACTTACGGGACGTCGGAACCGCCGCAAAGCGCATCAGCCGCGCTGCTACAGAAAAGTACCAGGTTGCCAAAGCGCATCGATGTGATTACCGCGCCACGATCCAACCCATTGTCGCATCGCCTAGGCCGATCGGGCCAAGACTCGGACACGCAAAGTTTCCTTGCGTATAGTAAATTGTTTTTGTGCTAGGGACATTTGCCCGGACGGTACTATTCGTGTTGCCACTGGGCCTGGACATACTGACCGTCTCTACCGCACTGGGCACCGTCGGGCTGGCAGGCTGGGCGCGATACCGGGTCTCTGTGGTACTCGCTAGCTGCCAGGTCGCTGCCATGCTCGTCGGCCTGGTGCTCGGCGCAGAACTCGCCCAGGCGATCGGCGAGCCAGCAGGCTACGTCGGCGCCGGTGTGTTTATCGCGCTAGGGACCTACCTGCTGCTGGAGCGCGACACCAACGAAGCCGAACTGGTCCGCAAGCGCATCAGCGAGAGCATTTTCGGCCTCATCGGACTCGGCATCTCCATCAGCCCAGATGAACTGGCCGCCGGATTCGGTCTGGGCCTGGCCCACATCCCGGTGGCCGCGGGCTTCGTCGCCATCGCCCTGCAGGGCTTGATCGCCTCCCAACTCGGATTATTTCTCGGAGCACGGGTCGGTGAACAATTCCGCCAGACAGCCGGGCGCCTAACCGCCATCGGCCTACTCCTTATCGGCGGCTACCAACTTCTCGAGCAGCTCGTCGGCGGATAACGGAACAACCCTAACGTCATGCACACCGCCGCAATCCACAAGAGCAACAGCGACCGCTCCTGCTGAGTCTGCTGCGCGGCAAAGGACGAGGACGTGGTGGGACTGCAACGTTCGTTGCTCAACGAGGCGACGTTCGTTACCCCAGCTATGGGTAGACAGCTTCGGATGCGCCGCGTGGGTGTGACCAGCGGCCGCGTGCTGCTGGCGCTCGGCCTTCTGGTGGCGACCAGCACCGAACTTGCGCTCCCGGCCCAGGCTGAGCCGTGCTGGTCGACGGGGGCTGACTGCTCCGATCAAGGGTCACCGCCTGCCCACCGGGATCAGCCGAACCCACAGCCCAGTTCAGGATCGGCAGGAGCGGTAGTAACCCGGGTTGACCTCGTGTGGCTGTGCGCGGAATCGGAAGACCGACGTGCTCACCGAGATTTCACCGACGAGATCGGTCGTGGTTGGTGCACCAAAGCTAAAGATGGCACACCAGCGTTTCAACTGGTGACTAAAAAAGCTAATGATCCCGACCCGACCGGTTTCTCGTTTGGCCTCCGCATTGAAATCAACCGCGTGAGCGGATCAGGGCCGGTCACGGTCGGGCCGTTCTGGGCTTACGACAAAGATGGGCCTTCCTCCGGAGAAATATTGGGAGACACTCCGGCCATGGTGACCTTCGCCGAAGGTCAAACAACGAAGATATCCGGTTTCGAGTTCTGGGTGAAATGTAAGGACCCGGACGGCGATGGATTACTCGGCGACGGACCGCCGAACAATGTAACCACGGGTCTGGTATTCGGCGGTGTCGTGGGCACTGAAGGTAACAGCCACGAGGGAGACAAGCCCTGGTTTCCTTTCAGAAAGCCGGATCCAGCCGAGGTCAACGTCACCACAACACGTGACCACCCCACAAAGGTGTCGAGCAACGAATTTTCGGTCTTATGTGTGTAGCCGGTACTGATTTTGCGGGCTATCGCCGTAACGTCGGGAGTCTGAGACCGTCGTAGGCCTGCGGCCGGTCGGCCGGGTGGCTACTCCCCTGTGAGCCCGCCGTCGTCCTCAGGCTGGCCGCGTCAACTCCCCCCGCACTTCCACGCCGGGGTCGCCCGCTGGTATTCCAGAAACCCAGCAGGGTGGCGATCTCGTCGCCCATGCGATTGATGGCAACCCCGGCGTTCATCCACCGGCCCGCGGGAGTAACACTGCCGCGATGACGCGGGGAGTCGTGGCCGCCGGGCATCCGCTGACCGCCGAAGCGGGCGCGAGCGTGCTGCGGGTGGGTGGCAACGCGGTCGACGCCGCCCTCGCCGCGATGTGCGCATCGTTCGTTTGCGAGCCGTTGCTCACGGGCCTGGGCGCCGGTGGTTACCTGCTGGTCGGCGCCCCCGACGGCGACGACGTGCTGCTGGACTTTTTCGTCGAGGCGCCCGGACGCGGCGGCGACCCGCCGCGCCGCGCCGAGCTGGTGCCGGTCTCCATCGTCTTCGGTGAGGTGGTCCAGGTCTTCCACGTGGGCGCCGCCTCCGTGGGCACCTACGGCTGCCCGGCGGGGATCTGCGCGGCGCACGCGCGGTTCGCTTCGCTGCCCCTAGCCGAGTTGGTGGCGCCCGCAGTGCAGCTGGCTCGCGACGGCGTAGCGCTCAACGCTCAGCAGACTTACATCCTCGAGCTGCTTTCGCCGATCATCGCGACCTCTCCGCAGGCGCGCGCCCTGTTCGCCGACACACCGCCCCGCGCGGGCGAGGTCATGCGCCTGCCGGAGGTCGCCGACGGTCTGGAGCGCCTGGCGGCCGAGGGCGCGGCGCCGTTTTACACCGGCGACGTCGCCGCGACCGTGTGCGACTGGATCGCGCAACGCGGCGGCCTGCTCTCACCGGCGGACCTCGCCGCCTATGAGGTGACGCCCCGTGAACCGATCGATATCGGCTACCGCGGCCTGCGGGTGCGGACAAATCCCCCGCCCTCGGCCGGCGGCATTCTGATCGCGGCTGTCCTGGCCGAACTGGACCGCGAGCCGGCCCCGCCGACTCCCGAACGGCTCGTCGCGGCCATGATCGGCGCCCAGCGCGCACGCACCGCAGCGTTCATGGACAGCCTGCACCTGCGTGGCTTTCAGGAGGAGTTCCTCAGCGCCCACCGGGGCAACACGACGCACATCTCGGCGATCGATGAGCACGGTTGGACCTGCACGACGACGGTCAGCAACGGGTCTTGCTCGGGCGTAGTCGTCCCCGGAACCGGGCTGCACCTGAACAACATGCTCGGCGAGGCGGATCTGAATCCGTCGGGCTTCCACCTGCACCCCCCGGGGCGTCGGCTGCCGTCGATGATGGCGCCGACGCTCGTCCGGCGCGCGGACGGCGCTGTCGAGCTGGCCCTGGGCTCGGCGGGTTCCAACCGCATCCGCTCGGCGATCCTCCAGGTGATCTCCAATGTGGTGGATCGCGGCATGGGGCTTGCCGAGGCAGTCGAGGCGCCGCGGCTGCACTGGGAGGACGGCGTGCTCTACGTCGAGCCCGGCGCCGAACCCACGAGTCTGGACGGGATCGCGATCGCCCGCTTCACCAGGCCCAATGTCTTTTTCGGCGGCTGCCAGGCGGTGCGGCGCGACCCGGACTCGGGCCGGATGGCCGGTGCCGGTGACCCGCGTCGCGGCGGCGCCGTCATCGCGGTGTGAGCGTCGCCGCAGAACATCACGACGGTGATCACCGACCTTAGTTGGAGCGAAATCCAAGGCAGATCGCGATTGAATCCCTCTGAGCCTGTCGCGTGGCCGGCTTGTCGGGGCCCGACCAGACGCCTGCGCTTACGCTGCAGCCATGTCGGCGCCCCCGCACCGCGCGCGGATCGAGGATGTGCACGAACTGGCTTCCGGCATGCCCCATGTAACGGTCGAACGCGGCCCACGTGGCAACCCGGTCTATCAAGTCGGCGGCAAATCCTTCGTGTTCTTCCGGACTCCCCGGCCGGATGCATGTGATCCACAGACCGGGGAACGCTATGCGGACGTGATCATGTTCTGGGTAGCGTCCGAGTCTGACAAGCAGTCCTTGGTCCAAGATCCAGCATCGCCGTTTTTTACCACCGCACATTTCGACGGCCATCCCTCGGTGCTGCTGCGCGCCAGCCGGATCGGCGAGCTCGCCCGGCAGGAACTGGCTGAAATAGTCCAGGACGCCTGGCTATCTCGAGCATCGAACCGCAGAAGGGCGACCTGGCTCGCGCGAGAGGACCGGCCATGAGCATTGCGATCGTGAGCGCCGACGGGGGGGAGACCGTTTCCGCCGGCCCGATGCGGATTCGCATCCTCGAAGACGGTAGCCATACCCAGCACCGGCTCGGAGTGCTCGAGGTGACCATCCCGCCACACGCCGACGGGCCGCCCCAACACATCCACCACCGGCACGAGGAGACCTTCTACGTCGTCTCCGGAACCCCGACGTTCACCTGCGGCACCGACACGGTCACCGCCGAACCCGGCACCCTGGTCACCGCTCCGGCCGGCTGCCCACATACGTTCGCCAATCCCGGTTACGCTTCCGCGATCATGCTGTGCACGGTCACCCCCGACCTGTACATCGACTACTTCCGCGAGCTCGACTCAATCTCCACGGGGACGACCGGGCTGGACCCGCGGGCCGTCGCGCAAATCATGGCCCGTTATGCCACGGAGGTTGTCCAGCCGAGACGGTGAAGCCGGCACTTGCCTGGCGTATGGTTGTCCGGACATCAACACCCGCAACGTGAAAGGCCGCGAGGGATGGCGCATCGCGACCGGGCCAAGGCGGTGGATCGCAGCAATCCGCTGCCACTGTGGGCGCAGGTCCAGCAGGACCTGCGCAGGCGGTTGGGTGCCGGCGCCTTCGTCGAGCGCTTTCCTACCGAGCTCGAGCTGGTGGAGCAGTACGCGGTGTCCCGGCACACCATCCGTGAGGCGCTGCGCCGGCTACGTGACTCCGGTGTGCTCGACTCGGCGCGCGGCCGGGGTACCTGGCTCGCGCCGCAACCCATCGAACAGCCGCTGGGCAGCCTGTACAGCCTTTTCCGGGAGGTCGAGGCCCGAGGGCTGCGGCAGCGCAGCGACGTGCTGGCACTGCGCACGGAACGCAACCCGGCGGCGGCGAGGCGGCTGGAACTGCCAGACGACGCCGAGTTGGTGTACTTGGAGCGCCTGCGGTGGGCAGGAGAGGAGCCCTTGGCCCACGATCGGATCTGGTTGCCCGCGGCGCTTGCCGCGCCGCTGCTGGACGCCGAGTTCACCCGCAGCGGGCTCTACGACATACTCGCCGCCCGCTGCGGGGTGCGGCTGACCGGCGGCCGGGAACGGATCAGCGCGGTGGTGCCTGATGCGGCCACCAGGGCACTGCTGGCCGTTCCCCGCGCGGTCGCCTGCCTGCTCATCGAACGCACCGGCTGCCTGCACCGCCGACCGGCCGAATGGCGGATGGCCACGGTACGTGGTGACCGGTTCGCCGTCCTCGCCGATTGGGGCCCGAGCGGCAACGTCCTGCGGGCCGACAGCGATGCCACTCTCCTCACGAGTGCGGGTTTCTCGCCTGCCCCGTAGCGGTCTCGGGATGCTGCTGGAACAGCCAGAACAGCCACCCCAGCGACGGCACCAGCACCACGGCACCCGCTACCAGGCTGATCAACATCGCCCGCAGTGTCGGCTGGCCGGCGGCCGCATTGTCAATGCTCAGCGTGGGCACCAGAAGCAGCGGGTACTGCGCCACGGCCCAGGCCCACAGCACGGCGGTGACCGCCAGCGCCGCCGTGATCCGCACCAGCCGGTAGCGGCGGGTGATGAGTAGCCACAGCGAGGCCAGCCCGGCCGCCGCGGACGCAGCCGCCACGGGCAGTGCCCGGCCGGTGAGCCCGGCGAACAGCAGGGGTGCGTCGGCATGCAGTACCGCGATGCCGGCCAGCGCCACCGCCCCGACGGTCAGGCCGGTGCCCAGCGCGCGGCGGCGGAATGCCTCGGCCAGGTCATGCTGGTCGGCACGGACCGCGTCGGCGCACAAATAGACCGCGGCCAGATAGGCGCAGATGCCCACGGCAAGCACCCCAGCCAGCAGCGAGGTGGGATTCACCCAGCTATCCAGCACGTCCCCCCGGGCCAATCCAGGTGGCACCCGCCCGGACGCGATGCCGCCGGCCACCGTGCCGAGGAAAAATGGGGTGAGCACTGAGGAGCTGGCGAAGGCCGCACCGAACAGACGCCGCTGCTCGAGTGCCTCGACGTTCTTGCGGAAGGCGAACGCGGCGCCCCGAGCGATGACCCCGAGCGCGACTCCGGTGAGCGGGATGTAGAGCGTGGAGGCTATCGCGGCGAATGCCGGCGGGAAGCCGGTCCAGAGCACGACCAGGACGAAGACCAGCCAGACGTGGTTGGCCTCCCA
>DATFDO010000353.1:0-10841 GCA_035252045.1 Pseudonocardiaceae bacterium
TGTCAACGGCACGCCAAAGTTGACCCCCTGACGGCATCTGAAATCTGACCCCCTGGGCAGTCTTGTTGATCTTTGTTGGGTCGTTTGGTTCTGGTGTCCGGGTCGGCGTGGAGGGTTAGGCATGGTGGTGTCCGTCCTCGCCGGTGGGCGGAACGCGACCCAGATCGCGGTCTTTGAGCCGGTAGCTGTCTCCTTTAAGCGCAAGAACCTCCGCGTGATGGACTAATCTGTCAATCATCGCGGCGGCGACAACGTCGTCTCCGAAGACTTCTCCCCAGCGGCCGAAAACTTTGTTGGAGGTGACGATCAAACTGGCTCTTTCGTACCGGGAAGAGACAAGTTGGAAAAACAGGTTCGCCGCTTCGGCCTCGAAGGGTATGTAGCCCACTTCGTCAACGACTATAAGGGGGTAGCGGCCGAGTCGGATCAGCTCGGTCTGCAGTGTCCCTGCGTGGTGAGCGGCGGCTAGGCGGTCGACCCATTGGGCGGCGGTGGCGAAGGCGACCCGGTGCCCGGCTTGGCAGGCTCGGATGGCTAATCCAATCGCGAGGTGCGTTTTCCCGGTACCCGGTGGGCCCAAGAATACGACGTTGTCTTTCGCCGCGACGAAATCTAGTGTTCCTAGGTGGGCGATGGTATCGCGTTTAAGGCCTCGGGCGTGATCGAAATCGAATTCCTCCAACGATTTCCGCGCCGGGAAGCGGGCGGCGCGGATACGTTGGTCTCCGCCGTGGGACTCCCGGGCGGCGACCTCGCGTTGCAGGCAGGCGACCAAAAACTCCTCGTGGCTCCAGTTCTCGGCGCGGGCTCGCTGGGCCAGCCGGGGTACCGATTCGCGTAGGGTCGGGGCCTTGAGCGCGCGGGTCAAAAACGCCACCTCGCCGCCCAGGTCGCGCGCCGCGCTGCTTGACCGGGCCTTGGTTGTGGTGCCCGGGGAGCTCGCGGTGGTGGTGTTGGTGGCCATTACGCCACCCCGCCCGCGTCGGTGCCACTGGTGATGTCGTCCAGGCCCAGGGCGGTGTCGTAGTCGGCCAGGCAGCGGGTCTCGACCTCGGGGGCGGGGGCCGGGCGCAGCAGTCCGATCCGTTCGCGGCGCAGTGCTCGCGCGGCGGCCACATGCTCGGGCGCCGACAGCGTTTGGTGGCGGGCCCAGATCCGTTCGTGGTCGGCGACGAGCTGGCCGTCGCAATAGGCCCGCACCTGGGCCAGGTCAGCGACGACCTCGACCCGGCGGCCGATCACCGCAGGATGCACCGAGTAATCATTGCTGTCCAGGCGCACATAGTGATCGCGGGCCAGCCGGGTCGACGCGTGCCAGCCGGTGACCGGGGCGACCGGGGGAAGGGCCAGCATCGCCGCGCGGTCGGCGGCGATCCGCTCAGCCGGGGCGCAGCCCAACACCCGGCGGCGACGCTGGTTGACTACCGCTAGCCAGTCGGCGAGCTGGGCGTTGAAATCCGCCGGACAGCTAAAGGTCCGCCCGGGCAAAAACGAGCGCTCCAGATAGTCGTGACACCGCTCGAGCAGCCCCTTCGCCTCCGGGTCCGCCGGGCGCAAGATGACCACTTTCGCGCCCAGCGTGCCGCGGAAACCCTGACACGCCGCGGTCAGCTCGCTGCGCCGGCCCCGCCGACGCCCCACCGCGCCCTCACCATCCCAAACCAATACTCGCGGCACCGCGCCCAACCGCGCCACATGCCCCCACCAGCCGGTAAATAAATCCTCGGCCGTGCGGGTGGGAATCAGCATCGCAGACAACCACCGCGAATAACCCGTCACCATCGTCAACACCGGTAGCTCAGCGGCGGTGCGGACTTGCCCAAAACCCACCGGCAGCGTGATGTCAGGAAACCAAAAATCATGCTGCGCGATCTCCCCAGCCACATACTCCGTGCGACTCGAAGGATCCGGCGGCAAATACGCCGGACGCAACTCCGCCACCCGACCCGACAACGTCCGGATCGACCGCTCCCAACCAATCCGCTCCGCGATCACCGTCGCCGGCATCGTCGGACACGCTGCCAACAACTCCCGAATCCGCGGCTCCACCGCATCCACAATCGACCCCACCGGCTGCCGCGAATACTTCGGTGGCCCCTCCGCGGCCAACGCCGCCTTCACCGTGTTCTTCGAACACCCCAACACCCGAGCAATCACCTTGATCGGCATCTTCTCCGCACGATGCAACCGCCTAATCTCAGCCCAGTCCTCCACGCACAACACCCCTTCGTCCTCCCTGGCTCGGTGGGAGCCAGACTCACGGCCCAAGGGGTCAAAATTCGGTTGCCGCGCCGGGGTCATTTTTCGCGTGCCGTCGACAAACGACAGCTGCTTCGATCTTCTCGGCTGCCAGGTAAGGCAGATCACAGCCGTTCTTGTAGGTGTGGCGTCCAAGGCAGAACCAGTAGGCGTACTCATTGCCACGTCGGCCCTTGGCTACCCCGAAGATCAGCTTTGAGCCGCACCGCTCGCAGTAGAGCGTGCCAGCCAGGTAGTGCTGTCGCCGGTAGGACCGTTCCCCAGACTGCCGGTGGGCGGCCAACACCTGTTGTACCTGCTCGAAGACCGTAGGCGTCACGAGCGGTTCGTGCTTGCCCTCGTGTTCCAGTCCCCGCCAGGTGACGTAGCCGATGTAGTAGCGGTTGCGTGGGAATCTGTTCCTTCTCAATGCGGGTGACCGTTCCAACATTCACCCCTGCCCGTCGTGCCACCTCGTGCGCCCGGTGATCTCCGGGCCTACACCGGATGACCAGGCGACGTCGCGGGCGCGCAGGGTGAGTCCGGCACAGCGTTGTTTGGCGTGGAGGAACAGGCCAGCCCGGCGACAGGTGTCGCGACGATGACCAGGCTCGCCGTGGGGACCTCGACCGTGCGGTTCACCGGCCATGCGATGTCATAGCCGTGGATCACCACTTCGACCAGGACGTAGGGTAGTTCCGCCGCTGGCACGACCAACCGGTCGGCCGTCGCCCGGTATTCGGTGAGGACCGTCGATCGGTCGTGTTGGCGTCGCGCTGCCACCCATCGCTCGTCGCGCGCGGTGAGGCTGAATCCCGAGGTGATCAACTCGGCGGCGAGTCGCCGCGGCGTTGCCATATGCGACTGGGTGCAGTGGGCCACCACGTCCCGTACCCGCCATCCCGCGCAGAGCGACAGCCGGTTCCATGCGGCGTCGTCGAGGGTTCCACGAGGTCGCCCAGGCGGTTTCGCTGCGCCGTGACCAGCCGCCGGATGTCTGTGTTCGTTGTGTGAGGCATGCTGCCCTCTCCTGGGCTGTGATCAGCAGCAACGAATCGTGCTGCTCCGGTGTGGTCAGCGGTCTGGGGTGGGGCGGAAGGCGATGAGGGGCAGTTCGTGGACCAGTCGGCGGCGGGCGTCGTCAGTGCCGTCGTAGGTCCAGCCGACGAGGCGGCTGAGGACCCGGCGGACGATCGGGGTGATCAGGTGGTTGCGGTGTTCGTAGTCGGCCAGGACCGCGGCGGCGTCGGGTTCGTCGAGGATGCGGTGGACTGGGGTGAAGCGGTGCCGGCCGAGGGTGATCTCGACGGCGGGGTGGGCTTGGATGTTGCGCAGCCAGTCGGTGGTGCGGCCGAAGCCGGCCATGACTATGACCTCACCGGTGGCCGGGTCGGTTTTCAGGACTTCCAGGACGGTCTGGTAGCGGCGTCCGGAGCGGCGGCCGAGGTGGGTCAGGCGCAGGAACCGGTGGCCCAACAGCCATTCGGCGTGCCAGTCGTACAGGCGTAGCGGCGCGCGCAGGACCGCGCGCAGCAGCGGGCTGGGGCGGCGTGGGGTCGTCATCACGGTGTCTCCGTCTGGGGTGTGCGGATCGGTTGGTCTGGCGTGGGCCAGTGGGCCGCGCAGCGCTGCCGTGTCACGCGGGGTGCCGGTGGGGGGCAGGGCGGTGAGGAGGGCGCTGTGGGTGATCCAGCCGATCAGGCGGGTGCCGTCGAGGTCGAGCACGGGCAGTCCGGTGCCGTCGGCGCCGGCCAAGGCGTGCAGCGCGTCGGTCAGGGTGGAGTTCTCGGTGATCCTCGGGGGCCTCTGGGCGAGATCGGCCACGGTGTAGTCAGTGGACGCGGTGTTGGTCAGGGTTTCGGCCAACGCGCGCGCGGTCACGCACCCGTGGTACTGCTCGTCTGCGCCCATCACGGGCAAGACCCCGTAGGCCGAGCGCCCCAGCGCCTGGCCGGCCATGGTGATCGCGGTGTCGGCGGCCAGCGGGTCGGGCAGCGGTTCCATCACCGCGGCCACCGTCACCTGTCCTAGCCGGCCGTGCCCGCCGGTGGTTGCCGCGTCGAGGTTCACGCCCCGGCGGGCAAGCTTGAGCGTGTAGATCGTGTCCTTCGACAGGGCGTGGGACACCGCAGTGGCGGCCACGATCGCCAGCATCAGCGGCAGGATGATGGTGTACTCGCCGGTCAACTCGAACAGGATGATCACTGCGGTGATCGCCGCCTGGGTGGCCCCGGCGAATGCGGCACCCATGCCGATTAGCCCGTACATGCCCGGTGCCGCGGTTGCGGTGGGGAACAGGTGGTGCACGACGATCCCGAACGCGGTACCGCTCATGGCACCGACGAACAGCGACGGCGCGAACACCCCGCCCGAGCCGCCGATGCCGATGGTCAGGCTGGTCGCCACCATCTTGCCGGCCATCAGGATCAGCAGGAACCACAGCACGTAGCGGCCGTCGATGGCGTGCGCGAGCACCGGGTAGCCGACCCCGTACATCTCCGGCAGGAGTAGTAGCAGCCCGCCCAGTAGCAGCCCGCCGACGGCCGGACGCAGCGACTCCGGACCACGCACCAGGCGCTGCCAGACCCAGTCACAGCCGTCCTCGATCCAGTACAGGACGTGGGTGAAGGCCACGCCGACCGTGCCGATCACCAACCCGAGCAGGGCGAAGGCCAGGTACTCCCAGCCAGAGCGCAGCCCGAACACGGGCAGGTCCAGGAACGGATGGTCGCCGAACGCCGCCTGGCCGATCACGTTCGCGGTGACGCTGGCCAGCACGACCGCACCGAAGGACTCGGCGGCGAAATCGCGCAGGATCAGCTCCATCGCGAAGAACGGGCCGGCGATCGGCGCGTTGAACGTTGCCGCGATCCCACCGGCCGCGCCGCAGGCGACCAGGATGCGTAACCGGTTCTCTGGCATCCGGGTGAGCCGGCCGAGGCCCGAGCCCCACGCCGAGCCAATCTGCACGATCGGTCCCTCCCGGCCGACCGAGCCTCCCCCGCCGATGCACAGCGCGGAGGCCAGCGCCTTGACCACGGTGATCTGCGGCGGAATCCGCCCACCGCGCTCGGCCACGGCGTACATCACCTCGGGCACCCCGTGTCCGCGGGCCTCGGGCGCGAACTTGGTGACCAGCGGGCCGTAGATCGCTCCGGCGAGCACCGGCGCGGCCAGCACGAAGTACATGCCCAGGGCGGGCAGGTGGGGGTTGGCGGCGTGACTGGCGTCGGAGTAGTCCGGATGCCCGGACAGTAGGCGGGTGAACGTAGTGATTAGCCAGCGGAACACGATCGCTCCGCCACCCGCTCCGGCGCCGATGACCACGGCGAGGGTGACCAGGCCACCCCGGCTTTCCCGTAACCATTCCCGAACCGGCACTCGCCGGGGCACCGGCAGTGATCGCGGTTCCCACGGGAGTGCTTCGAGCGAACGGTCCTGGCTCATCGTTGTAGTATCTAACAGTTAGGCGCGCTACGTTTGTGAGGTTCGGTACAAACGACCTATGACTGTTGGGCCTGCCCCGCCCCGCGGCAGCGGTGTCACCAGCGCCGACACGGTGACCGACGCCGTGCTGCGGGCCTCGCGGCTGCTGGTTGGCCTGTCGGCCCGCTCGATCGCCGCCGTGGCCGACTCCATCACGCTGCCCCAGTTCCGGCTGCTGGTGGTGCTGTCCACGCGCGGCCCGATGAAGCTGTCGGCGTTGGCCGAGCACCTGGATGTCAAGTCGTCCACCGCGACCCGCATGATCGACCGACTAATCGCCGCTGGACTGGTGGACCGGGAAATCAACCCGATCTCCCGGCGTGAGGTGGTGATCGACCTGACCGGCACCGGCGCCTCCGTGGTCACCCGGGTCACCCAGGCACGACGCAGGGAGATCGCTAACATCGTCGCGAACATGCCCCCACCACACCGCAAATGGCTGGTGGACGCCCTGGACGCATTCAGCGAGGCCGGCGGCGAACCATCCATCGACGGGCTGGACGTCCGGCGCGTCGCCGACTGGATCTAACGCCGAAAAAGTTGCACTGTGCAACGCTGGGCGGTCAAGCACACGGCGACGCGCGTGACAATGCTCGGCGGGCCAGAGTCAGGCACAACGCTCTTCACGATCGTGGTCGGCCGTGGGTGTCTCGGATGGGGATGCCGCGTTCGCGGAGTTTGGTGAGCACCGTGGTGTGGTCGACGCCCAGGTGTTGGCCGACTCGTGCGAGTGACCAGCCAAGGTTGTAAAGGTGGATGGCGTCGTCGACCTAGGCGGGGGATAGGCCACGGCGGCGCATCGGCACGTCGTGCCGGTGCACGATGTTGCTGACCGTCCGCCGTTCGATGCCGAACCGGGTGGCCAGTGCGTACGCTGTCGCTCCGGCCTGGTAGCCGGCGATGAGTTCCTGGACCTGGTCGGCGTCGAGTTGGCGTGCCCGTCGGGGTTTGGGGCGGTCGACGGGTGGGGGAGCTGGTGTAGTGGGGTCGGATAGCTTCCGGAGCAGGGTTTCTAGAGCTTCTACCTGGTGTTTGTGTTGTAGTAGGTTCCCCCAAGGTCCACAGCGGTAGTCATCGTATGAACCACTGCCGGCAAGGCCGCCCTCTTGCCCACCCCGCCGGGCGACCAGCGCGAGCAGCAACTCCGCCGCCGCAGCTGGACCGTGGCGTCGCAATGGTTCGTGGGCCGGCCCCGCGAGTTCACGACAGCAGCCGGCGGTCTCGCGGATCACCCTCACTCGGTATTGAGAGACGCCTGTACCGCAAGTGCAGCGAGCACGTCGACCGCGCCCGCCAGGTATGCACGTTGAGTGTCGCTCGCCGTCACCTCGCCGGCGTCGATAGCTGCGATCACCGTCCGCAGTGCTTGTGCGGTCTGAGCTATCTCGTCAAGCTCCATAGCGACGATCATCCTACGGCGCTGCCCGGTTGTCATGGTCAACTGACTGCGGCGCCAGGAGATCTTCGTCCGTTAGCTCGTGTCGTTGCCGGATGTCATGTGCAAGGTGAACATCCGGTCGGCGTGGATTCGCGCGTAGACCGGTCCCGAGTCGAGGAACTGTTCCCATTGTGGTCCATAACGTGGCACGTAAACCTCAAGCAAGGTCTGTCGCAGCTGCGCTTCTGTGTCGCTACGGATGTCGATAGGCAGGGCCTGACCGTGCACGGTCACCGCGAGTTCTTCCCCGGGCAGGTGAGTCGCGCTGACGTGCGGCCGTTTCCTGATGTGGCGAAAGCGCACCGAATCCGGCGCGGAACCGAAGTGGAAAGCGCCGCGAAAGAAGATGCCGTCAACCGGTCCGACGATTGGTCGCCCATCGGCTGTGCCGGTTGCCAAGGCCAGCAGGCACATGCCCTGCAGACGAGCAGCGACCTGGTCGGCACCCAGTCGCCGCTGCGGGGTGATGATGCTGAGCAGGTGCCGCCCCGCAGCCGCGTAGCTGCGGTCGAGAAGGTCTTGCAGCGCGGCGAGGTCAGCCGGCGTCTCGTACATGGGAACAGTGAACCAAGGCGTCGCCTGGCGCAAAGCGCTGAGGTGCGGTAAAGGCTGTGGGATGAGGCTGACCCGCACGTCCGACTTGTGGTGGAAGAATGCCGTCATCTATTGCCTGGACGTTGAGACCTACCAGGACAGCAACGGTGACGGCCACGGCGACTTCCGCGGGCTGATCCAGCGGATCGACCACCTGCACCGCCTGGGTGTGACGTGTCTGTGGCTGATGCCGTACTACCCGTCGCCGGACCGGGACGATGGTTATGACATCACCGACTTCTACGGGGTGGACCCGCGGCTGGGCAGCCATGGGGACTTCGTCGAATTCGTCCGAACGGCGCGCGACCGTGGCATACGGGTGATCGCCGACCTGGTCGTCAATCACACCTCCGACCAGCATCCATGGTTCCGCAGCGCCCGCAGCAGCCCCGACTCGCCGTATCGCGACTGGTACGTCTGGGCAGACGAGCCCCCCGCGGACGGTCCGCAGGGCATCGTGTTCCCGGACCAGGAAACCAGCCTCTGGACCTTTGACGAGGTCGCCGGCCAGTACTACCTGCATCGGTTCTACAAATACCAACCCGACCTCAACGTTGCGAACCCGGCGGTGCGCGACGAGATCGCCCGGACAATCGGCTTCTGGCTTGAGCTAGGACTGTCGGGCTTCCGGGTGGACGCCGTCCCCTTCCTGCTGGAGACCGCCGGCCAGGATGACGCGGCACAGCTGCCTGACCCGCACGACTACCTCGCCGACCTGCGATCGTTTCTTGGCCGGCGCAGCGGTGAGGGTGTGCTGCTGGGCGAGGTCAACTTGCCCTACCCGGAGACGATGAGTTTCTTCGGTAGCGATCGCGACGAGCTGACGATGTGCTTCGACTTCGTCGGCATGCAGCGGCTGTACCTATCGCTGGCTCGGGGCAATGCCGAACCGCTGGCCGAGACGCTGCGCGAGCGACCGCAGCCGCCCAAGGACGCGCACTGGGCGACGTTCGTGCGCAACCATGACGAGCTAACGCTGGACAAGCTCACCGACACCCAGCGCCGGGAGGTGTTCGGGGCCTTCGGACCGGATCCGAAGATGCAGCTTTACGGCCGTGGGCTGCGCAGGCGGCTGCCGACAATGCTCGGCGGCGACCGAGACCGTATCCGGATGGTTTACAGCCTGCTGTTTTCGCTACCCGGCACGCCCGTGCTGTTCTACGGCGAGGAGATCGGTATGGGCGAGAATCTGCGCGCGCAGGGCCGGCTCGCGGTGCGCACGCCGATGCAGTGGTCAGCTGAACTCAACGGTGGTTTCTCCACCGCGGAGGCGTCCAAGCTACCCGGTCCAGTCCCCGATGGTGAGTACGGACCGAAGAGGGTCAACGTCGCCGCGCAGCAACGCGACCCGACATCGCTGCTGTCCTGGATCCGGTTGCTGATCGAGTCGTACCGGGCCTGCCCCGAGCTGGCGTGGGGACGCTACGAGGTACTCGACGCCGGTGACGCCGCCGTGCTCGCGCACCGCTGCGATACTGAGGGTGGCACCGTGGTGGCGGTGCACAACTTCAGCGCGACCGCCACCAGAGCTGACCTGAAGCTGGCCGGGCTGGACCCATCCTGCCTGCTGAAAGATGTGCTGGGCGAGGGCTCGCAGCGGGTGGCCAAGGACGGTTCGGTAACCCTCGAGCTCGGGCGGTATGGCTGCCGGTGGCTACGCGTCGAGCACCAGCGCCAGTGAACTCGGTAGTCGCGCGGTGG
Organism: Pseudonocardiaceae bacterium; assembly: GCA_035252045.1. Classification (GTDB taxonomy): domain Bacteria; phylum Actinomycetota; class Actinomycetes; order Mycobacteriales; family Pseudonocardiaceae. Next base: position 9,458 of record DATFDO010000353.1, read on the forward strand.
CTCTCGTACGATCTTCGGTATGTCGTCTGAGCCCGTCATCGTTGCCTCGACCACGGACAACGAACAGGCCGCGCGCGCTCTCGCCGCTGGAGTGGTCGACGCCAAGCTAGGAGCCTGCGCCCAGGTCGTTGGGCCGATCACGAGCGTGTACCGCTGGGAGGGCGAGGTCCAGACCGAGCAGGAATGGCGGGTGGAGATCAAAACGGCTGCTGATCGGGTCCCGGCGTTGACCGAGCACATCAAGGCCAACCACAGCTACGACGTGCCGGAGGTCATCGCCACCCCCATCACCGGCGGCAGTCCCGAATACCTGTCTTGGCTCCTGAACGAAACCCGCCCCTAACCCCGTACCGCGGGGACGGCGAGTTACCGATACTCGGAAACGGATGTTCAATATCGTCTCCGGTGGGGAAGATGCTGATATGCCTGACCCGCGGTCGCGGCTGCGTAGGGAGCCGCCAGACACTCCGCCGTGGCGGGTGGAAGGCCTGCCGGAGCGGCCCGGCGGCCCATCGCCGCCGCGCCGGCCGAACTGGTCGCGGTTCTGGTGGGTACTGCTGGCGTTACTGGCCATCAACTGGATCGTCTCCGCGCTGCTGCTCAGCCCGGCGCCGCGCTCGGCGGTGTCCTACACGTTTTTTGTGCAACAGGTGGACTCGGGCAACGTCAGGGAGATCACCTCGACCGCGGACCGGATCGAAGGTGTTTTCAAGCGGAAGGTGCCCTACCCGCCTGGCGCGCAGGACGCCAAGCAGGTCGACCGGTTCAGCACCCAGCGGCCATCGTTCGCCAACGACGCGCTGTTCCAGAAATTGCAGGCGAGCGACGTGGTGGTCAACGCCAAGCCGCCGGACGAAGGGCCGTCCGTGTGGCAGCAGCTGCTCCTGGGTTTCGGTCCCACGCTGCTGTTTCTCGGCCTCATGGTGTGGTTTTTCCGGCGCAGCGCCCGGGCCGGTGGGCTGGGTGGCATCGGCGGCATCGGTCGTTCCCGCGCGAAGCTCTACCAGCCTGAAACTGGCTCACGCACGACGTTCGACGATGTCGCGGGCATCGACGAGGTCGAAAACGAGGTCATGGAGATCGTTGACTTCCTCCGCGATCCCGGCCGCTACCGCCGCCTCGGTGCGCAGATCCCGCGCGGCGTGTTGCTGTCCGGGCCGCCGGGAACCGGCAAGACCCTGCTTGCCCGCGCAGTGGCCGGCGAGGCGAACGTGCCGTTCTTCTCGATGTCTGCCTCGGAGTTCATCGAAATGATCGTCGGCGTCGGCGCCAGCCGGGTGCGCGACCTGTTCGAGCAGGCCAAAAAGGTCGCGCCGGCGATCATCTTCATCGATGAGCTCGACTCCATCGGACGGGCCCGTGGGGGAGCGCAGTCGATCGGAGG
>DATFDO010000354.1:0-10021 GCA_035252045.1 Pseudonocardiaceae bacterium
ACCTCGTCCACCCGGTCGATCAGGGAGTCCAGTGAACCGAACTCCCGTACCCACTTCGCCGCGGTCTTGTCTCCCACTCCGGGTATGCCGGGCAGGTTGTCCGAGGGATCACCGCGTAGCGCCGCGTAGTCGGGATACTGCTGCGGGGTCAGACCGTAGCGCTCGGCGACCTCTGCTGGGGTGAACCGGGTCAGATCCGAGACGCCTTTGCGCGGGTAGAGGACCGTCACCTGGTCGCTGACCAGCTGCAGGGTGTCCCGATCACCGGTGCAGACCAGCACCTCGAAACCCGCTGGCTCGGCCCGAGTGACCAGGGTCGCGATGAGGTCGTCGGCTTCGTAGTTCTCCAGGGTGAGCACCGGGATCTGCAAGGTGGCGAGCACGTCCTGAATCAGGGAGACCTGACCACGGAACTCGTCCGGCGTGGTGCTGCGGTTGGCCTTGTACGGCGCATAGGCCTCGGCGCGAAACGTCTTGCGCGAGACGTCGAAGGCGGCGGCCACATGGCTGGGCTGCTCGTCGCGGAGCAAGTTGATCAGCATTGAGGTGAAGCCGTACACCGCGTTTGTGGTCTGCCCCGTTGAGGTGCGGAAATTCTCCGCAGGCAGCGCAAAGAACGCCCGGTAGGCCAGCGAATGGCCATCGAGCAGCAGCAGCCGCGGTGGGTGAACCGTCACGGCCTGCGAGTCTAGGCCCGACCACCGACAGGCCGGTGTGTGGAGCACCTACAGTGGTCCGCAACCCCCACCCAGTCGCCATGGAGGTTGCGCGTGATCACGCCCGCCGTCCCGTTCGATGTCGACCCCGGCACCGGTGAGGTGCTGGCCCGGTGGGCCGGAGAGCAGCTCATGGACCGGATGGGTATCAAGATCACTGAATGGAGCCCGGAACGCGTGGTGGGTACCATGCCGGTCGCGCACAATCGCCAGTATGTCGGCCTGCTGCACGGCGGGGCTAGCGCGGTGCTGGCCGAAAGCCTCGGCTCGGTCGCCGGCTGGCTATGGGCCAAGCCGGACAAGGTTCCGGTCGGACTGGAGCTGTCCTGCTCGCATCACCGGCCGGCCACCGAAGGCGAGGTCACCGGCGTCTGCACGCCGCTGCACCGTGGGCGCACGGTGGTGACTTTCGAAATCCGGATCAGCGACGATCAGCAGCGACCGATCTGCACGGCCCGGCTGACCTGCCTGCTGCGTGACCACCGAGTCTCCCGACATGGAGACGTATCGGACTGATTCAGCCCCCTGGAGCCCCGATATGTCTCCATGTCGGGGCGAGGCATCCCCTGGCGGTAAGGGCGCGAGGTGGATGGCTCAGTATTGGCACTTGGTCGGCGGGCGGGGTCGCGGGATCCCGAGGGCCACCGCCGACCCTGTGCAGAAGGAGACACCCGCCTGTGCGACCACCAGGCCCGGTCGGAGATCCAGACGGCGTGCGGTCTGGTAAGCCCACATCCGCCCGGCGCAGCCTCTGGGTATTGCGCGCACTGCTCGCTGCCATGATCATGAGCGCCGCACTGCTCGGGGTGGCCGTTCCGGCGCTGGCCGGCCAGCAACCACCCCCCACCCCACCGACGCCAACCCAGCCCACGCCATCCGAACAGCCATCCGAACAGCAGGGTCTACCGGTCAGTGGGACGCTGCGCAACGCCGACGGCGCGCTGCTGGCCGGTGTCCAGGTGCGGGTGTTTGACGCCAGCGGCAAGCAGGTCTCCTCGACAACCTCGGATAGCAGTGGCCGCTGGGAGCTGACGGTTCCCACACCAGGCCGGTACACCTTCCGGATCGATCAGAGTTCCCTGCCGCCGGGCGTCGAGGTGCTTCAGGGTGAGGTGGTCCGTGATGTGAACCCCGGCACGTTGTCGCTGGTCGTGTTCCGATTCGGAGCCCAGCGTGGCGGTCTGCAGATGGCCGCGAGCGCGGAGGTCCTGCGAGTGCTGGTGGACGGGATCCGATTCGGTCTGGTCATCGGCATCACCGGGATAGGGTTATCGTTGATCTTCGGAACGACCGGGCTGACCAACTTCGCGCATGGGGAGCTGGTCACGATCGGAGCCGTGGTGGCCTGGACGCTCAACGTCACCGCCGGGCTACAGTTGATCTGGGCCACCGTGCTGGCGATCGTGGTCGGTGCCGCGCTGGGCGCAGCGAACGATCTGGCCATCTGGCGGCCGATGCGGCGGCGGCGCGCCGGCCTCATTGCCCAACTCGTGATCTCCATCGGTTTGGCTCTCGCGCTGCGCTACCTGGTGCTGGTCTATTTGGGTGGCCGGTCGGAGTCGTTTGCCGATTACACCAACCAGGTGGAGCGCAACTACGGGTTCATCCGCATCACCGACAAAGACCTCGCCACCATCGTGATCAGCCTGGTCGTGCTGGTCGGGGTCGCACTGCTGCTGCAGCGCACCCGGATCGGCAAGGCCATGCGGGCGGTAGCCGACAACCGCGATCTGGCAGCCTCGTCGGGTATCAACGTGGAGCGGGTCGTGCTGTTCGTGTGGACTCTCGCCGGGGCGCTGGCGACGCTGGGCGGTGTGCTGTTCGGCCTGTCCGAACTCGGTGGGACCGTGCAGTACGAGATGGGCTTCAATCTTTTGTTGCTGATGTTCGCCGGGGTGATCCTGGGCGGCCTGGGCACCGCCTACGGTGCTCTGGTCGGGTGCATCGTCGTCGGAATCCTCGTGCAGGTGTCCGCCCAGATCATCCCGGTCGACCTCAAGTACCTGGGTGGGCTGGCGGTGCTCATCGTCATCCTGGTGATCAGGCCGCAGGGCCTGCTGGGCAGCCGCGCGCGGATCGGGTGAACAGATGATCGACGTCTCAACACTGCTCGCCAACGGTATCGCGGCTGCGGTCGGACCATCGACAATCTTCTTCGCGCTGCTGGCGATCGGGCTGAACATCCAATTCGGCTATGCCGGTCTGCTCAACTTCGGTCAGATCGGCTTCGCGCTGGTCGGTGGGTACGGCCTGGGCATCGCGGTGGTCGACTTCGGCCTGCCGTTATGGCCGGCAGTACTGGTGGGGATATTGGCCGGTGTGTTGCTCGCACTATTGCTGGGCATCCCGACGCTGCGGCTGCGTGCGGACTACCTCGCGATCGTCACGATCGCGGCGGCGGAGATTTTGAGGCTGATCACCCGGTCGACCTCCATGACCAACTTCTCCGGCGGAACCCAAGGCCTCACCGGATATGGTCAGGGTTTCCGTCAACCTTCTCCTTTTGACAACGGCCGATTTTACAGTTTTTTGGGAGTACGTTTCCTGGGCCAGGATCTGTGGTCGATTTGTGTAGGCTGGACGGTGGTCGGTCTGTCGCTGATTCTGGTGTACCTGCTGGTGAACAGCCCCTGGGGTCGAGTGCTCAGGGCGATCCGGGAGGACGAGGATGCGGCCAGGGCGCTGGGTAAGAACGTTTTCGTCTACAAAATGCAGGCCCTGGTGTTGGGCGGGGTGTTCGGCGCGGTCGGCGGCATAGTCCTCGCGCTGACCACGCAGTCGCTGACGCCTGATTTCTACTCGCCGCCCCAGACTTTCTTCGCCTACGCGGCACTGATTATCGGAGGCGCCGGACGGGTGTTCGGTCCGGTGATCGGCTCGATGATCTTCTGGTTCGTGCTGTCGATCACCGACAACTTCCTGCGCCAAGCCACCGCGGGTAGTAACCCACTGATCTCGTTCATCGACAATCAGGATGTCGGTGCTATCCGGTTCATCCTGGTAGGGGTGGGCTTAGTGTTGCTGATGGTGTTCCGGCCGCAGGGCATCTTCGGGAAGCGGAGTGAGGTGCTGCTCGATGCACGCTGACCATGCGGTCACCGAAGTGCCCCAGCATCCCGGCGCGCCCAAGCCCGATCCGGTGTTGCTGATCGATTCGGTCACCCGGTCATTCGGCGGCCTGCGCGCCGTCGATGTGCAGCACCTGGAATTCCAGCGAGGCTGGATCACCGGCTTGATCGGCCCGAACGGTGCGGGAAAAACCACCCTGTTCAACCTGATCACCGGGTTCGACCGGCCCGACACTGGCCGGTGGACGTTCAACGGCACGCCGCTGTCCAGGCTTGCCCCGCACCAGGTGGCGCGCCGCGGGGTGGTCCGCACCTTCCAGCTCACCAAGGCGCTGGCCAAGCTCACGGTGCTGGACAACATGCGCCTGGGCGCTCCGAACCAGGCGGGGGAGCGCTTTTTCGGCGCGCTGTTGCGCCGTTGGGGACGCCAGGAGCTAGCGATCACGGACAAGGCGATGGAATTGCTCACCCGGTTCCGGTTGGATGCCAAGGCAGGCGATCTCGCCGGCACGCTATCTGGTGGTCAGCGCAAGCTTCTCGAGATGGCCCGGGCACTGATGATGGACCCGATCGTCGTGATGCTCGACGAACCGATGGCCGGAGTGAACCCTGCGCTCACCGAAAGCCTGTTGCAGCACGTCAAGTCCCTGCGTGAGGACGGCATGACCGTGGTGTTCGTCGAGCACGACATGGACGTCATCCGCGACATCAGCGACTGGGTGGTGGTGATGGCGCAGGGCCGGGTGATCGCCGAAGGGCAGGCTGATGCGCTGCCGTCCAACAGAGCCGTCGTCGACGCCTACCTGGGCTCGCACCACGACCAGGCGCTGGAATTCGATGCGCAAGGTAACCCGGTGGGGCAGACGGCCGCACTCGCCGCCGAGATCCACAGCGAGCTCCAAGCGGCCATTCACCGTGGTGAGGATCTTTCAGCGTGACAGATTCGGCTGGCCTTGGCCCCACCGCCAACGGGTTGTCCCCGGCCCAACTCGCGGCAACCCCCCAGCGGCACCATGACCTGGCGCGGGGCGCATTGTTGCGAGCCGACAACTTGGTGGCCGGCTACCTGCCTGGCGTCAACATCCTGCAGAAGTGCAACTTCTTCCTCCGCGAAGGTGAGATCGTCGGCATTATCGGGCCCAACGGTGCCGGGAAGTCGACGTTGCTCAAAGCGATGTTCGGGCTCATTCCGGTGCGTGGCGGCACGGTGTCGTTGCGCGATACCGACGTCACATCAGCCAAGGCACACACGCTGGTCACCATGGGCATGGGTTACGTGCCGCAGACCAACAACGTGTTCGCCTCGCTGACCATCGAAGAGAACATGCAAATGGGGGTGTACCTGCGGCCGCGGGCCTTCACCGCCAGGTTCGACTCGGTGTGTGCGCTGTTTCCGCTGCTGGGGCAGCGGCGCAAGACCAAGGCCGGCGCATTGTCCGGCGGTGAGCGGCAGATGGTCGCGATGGGGCGCGCGCTGATGATGGAACCGTCGGTACTGCTGCTCGACGAGCCTTCCGCCGGGCTGTCGCCGATGTTCGCCGACGAGGTCTTCGTGCGCTGCAAAAAGATCAACGCGGCTGGCGTCTCCATTGTCATGGTTGAGCAGAACGCCCGGCGTTGCCTGCAGGTCTGCGACCGCGGCTACGTACTGGACCAGGGCCGCAACGCCTATACCGACACCGGCCCCGCCCTCATCAAGGACCCCAAGGTCATCGACCTTTACCTGGGGACGCTCAGCGGGCATTCAGCCGGCTAGGCCGCGACCCCGTGAATCCTCGAGTGGCGATCAACCAGAAGTTCGCAGCGCCGAAGAACTAGGGGACGTAGCCTAGCGGCCTACCACGCGGTATTGGATGGCGGCTTCGTCGATTTTGTTTTGAGCGTTGAATTTGAGGATGCCGTATGAGCCGACGGCGCGTTCGCCGGCGGGAGTGAAGTCCAGGGTGCCGGTGACGCCGACGTAGTCGGGGTTACCACCGCTGTCGATGATGTCGCGGCATTGGCGGAAGGTGGTGCATTTCTCGCCGTCTTTGGTGATGCCGTTGATCTCGGAGGCGATGTCGACACCCTTGGTCGATTTGGCCCGTTCGGCGGCCAGCGCGACGATCATGACGGCGTCGTAGGCCTCGCCGGCGTAGTTGGTGTCGATCAGTTTGGGGTCATCAGCGCGCAGGCGCTGTTCGAAGGCGGTGGACAGCTTGGTCAGCGGGGTGGTGCCCTTCATGCCGGTCAGCAGGCCCGGTGGCAGGCCTTGGCCCAGCGCGTTGCCCATGTTGCCGTCGGTGCCGTAGACCAGTTTTTGACCGGGCCCGATTTTCACTTCGCTCATCCGGGTGAGGATCTTTTTCGACTCGTCGAAGCCAATCACCGCGATGGCGTCGGGGTTGAACTGGCGGACGTCGTCGATTTCGGTGTTGTACGACGTGGCGTTCGGATCGTAGATGATCTTCTGGATCTGATTTTGTGGGATCCCGGCCTGACGCAGGTTGTCCACCGTGTTGGCGGCCAACCCGCTGCCGTAGGGATCGTTGCGGGCCAGAATCGAAATCCGCTGGGCGCCGTCGCCGGCCATCAACGCGGCCAGCGCTTGGGCTTGCAGCTTGTCCGGTGGCGCGGTGCGGAAATACAGACCCTTGTCCGGCCAGCAGGTGAACTCATCCGAGGTGTTGGCCGGCGAGAACTCGACCACCCCAGCGCCGGTGATCTTGTCGATGACCAGCTTGGTCACCCCGGACGCGGCCGCGCCGATGATCACCTGGGCGCCCTGGCCCAGTTCCCGATCCACCGTCTGATTGGCGGTATCGGTCTTATCGTCACCGGAATCACCCCGGATATTGGCCACTGGCTGGCCCAGCACCCCACCCGAGGCGTTGATCTCCTTGATCGCCACATCCACCGCGGCGAACTCCGGCGGGCCCAGAAACGACAAGCTACCCGTCTCCGGCAACAGCGTACCGATCTTCAACGGGGCCGTACTCGGCTGCCCACTGGCCTTGGCCTGTGCAGGTTCACACGTCTTGGGCGCCGCCGGACCACCACCAGCCGGGCCTTGCGCCGCGGTGTTCCCCCCACCACAGCCCGCCAGTGCAATCGACAGCGCGCCGGCGAGGGCCGCCGCACGGACAACGGTGCGCTGGGCCATGCTCTCTCCTCAGAACAGACACCTGATGCGGGCGCCCGGATGCAGCGTTCCGCGTTGTGATCGTCAGACCGTAATGCCGCTGGTGTCCGATAGGCAGGATCGAGCGCTTGTCGTGACGAAGATGTGATGCTCAGGACAAGCTTTCCAGGATGGCGTGGGCCACCACCTTCATCGTGGTCCGGCGGTCCATCGCGCTGCGCTGGATCCAGCGGAACGCCTCGGGCTCGGTGAGCCCGTGGCGAGCCATCAGCAGGCCCTTGGCGCGCTCCACCGTTTTGCGGGTCTCCAACCGATCGGTCAGGCCCGCCACCTCCGACTCCAACGCCACCAACTCGCGAAAGCGTGACACGGCGAGCTCCACCGCGGGCAGCAGATCCCGGCGGCCGAAGGGCTTCACCAGGTAGGCCATCGCACCCGCGTCGCGGGCCCGTACCACCAGCTCACGCTGGCTGAATGCAGTGAGGATCACCACCGGAGCGATACGGCGGTCCGTGATGATCGACGCCGCGTCGATGCCGTCCATCATCGGCATCTTCACGTCCATGATCACAAGATCAGGGCGTAGCGCCTCGGCCTGCTCGACAGCCTGCTGGCCGTCAGCGGCCTCACCGACTACGACGTAGCCCTCCTCGGAGAGCATCTCGATCAGGTCCAGCCGGATCAGTGCCTCGTCCTCGGCGACCAGCACCCGGCGCGCGGTCTCGGACCGCTCCGTGTCGGTGGCTACCACGCTCGTGTCGGTTTGCTGGTTCACGCCTGGACACCTCACATCCCGCGCGGCTGAGTCCCTAGTCCGGGCTCCTTGATCGCACGATAGCCATGGGAGGGGACCGAACGGGACCGTTTTTCGCGGCTTGAACCGTGATCTCGCCAACACTCGCATGGTGACCGGAGGGGCTGCAGTCCGGCGATCATGACGCTGCCATGGCCCGGTGCCGGCGCACTGCTAGCATTCGGATGGCTTGACGCTGAGTAGTTGCTGGCCGGGGTGGCGGAATAGGCATACGCGGGCGCCTCAAAAGCGTCTGTCCTCACGGACGTGCGGGTTCGAGTCCCGCTCCCGGCACAGTGTCGATGGGTATCTTCAGCGCCGACGGCGTCAGGGGACGTGGCTGAGGGCGTCCGGCACGCTGTTGGCGAAGGTGAACCACGTGCCGAGACCGGTGACCTTCAAGGCCAGGTTGGCGGTGCGGGAGTGCGAGACCAACCGCAGGTTCCGGCCTTGGCGGGTGGCGAGTTCGTTGACCTCGAAGAGAACAGCCACACCAGCAGATCCCAGGAATCGCACCCCATCGAGGTCCACCACCACGACCCGGCTGCCGGCTAGCTGCGTGGTCAGACAGTCGGCCAGGTCCGGCGCGGTCACCACGTCAATCTCACCGGTGACGGTCACGACGCGTGTATCGGGACCGTGGTCGGTGACCTGTAGATCCATGATGTCTACCGAGAAGCCAGCACTCACACATCGCACGGTAGGACTGATGCGACGCAGAGATACCACCGAGTCGGCGATCGTCGCTAAGCGGTGGCATTTGGTCTGTGTGCGGTAATGACGGGCCGCCCGGCGGATCGTGGGGATAGGGTGCGGGTGTGCAGGAGCCCGTCGTCGGTGCGTCCGATGATGCTTGCGGATCGGCCGGCGGTTGAGCTCTGCTGGCGGTCAGTGAGGCCGTGAGCAACGCCACCGAATACGCGTACCTCCCGGGACCACCCGGGCTGATCGACCTGCACGGTGCGGTAGAGGCGACACCGGGCGGACAGCGCCGAATCGTGGTCGTCGTGCGGGACCACGGACGCTGGCGCTGTCCCCCGATCGACGACGAAAATCGCCGCCGCGGCGTCCCGCTGATGCGGGCATGCATGGACATCGTGACTATCGGGAGTCCCGACGATGGTGGCGACGGTACCTGTGTGGCCCTCTGCGGCAAGGCCGTCCTGCCGGCGGCCGACTAGTGCATGCCGACTGCATCCCGTGTCTGTGTCCGAACCGGTGTGGTCACTGCCGGCGGGTGCGGGCGCGCCGCTTCCCCTCGTGCATAGCCTGTACCCGGGCGATGGGAATGGCACGGCCCTCCGTTATGAGGTCCGCGGGCAACAACTGCGGCTGGGGCATCCGCTCGTGCCACGGGTTGCGATCCGCTAGCAGTGCGGCGGCGGTGCGGATGGTGAAATCACCTGGGACAACACGGTCAAGCTCGTCCCACCCAACCGGGAAGGACACCGGTAACCGAGGGCGTGCCCGCGGGCTGTAGGCGGCCACCACGGTCGCGCTACCGGCGCGGGTGGCATCCACGAACACCTTGCCGCCGCGGTCCTCGCGGATAAACGCCGTCGTCGCAACGTCCGGGTCGAGCCGCTCGGCACGCGCGGCAAGGGCCCTGGTCGCCGCGGCCGCCTCCTCGATCGTCACGCGGTCGTTGAGCGGGACGAACACGTGCAGGCCTTTGCTCCCGCTGGTCTTGACCACACCCGCCAGCCCGGCGTCAGCCAGGGCCTGCCGCGCCACCATTGCTGCGCGAACCACCCGCGGGAACGCGTCGTCGGCCGGCGGGTCGAAGTCGAGCACCAGATATGTCGGGTGGCGCTGCCCAGCGGGCACCAATGTCGGGTGGTACTCGACAGCACGCTGGTTGGCGAACCACAGCAAACTCCGCCGGTCATTGCACAGCGCGTAGGTCACGTCACGTCGCGACGCCTCGGCCCACACCGAGGTCGTCGCCATCCAGTCCGGGGTGTACTTCGGCACGTTCTTCTGCATGAACGGTTGCTGGCCGGGCCGCGCCCGGATCACCGACAGCGGCCGGTCGCGAAGCGCCGGCAGGATGTGATCTTGGACAGCGTCGAGGTAGTCCACCAAGTCACGCTTGGTCGCGTCCGCGCCGTCGAACAGGGGCTGGTCGAGATGGGTCAGCCGGACCCCGGCACGGAACTCCACGGTGCTCTCGCTGCTCTCGCTTCTCACTCGCGCCGCCTTCGGTGTCGCGCGACCATCGTCGAGCCCTCGTACCACGTCTGCGGCTCGGCGGCCAGACCTTCCACCGGCGGGACGCGACACACCGAGCACGGGGCGCGACACGTGGGCAGTAGTGCCGCGC
>DATFDO010000355.1:0-2111 GCA_035252045.1 Pseudonocardiaceae bacterium
GTTCGCTCGCCAGGCAGGCTGATCGCCGCTACCGGGCATCACCGGTTGCGTCGCCGTCGTCGGGTGCGCGACTTGCGCGCCGGCCGCAGGGCCTCCGCAGCGTCCTTGGCGACACCGCGCAGTAGCTCCGGCGGCAGCCCTCCGTCCAGCGCAGCCCGCAGTAATCCAGACAGAGAGTGCTCCGGGCAGGCGTGCTGGGCAGCGTCCAATGCGACGCCCGCCAACGCGCCGTCACCGCGCAGGTAGGCGGTAAGCGCCAGCATTGCCGCCGGTTCAGCTCGCTCTGGTGCAGGAGTAGCGCGGACGAGGGCCAACCACAGCCGCTCGGCAGCGACCGCGCCGCAACCCGAACACCATGGCAGGCACGCGTCCCGGACCCGGTGATCGCATAGCGCGGAGGCCACCTCGGCGACGACGGAGTCGCTCAACGCCAGGTTTCCTGCCTCCGCTGCCCGGTGCAATTGTCGCAACTGCGCGAATCGCTGCTTGACCAGCCGGGCGCTCAACGGGTGCTCACCGTCGGCTGCGTCCAGCAGCGCCGCGCGACGGTACAACGCGGCGGCATCCTCGGGTGCCAACAGCTCGGCAAGCTCCTCGCGGCTACCGAAGGTCACCGCACCGGAGGCGACCACGGCTGCTGCCAACGGGCTGGTCGCCGGATCGGTCACGGTGCCAATACCCAGAGAATCGTCATAACAGCGCCACGGCGCCCCGCATTTGGTCTCGGTGGTCCACGCCGCAAGCATTACGGGAAGTCCCGCACCGGCCAGCACGTCATGCAGGGCAGCCACCAACGCTTGGTGCGGGAGATCCTCATCGACACTCGCTTTGCCCCCTATGACGACCAGCGCGACGCCGGTGGGCTGCGTTCTGGCGATCGGCAGTAACAGCTGCTCAGCCAGCCGCCGCGTCTGGTCGGGCCCGACCAGATCGGTCCGCAACGTCAGCCCCAGGCTTCTGCCGTGCAGAGCGAGGAGCACTACGGAATCCTGCGGGTGGAAACCCAGGAGATGAGGAACGGCGGCGATCAGCTCGGACGGGTCGGATAGCCGGATACTGCCGGCGGTGGGCGCACTCATGGCGCGAACAGTCCCCCTTCGGTACCGCGGGGTACAGCCACGCGGTCGCCTGGTGTGGACTGCAGGGGGCGATGTGGACTACCTCGCCATCGCAACCCTCACCATGGGCGCGATGTCGGCGGCGTACGTTATGCTGCGCCGCCGCGCTGCCGCTCGACCGCTGTCCGCGGCCGCCGGCAGACATAGGTCACCGCCGGAGGTAAGTTCCACCACACCGTGCGCGTGGTGAGCACCTCGTCGAAAATTTCGTCCAGCAACGTCCGGAACTGCCGTGCCCGGTCCATCGAGAGGGCGTGCACATACGCGAAGGTGGTGAAGCGGCCACCGGGGGCCAGGCAGCGTGCTGTGGCGTGGATGATCGCTCGTTGCGCGTCCGGGTCGATCAGTGACCAGGGCAGGCCGCTGATCACCGCATCCACTGCCGGTATGTGGTGGTCGGCGAACAACCGCTCCAGTTCGACGGCGTCGCCGACCAGTACTTCGACTTCCGGATGCTCTACCCGCAGGTACTCGGCCAGTACCGCGTCGATCTCGACCGCCACATGGCGCCCACGGCCACCGAGCCGGCACTCGATTGCGGTTGTGACCGACCCGGTGCCGGGTCCGAGTTCGACCACGACCGGCTCACCGGCACGGGGTACCACGGCGGCCAGCCGAGCCGCCAGCGCAGATGAGCTCGGCGCCACTGCACCTATCGTGGCCGGGCTGCGCGCGACAGCAGCGAGGAACGCGACAACGTGTCGCGACAGCAGCGGCATGCTGCCAGATCCTGCCGCCGGGACGCCACGTTGTGAAATCGATCTCCAGTAGCGAGTTGCGAAGATCTTCGTTCGAGCTTCCTGACCCAAACGATACTGAAAACCCTGCTTGCCGCCCAATTCCCTGACCAAGACCACACCACTGTCCTGGACTCCACCATGGCGGCAGCGCAGGCCGCCGAGGAAGCCGGCTTCGACGACTTCTGGGTCGCCGAGCATCACTTCATGTCCTACGGATCTGCCCTTCAGCGATCGTCCTGGCGGGTTACCTGCT
>DATFDO010000356.1:0-5925 GCA_035252045.1 Pseudonocardiaceae bacterium
TACCCGGGATGAGCGCGTTGGAACTCGCTGCCGCCGATGTCTGGGCCACCGGGGTGTCGCCGGACAGCTTTCCCACCGAGTTCCTCCGAGCCGACTTGACCGCACTGAGCGTGGTACCGGCTGCCGGACTACCGGATAAACAGGACGGTCAGCGGGTGCTGGTCGCCGGCGCGGTGACCCCCACCGCGGTACCGGGCAACCGATCCGGCCGCTGCGCGGCCACCGCTCCGGCGGACCACAGCGCCTGCCGGCGTTGCGGGACCAGCTCGTCGAACACCCCACCGGTGGCCAGCGCCTCGGCCTGGGCGCTGCTCAGCCCCACCCGGTGCGCGACATCGACGATGCTGCGATAACGACCGTGCGTCTCCCGCTCGGCCACCAGCCGGGTGGCCAGCGGCTCGCCCACGGTGCGCACCATGGCCAAGCCCAGCCGCACTGCCTGCTCCGGCGCGCCTTCCGCGGCCGGTTCCAGCCCGGCGTGCACCTCGCTGGCGTTGATGTCCGGGCCGCGAACGGTCACGCCGTGCCGGCGGGCGTCGGCGATCAGCGATTGCGGGGAGTAGAAACCCATCGGCTGGGCTCGCAGCAGAGCGGCGCAGAACGCCGCTGGGTAGTAATGCTTGAACCAAGCGCTGTAGTAGACCAGCGAAGCGAAACTGATCGAGTGGCTTTCCGGGAAGCCGAAATTGGCGAAAGCCAGCAGCTTGGCGTAAACCTTCTCGGCAAGCTCTTTGCCGATCCCATGACGAGCCATTCCGTCAAAGAGCCGCCCTCGGAGGCGTTCCATCCGCTTGGTGGATCGTTTGGCTCCCATCGCTCGGCGCAGCTCGTCGGCTTCGGCGGCGGAGAAATCCGCGATGTCGACGGCCATCTGCATCAGCTGCTCCTGGAACAGCGGCACACCCAGTGTCTTGCGCAGCGCATTGGCCAGCAGCGGGTGGTCGTAGTCCCAGGCCTCCTGGCCATTGCGGCGCCGGATGTAGGGGTGCACCGAGTCACCCTGGATCGGGCCGGGACGGATCAGTGCCACCTCGACCACCAGGTCATAGAAGCAGCGCGGTTTGAGCCGGGGCAAGGTGGCCATCTGTGCGCGGGATTCCACCTGGAACACCCCGACCGAATCAGCCCGGGCCAGCATCGCGTAGACATCCGGGTCGGTGGGCTGCAGATCCGACAGCTGCACCCGGTGCCGGTAATGCCGGGCAACCAGATCGACCGCGTAATGCAGCGCGGAGAGCATCCCGAGCCCCAGCAGGTCGAACTTGACCAGGCCGACGGCCGCGCAGTCGTCTTTATCCCACTGCACCACCGAGCGGTTCTCCATCCGCGCCCACTCCACCGGGCACACCTCGGCCACCGGGCGGGAGCAGATCACCATGCCACCGGAGTGGATGCCCAGATGCCGGGGGAAACCCTCCAGCTCGGCGGCCAGCGCCAGCACCGGGTCGGGGATGTCGGTCTCTGCTTTGGCCTGGCCCAGTGGCCCCCACCGGTCGATCTGCTTGCTCCAGGCGTCCTGGGTACCCGGCGAGTAGCCCAGCGCCTTGGCGATGTCCCGTACCGCGGAACGGGCCCGGTAGGTGATCACGTTGGCGACCTGGGCGGCGCGGTCCCGGCCGTATTTGTGGTAGACGTACTGGATGACCTCCTCACGGCGGTCGGACTCGATGTCTAAGTCGATGTCGGGGTAGCCGTCCCGATCCGGGGCGAGGAACCGCTCGAAGAGCAGGTCCATCGCGATCGCGTCGACACTGGTGATGCCCAGCGCGTAGCAGACCGCGGAATTGGCCGCTGAGCCGCGGCCCTGGCAGAAGATGCCGGCCCGCCGGCAGAACGCCACGATGTCGTGCACGATGAGGAAGTAGCCGGGGAAGTTCTTGTCCTCGATGACAGCTAGCTCGTGCTCGATTTGGTGAAAGGCACCGGGACGCTCGTCATAGCTGCCGTAGCGGGTGGCCGCACCCAGCCAGGTGAGCTCGCGCAGCCAGCTGGCCTCGGTGTGGCTGACCCCGGTGTGACTGGTGGGGACGGCAAACGGCGGCAGGTCCGGCGCCACCAGGTGCAAATCGAAGGAGCATTCCCGACCCAGCGCGGCGGCCCGCTCGACCGCACCAGGCCAGCGGTCGAACTTTTCGGCCATCTCGGCACCGGATCGCAGGTGCGCCGTTGCTGCGGCCGGCAGCCAGCCGTCCATCTCGTCCAGGCTGCGCCGTGCCCGTACCGCGGCAAGTACGGTGGCCAGCCGGTGCCGGGACGGGGTGGCGTAATGTGCGGCGGTGGTCGCGACGGTGTCCAGCCCGTGCGCTGCGGCCAGCGCAGCGAGCGCGTCGTTTCGTTCGGTGTCATCGGGCAGGCCGTTGGCGGTGAGCTCGACGACGACGTGATCACCACCGAACAGCTCGATCAGCCGGCGTAGCTGCGCAACCGCCGCAGCCGGACCGTCGCGTTCCAGTGCCCGGCGTACCGCTGCCTTGCGGCAACCAGTGAGCACCACCCAATGCCCACCCGCGGCAGCTGCTACCGCGTCGAGGTCATAGACCGGCTTACCCTTCTGCTTTCCAGCGATCTGGGCGTCACTGACCACCCGGGACAATCTGCGGTAACCCTCGGGATCGCGGGCCAGCACGAGCAGGTGCTCACCCTCCGGATCGGGCGCGCCGCTCTGGGGAGCGGTGAGACACAGAGACAGCTCCGCTCCGAAGACGGTCCTGACATCCAGTTCCCGGGCTGCCTCGGCGAAGCGCACCACCCCGTACATCCCGTCGTTATCAGTGAGCGCGATCGCGTCCAGGCCCAACCGGGCCGCTTCCTCGACCAGTTCCTCAGGGTGGCTGGCGCCGTCGAGGAAGCTGAAGTTGGAGTGGCAGTGCAGCTCGGCATAGGGAATGCGGTGCTGGGTCTGCGCGAACCCGGCTGTCGTCAGCCCCGGCGGTGGCTCGTAGCGATCCCGGTGGCGGGCCCAGGCCGGGCTGTCCCCACCATCGCCGGGATGTCCCCCATCGCGGTGGTCTGATCGGGCACGCCCAGATAGCGCACGCTCCAAGTCCGCCCACCGCACCGGGGGGTTGTTCCAGCCCATCGTTCGCCAGATCAGAGCGGGAGTGGGGTCGCGAGACCCACCGTATCGAACATACGTTCGATACTAGCAAGTCGGGTCCAGGCCAGACAAGAGCGGACGTTCAGCAGGGCTCACACACTGCGCTACCGTCATCGAATTCGGTGTAGCAACCATGTGTCCCGTCGGGATAGTCCACCATCTCCACATGGGTGACATGCGCCTTGCCGGTCGCTTGCTCCACGGGCACATATTTTCTGACCGTGTCTTTCGTCAGACTTGTACCCAGTGTTCGAGAACTAATGTGCGCCATCTCTTCAAGTCGACCGCTCGCTTCCTCCGGCAGTCGCCGCATCCGCTGGGCGATCCTCTGCTATCAGCTCAACTCGATGTGGTTCGCCGATGATTTCGTGCCCTTCTTCTTCGCGACCTACTGACCCTCCTGCTCGCCGCGCAGGAAGCGCTCGAGTTCGGCGGCGAGTTCGTCGCCGGAGGGAAGTCCCGAAGGTGGGGTCAGCTCGTCATCGAATGCGGCTTCGAGACGGCTCACCAGCACCCGGTACTCCTCGTTGTTGGCGACGATCTCGTCGATCTGGTCCACGATGCTGGCGGCCGCGGCATGCAGCGGCTCCGCATCGAGTTTCAGACCCGCCACGGAGGCCAGCACATCGACAAGGGCGGCGGCTGCCGCCGGGTATGGGGTTGCTGCCAGGTAGTGCGGCACCCGCGCCCACACACCGATCGCAGGCACGCCCGCGGCGGCGAAACCTTCCTGCAGCGCAGTCTGGATTCCCGCCGGCATCTCGGCGGTACCGGGCACGACGCCCACCTGGGCGGCCAGTTCAGGTCTGGTGGCGATGGCCATCAGCCGGACCGGGCGGGTATGGGGCACCGGAGCGGCGTAAGCGCCGAGACCGGTGACCAGCCGCACCTCGAGTTTGGTGGCGAGGTCCACGACCGCTCGCACGAAGGCATGCCAGGCCATGTCAGGCTCGGGTCCTACCAGGACCAGAAGACTCCGTCCTGCGCCGTCCCGGCCGGCCCGTAACTGGATTTCGGGCCAACTCAGACCATCGACGACGCCGTCGGCGATCCGCACGATGGGACGGCGGGATCGGAAATCGATCAGCTCGTCCGCATTAAATGTGGCCAGCACCTCCGTCGGTATCGTCTCGAGAATCTGGGCGATGGCGGCTTGCGCACCGAGACCGGCGTCGGTCCAGCTCTCCGTCGCCAGCAGGAGCACCGGTGACTCCAACGCGCCGTGCCTGTGCAGCTCGTAGAGGGAAGACATCATGGCTCGCAGCGATCAACATCTGTGGTGGTCACCCGACATATCTTCGCACCGTGGCGCCGATATTCGGGCGAACTGGAACGATTCGGCGACCAACAGATGTCGCGCCGCCGCGTTTGCGCAGCCAACCGGCGCTGGTGTAGGCGTGAGGCTCATGGCCATCAGCAGGCAGCGATGACTCACCAGAACGCCGGGACCCCGAGCGAGCCGCGGGTCTGGCTGATCACTGGCGCCAGTAGCGGGTTCGGGCGCGCCATCGCGACCGCGGCGCTCGATGGCGGCGATATCGTGATAGCCACCGCCCGGCGCCGGCAGGCTCTGGACAACCTGGTCGCCGCCTATCCTGATCGGGCCCGGGCCATCGCGCTCGACGTGACGGACATGGACGCCACGCAGGTCATCGACGGCGTGGTCAGCCGGCATGGTCGGATCGACGTGCTGGTCAACAATGCCGGCCGCACTCAGGTCGGTGCCCTGGAGGAGACGACCGACCAGGAGCTGCGCCACCTGTTCGAACTGCACTTCTTCGGACCGGCCGCGCTTACCCGGGCGGTGCTGCCGCACATGCGCCGCCAGGGTGGCGGGGCCGTGGTACAGATGTCCAGCGTCGGTGGTCAGATCACCGCACCTGGATTCGGTACTTACTGCGCGACCAAGTTCGCGCTCGAGGGGCTGACGGAGACGCTGAACCAGGAAATCGACTTCGGCGTCCGGTTCTTGATCGTGGAGCCGGGCGCCTTCCGCACCGGCCTGTTCGCCGCTGGATCGGCCTACCTGTCCGCCGAGATGCCGGAATACACCGCAACGGTAGGACCGACCCGGCAGTACGTGAGCCGCGGCGACGGAACGCAGCCCGGAGACCCCGCCAAGGCAGCCGCCGCTATCCTCGCCGCGCTGGCCGCCGACCAGCCGCCGCTGCGCCTGGCCCTGGGCGGCGATGCCGTCGACGCGATCCGTGCTCACCTTGCTGCGGTCGGCGACGAGGTGACTGCATGGGAGCCGCTGTCCCGCGCCACTAGTTTCGATCCGGCCTGATCGACAACGGGCAGCAACCGCACGCGCACGGTAAGCAACTTCGCGCCGGCAAGCCCACCGGCCGAGCAGTGCCGGCTGGCACATTTCGTCTGGCACATTTCGTCTGGCAGATTTCGTCTGGCAGATTTCGTCTGGCGCCGAACTGACTCGTCACCACACTGGGACGATGAGCGCATCGACGAGCCGGGCGGCGACGCCGCCCGGCACCAGGGTGCTGTCACCGGCGTTGATCGCGATCGGCCTGGGCTACTTCATGGTCATCCTGGACACCACCATCGTGAACGTGGCCCTGCCCGCGCTGCGCGCCGACCTGCGGGCTTCGGTCAGCGGGCTGCAGTGGGTGGTGGACAGCTACCTGCTCATGCTCGCGGCGCTGCTGCTGTCCGGCGGGGCGCTTGCCGACCGGCTGGGGGCCCGGCGGGTCTTCCAGCTCGGGTTGGGCGTTTTCGTGGCGGCGTCGGTGGGCTGCGGGGCGGCACCGAGCACCGTGGTTTTGGTGATCACCCGGGTGGTGCAGGGTGTGGGCGCAGCGCTGGCAGTG
>DATFDO010000357.1:0-9903 GCA_035252045.1 Pseudonocardiaceae bacterium
TTCGGCGCGAACGCGCCGGCGGCCGGGGAATCGCCGGGGATGGGTCCATGGCCGGCAGCGTTCGGGAACAGTGCCTGCGCCAGGTCATTCCAGGTGATCTCCGGTGCGAGCGCATCCACCCGCCGGTCGATCCCAGCCAGCAGCAGTGCCAGGGCACCGCCGTAGGACGCCCCGGTGACGCCGACCCGCGGATCACCGGGAGCGTCGCGCACCACATCGGGCCGCTTGGCCAGCCAGTCCACGAGAGCCCGGGCGTCGGCTACCTCGTAGTCGGGGGAGTCGAGCCCGATCTGCCCGGTGCTCGCGCCGAATCCGCGGGCAGTCCAGGCGAGTACGACGAAGCCGCGGCGCGCCAACGCGGTGGCCTCCGCGCTGACCGACTCCTTCGAGCCGCCGAAGCCGTGGGCTACCAGCACGGCCGGCGCCGGGGTGACCGCAGGCCGGTACAGCGTCGCATCCAGATGCACGGCAGTGGCGACCCCGGGTCCGCCCGGCACGTCGATGGTGAGGTTTTCGGCGCTCACCGCCGGTGGATCGGGAGCCATCGTGGTGCTGATCGTGACGGCAGCTCCCACGACCAGCGCAGCGGCGGCCAGCAGGACCGCAGGTTTCCGGCGGATCCTGGCCAGCCGGCGCAGCGGGGCCATTCGAGGCACACCACCGACGGTAGGTCACCGTGCTGCGTTGCCGCACCGTTGCGGAGGGGATTGTCCCCGCGTCCGGGATACCCGACCCCAGGGTGTTGCCGGCGATGGCGATGCGCGACACTAGCCCGTACGTGGAGGGGAGTATTCCTTCGCGGCGGCGTCGTCAACACGGCTTGCCCGCATCATCATGGGCGCCCGGTGCCGTCGACCGGCTTGCCGGTGGAAGAGACCTCCGGTGCTCGACGCATGCCGTCTGCCCGGAGGTTCTCTGATGGATGTGCCCACGTGGGTGTGGCTAGCCACGGTGGCCGGTCTCGGTGTCCTGTTCGCCTTCGACCTGGTCATCGTGGATCGCAAGCCACATGCAGTGGGCGTCGCAGAGGCGATCCGGTGGGTGGTGTTCTACCTGGCCTGCGCGGTGGCGTTCGGGCTGGGCGTGTGGTGGTACGCCGGTAGCGGGTCCGCCGTCGAGTTCGCCGCCGGATACCTCACCGAGTACTCGCTGTCGGTGGACAACCTTTTCGTCTTCGTCATCATCATGACGGCTTTCCGGGTGCCCACCATCCAGCAACACCGGGTACTGCTGATCGGCATCGTGCTGGCGCTGGCCATGCGCGGGATATTCATCGCCGCAGGGGCAACGCTGATAGCGCACTTCAGCTGGGTGTTTTACCTGTTCGGGGCGCTGCTGATCTACCTCGGATGGCGCCAGATCCGGCAACGCAACCACGATGCGACATTCGAGGAGAATGCCGTGCTCGGCGCGTTGCGAAGGCTGATCCCGGTAACCGGCGACTACGAGGGATCCCGCCTCACCGTCGTCCGGGACGGCAAGCGGTGGTTCACTCCCATGATCGTGGTGATGATCGCGATCGGATCCGTCGACCTAGTCTTCGCGCTGGACTCCATCCCGGCAATCTTCGGGCTCACCCAGGAACCGTTCCTCGTGTTCACTGCGAACGCTTTTGCGCTGATGGGTTTGCGGCAGCTGTACTTCCTCATCGGCGGGCTGCTGGCCCGGCTGGTCTACCTGTCCATCGGGCTCGGCCTGATCCTGGGGTTCATCGGCGTCAAACTGGTGCTCGACGCGCTCAACGACAATTCACTGCCGTTCCTCAACGGCGGCCAGCCCCTGGACTCGGTGCCGACGGTCGGAATCGAGCTGTCGTTGGCCGTGATTGTTGCCGTGCTGCTGGTCACAGCTGCGGCCAGCATGCTCAAGACGCGCCACAGCCCGTCCCCGGGCACGCTGGCTTTGGCGCTGTCGTTCCCCGCCCGGCTGCTCAGCCCTGCACGGCTTGCTGAGCGCGAGCGTAGATCAGCTGAAGGAAGTCTGCGCCGGCGAGCGCGGTGAAGGTGGCCGCAACCACCCGGGTGAACCGCGGGGCGAACAACAATCCGATGACCAGGCCGGTAGCGATCCACATATCCAGGCAGAACGGGCAGCTGAGCAGTTCACCGATGGCATGGCGCACGGTGCCCGTGTCGCGGGTGTCTTCCATCACCTCGGCGGGACCGCCGGTGCCCCGGTAACGGGTGAACGGAGCGCGAAGTGGGCTGGTCACGGCATCTTTGCTGATCGTCCGGGATAGTTTGTGAGTCCCTGCGGTGATCAGAGCCAGGTCATATGGCGCGATCCGGCGCGGTAGCCCCCGCCCGCTCCATGCCGCAATCACGCCGGTCAGCGCGACCACGGTCGCGAAGATGGTCATGACCAGCACGTAGCCACCCAGCGGTCGCGGGTTGCCCTGCCGGTACTCCTGAGCCTGCGCGTGCAGCTCTTCACCCAATCCAGTCTGCTGGCTCACCCTGTTGCACCCCTCACTGCGTCGCTGCCGTTCGGATGTTGGCCGGCGGCGCCCGCTGGGTACCCGAGCTCACCCCGGTCGACACCTCGGTCGGCAACCCCGCCGCGGGGAGGAGCACGGCATGGTTCGGCGGCCACTGGTTATCGCGTTCGACGTCGTGGAGACCCTGTTCTCGCTGGAACCGCTCCGGCACCGCCTCATTGACGCCGGTCAGCCCGGTCACGTGTTGGAACTGTGGTTCGCCCGGTTGTTGCGGGATGCCTTCGCACTGTGCGCCAGCGGCGGTTTCCGGCCGTTCGCCGACATTGCGGCCGGTGCTTTGGCCTCGGCCACCGGCCACGCCGTGCCCGATGACACGGTGCAGGAAATCGTGGCCGGCTTCGCCGAGCTGGACCCGTATCCCGATGTCAAACCGGCGATGCGCCGCGCCGTCAAAGCGGGGATCGATGTCGTCACCCTCACCAACGGTTCCGCGGATACCACTCGGACACTGCTGAAGCGGGCCGGGGTCGAAGGTTACGTACGGCGTGTCCTATCGGTTGGTGACATCCAGCGGTGGAAGCCTGCGCCGGAGATCTACCGTCACGCGGCCACCACCTGCCAGGTCGAAGCCGGGCAGGTCGCGCTCGTCGCCGTGCATGGCTGGGATACCCATGGGGCCCACGAGGCCGGGTTGGTGACGGGATGGGTCAGCCGCTTGGAGGGCCGGTACGCCCCGATATTCGCTCCGCCCGATGTGATCGGTGATGACCTCATCGAGGTAGTCGACGCGCTCGTCGCTCTTCCTGCTGGGTGACACGCGGTCAGAGCTGCTCGCGAACCCCGGCTTCCCGCCCGAGAGTCCGCACCTGGTCGGGCAGCCGTCCCGATACCGCCCGCTGCCCGTGCGGGGGACGCAGCATCGGCAACAGGCTGCGCCGGGTGGCACTGTCCACCTCGGCGGCCAGCGCTGCGTACGCAGCGACGCCGGCGACCACGATCCCGCATACTCCGGAGGCGTATTGCCACACCTGGGCCCCGGTCAGTTCGTAACCGCCGCTGATGGCGAACCGCGTGGCGGCCAGGACGAGCACGAGCGCGGCTACCACCTTGCTTGTCATCGCAGCCGTTGCCGGGATCAGCAGCGCGCCCGCCGCTACCACGAGCAAGATCCCGAGTCCGGGGTCCGTTGTACTGGACGGTGAGGTCAGCAAGCTCACTCCGAGCGTCGCCCACGTCCCGCCGAGCACTCCCACTCCCGTGCTGGCAACTACGTCGCGGCACAGGAAGCCGTAAAGGCACGCGATGAGCTGGACCGGAACGGTGAACGCCAGCACTCCGATGGCCAGCTCATGGCGCTGGGCGGGGGGCACCCAGTGCAACTGCAGCGCGGAGATCAGCAGGCTGCCGACGACCAGACCGAGAAACGCCAAGGGCAGCGGCGAGGCGATCGGCCGTAGCACGATTCGGGTTGCATCCTGCTCTCGCAGTCCCTCGTGCGAGTCGATCGCCGCCTGCTGATACTGCACAGGCGACATGCCGTCCCCTTCCGCTGTCCGGCGCCTTCCGCACCGGGATTTCCCCACTGCCCAGAAATAAACAATCCTCGACATCGAGACCTACGGGGTTTCCGGACCGCGGGCGTCAGGTTTTGGGTCTCCGGAGGCGGGTATGCCAGCCGTGATCCCCTCGCGTCTGCAGGAGGTAGTTGGTGCCGACTAGAGACCAGGTACGACAGCTACTGGAGCAGGGACACGACTATCCAGAGATCGCCCGCCGGCTCGGCGTGCCACCAGGACAGGTTTACCTCATCGGTACCGGAATGCCGGCTGACGGCGGCGATACCTACACCGACGCCGAGCGCCAGCGCCCCGGTGTGCTGCCCACCGCCCAGCACCTGCTCGGCCTGGGTGCCGAGAACCCGACGACCAAGCAAGCCGTACTCAACTGGATCAAGGCTCGGGTGGCCGCTGACGCGCAGATGCAGGCGGCGGCGCAGCAGCGCGATGCCGAACCCGGCGAGATCGCCGACCCGGACGGTGACCACGACGCGCTGGTGGTGCTCACCCGCGACCACAACCAGGTCAAGGCACTGCAGGAACAGCTCGAGGCACTGCCCAGCCACACCACCGGCGGCAGCACCGCGCAGGTGTCGCAGCGCAAATCCATCGTCGACATGATCACGGTGAAGCTGTCCGAGCACGAAGCGGTCGAGGAGCAGTACTTCTGGCCGGCGGTGCGCGAGGCGCTGCCTGACGGTGACCGCTGGGCCGATGAGGCCATCGAGCAGGAGCAGCAGGGCAAGGACACGCTCACCGCGCTGGGTGAGCTCGAACCCGACACCGACGAGTTCGACGAGCTGGTGGACCAACTCGTGCTGCTACTGCGCAAGCACGTCGCTTACGAGGAGAAACTGTTCCTGGTGCTCAAGTCAGTGATGCCGGACGAGGCGCGTCGCGAGTTGGGCAAGGAGTTGCTCGCGGCCAAGAAGCTCGCCCCGACCCGGCCCCACCCCCATACCCCGGCGAGCCCCGACGTGCTGAAGACCGCCGGCCTTGCCGCCGCTGCCGTGGACAAGGTCCGCGACGCGGTGGGTGATCGTCCGGCCAAGCGGCGCGGCAAGTCGAACAAACCCCAATGACGGACCTGCATGGAGACATATTCGGGGTAATTGGGGATGGGTGATCTGCGAGGAGGAGGCAGCGGGTGGGGGTGCAGAGCTGGATTGAGGGATGGCCGGTTGTCCGGCAGCTGACCGGCGGTGACCCGCTGGGCCGCGGTGTTGCGGCCAAGAGCAAGCACAGCGCCCACCTGCAACCCCGGACCGCGACCGCGGACAAGGTGGTCAAGTCGGTGTGCCCGTTCTGCGCGGTCGGCTGCGGCCAGAACGTCTACGTCAAGGACGACAAGGTGGTGCACGTCGAAGGTGACCCGGACTCCCCGGTCAGCCGCGGCCGGCTGTGCCCACGGGGCTCCTCGACGTTGCAGCTGACCACCGGCTCGGCCCGCCAGTACCAGGTGCTCTACCGGCGCCCGGGCGGTACGGACTGGGAGCAGCTACCCCTGGACCAAGCCATGGACATGATCGCCGATCGGGTGATCAAGACGCGACGCCAGTACTGGCAGTGGGAGGTCGACGGCAAGCGCACCCGCCGCACCATGGGCTTCGCCAGTCTGGGCGGGGCCACTCTGGATAACGAGGAGAACTACCTGATCAAGAAGCTGTTCACCGCGCTGGGAGCGGTGCAGATCGAGAATCAGGCCCGTATTTGACACTCCGCCACCGTCCCCAGTCTGGGGACCAGCTTCGGGCGCGGCGGCGCCACCACGTTCCAGCAGGACCTGCAGAACTCCGACTGCATCGTGCTCGAAGGCTCGAACATGGCCGAATGCCACCCGGTGGGATTTCAGTGGGTGATGGAGGCGAAGGCACGCGGCGCGAAGATCATCCACGTCGATCCCCGCTTCACCCGGACCAGCGCGCTGGCCGATATCCATGTCCCGCTGCGCGCCGGCACCGACATCGCCTTCCTCGGCGGGATCATCAACTACGTCTTGTCACACGACAAGTACTTCCGCGAGTACGTGGTCGCCTACACCAATGCCGGCACGATCCTCACCGAGGAGTACCGCGATACCGAGGACCTGGAGGGGGTGTTCTCCGGGCTCGACGTCGACGAGCGCACCTACGACTTCCACACCTGGCAGTACGAGGGCATGGAGGTCCAGGCCGCCTCGGGTCACCGAGACCTGGAGTATCAGGACAAGGCCGGCGGCAAGAACGGGAAACCCGGTAGCCGCCATCTGCGCCAGTCCGGCCGGGGCGAGGCGCACGGCTCGGGTGGGGTGGCGATCACCGGCACCCCGCAGGTTGACCCGACACTGCAGCATCCGCGGTGCGTCTTCCAAGTGCTCAAACGGCACTACGCGCGCTACACGCCGGAGATGGTCTCCGATATCTGCGGGGTACCGGTCGACACCTTCCGGCAAATCTGCGAGTTGCTCGCGGACAACTCCGGGCGGGAGCGCACCAGCGCATTCGTCTATTCCGTTGGCTGGACCCAGCACACCGTCGGCGTGCAATACATCCGCACCGCGGCGGTGCTCCAGCAGCTGCTGGGCAACATAGGGCGGCCCGGCGGCGGGATCATGGCGTTGCGGGGGCACGCATCGATCCAGGGCAGTACGGACATCCCCACCCTGTTCAACCTGCTGCCGGGCTACATTCCAATGCCGCACGCGCACTCCAACGAGGATCTCGATGCGTTCATCGAGGCGGAGTCACCGAAGAAGGGCTACTGGGCGGAGATGCGGGCTTACACCGTGAGCCTGCTCAAGTCCTGGTGGGGTCCGGCCGCGACACCGGACAACGACTTCTGCTTCGACTACTTGCCCAGGCTCACCGGCAGTCATTCCACCTACGAGACCGTGATGGCGCAGCTCGCGGGTGACTGCAAGGGCTACTTCTTGATGGGCGAGAACCCCGCAGTGGGGTCGGCCAACGCCAAGATGCAGCGCCTGGGCATGGCCAACCTGGAATGGCTGGTGGTCCGGGACTTCTCCCTGATCGAGAGCGCCACCTGGTGGAAGGACGGCCCGGAAATCGAATCGGGGGAGTTGAAGCCGGAGGACATCGGCACCGAGGTGTTCTTCCTGCCGGCGGCGGCGCACACCGAGAAGGACGGCAGCTTCACCAACACCCAGCGGATGCTGCAGTGGCACCACCAGGCCGTCGAGCCCGGCGGTGACGCGCGCAGCGACCTGTGGTTCACCTTCCACCTCGGTAGGATCATTCGGGAAAAGCTCGCGTCGAGCACCGATGAGATGGATCGGCCGATCCTCGATCTCACGTGGGATTACCCCACGAAAGCCTCGATCGCCGAACCCGAGGCCGAGGCAGTTCTCGCCGAGATCAACGGCTGGGACTCCGAAGGTGCGCCGCTGACGTCCTACGAGCAGCTCAACGACGACGGCTCGACGGCGTGTGGCTGCTGGATCTACTGCGGGGTCTACACCAACGGGGTCAACCAGGCGGCCCGGCGCAAGCCGGCCATGCTGCAGGACTGGGTCGCGAAGGAATGGGGTTGGGCCTGGCCGGCCAACCGCCGCATCCTCTACAACCGGGCTTCGGCCGACCCGGACGGCAAGCCGTGGAGCGAGCGCAAGGCGCTGGTCTGGTGGGACGCGGACAAGGCGAAGTGGACTGGTCACGACACCCCCGACTTCAGTGCCGCCAAGTCGCCGCACTACCGGCCGCCGACCGGCGCCACCGGAGCGGAGGCGCTGTCCGGGGTGGACCCGTTCGTCATGCAGGCCGACGGGAAATCCTGGCTGTTCGTCCCAGCGGGGTTGACCGACGGGCCGTTGCCGGCGCACTACGAGCCGCAGGAATCGCCAGTGACCAACCTGCTGTATCGCCAGCAGCGCAACCCGGTCCGGCAGATCACCGCCATGGTGCATCCCAACGACCGGTTCGAGCCCAGCGGGGCCGAGCCGGGCGCCGACGTGTTCCCGTACGTGTGCAGCACCTACCGGATCGCCGAGCATCACACCGCGGGCGGCATGACCCGGTTCCAGCCCTATCTCGCCGAGCTCGCGCCGGAGTTCTTCTGTGAGGTGTCCCCGGAACTGGCCGCCGAGCGGGGCCTCGAGCATGCCGGCTGGGCGACGATCATCACCGCACGGGCGGCGATCGAGGCACGGGTCATGGTCACCGAGCGGATCACGCCGTTGACCGTGCAAGGCAAGCGGATCCATCACGTCGGGCTGCCCTACCACTGGGGCCACAGCGGCCTGGCCACCGGGGATCCGGCCAACGAGCTGACGCACCTGTCGCTGGATCCCAACGTGCACATCCAGGAAGTGAAGGTGCTGGCCTGCGACATACAGCCTGGCCGGCGGCCGCGCGGGCGGGCCCGCGACGCGCTGGTCGAGCAGTACCAGCGCCGGGCGGGCATCACTGAGCAGACCGGGACGGAGGTATGAGATGGCCCCGGTAGACGTCGAAATCGGGCGACGGCCCGACGTGAACACCGACCCCGCCACCCAGGGCGGCTACTCCGATCACCCGCCGCGGATGGGATTTTTCACCGATACCAGCGTGTGCATCGGCTGCAAGGCCTGCGAGGTGGCGTGCAAGGAGTGGAACGCCATCCCCGAAGACGGGCTGGTCTTCACTGGCATGTCGATGGACAACAGTCAGGGTCTCGGCGCCAGTACCTGGCGGCACGTCGCGTTCATCGAGCAGCGCAAACCCATCGCCGCGCAGGACCCCGGTGTGCCTCACGATGGGGACACCGACTTCCGGTGGCTGATGGCGAGCGATGTCTGCAAGCACTGCACGCATGCGGCCTGCCTGGACGTGTGCCCCACCGGATCGCTGTTCCGCACCGAATTCGGCACGGTGGTGGTCCAGGAGGACATCTGCAACGGCTGCGGCTACTGCATCCCGGCCTGCCCATATGGGGTCATCGACCAGCGTAAAGGCGATGGCCGGGCGTGGAAGTGCACGTTGTGCTACGACCGGCTCAGCGTGGGCCAGGAGCCGGCCTGCGCGAAGAGCTGCCCGACGAACTCCATCCAGTTCGGGCCGCTGGATGAGCTACGGGAGCGGGCTGACGCGCGGCTGGCGCGGCTGCATGACGCCGGAGTGAGCGATGCTCGGCTGTACGGGCGGGATCCGGACGACGGTGTGGGCGGCGACGGCGCATTTTTCCTGCTGCTCGACGAGCCCGAGGTCTACGGCCTGCCACCGGATCCGGTGGTGACCACCCGGGACCTGCCCTCGATGTGGAAGCACGTGGCTGCCGCAGCGGTGACGCTGGTCGGCGGCGCGCTGGCGGCCTTCGCCGCGGGAAGGCGGATCTGATGAGCGAGCGCACCGACGTCTCGTCACCCAGTACTGGCAGTTCCTCGGACGTCACCACGAACGGGCTGCAAGGTGTGCGGCCGGATCGGGACGCGCTGACCGGCGTCACCACCGGCAAGCGGAGCAGGCGCCGGGACGGCAAACGCAACGGGCAGCGCGACGGGGCCCCGACCGTGCCGGCGGCGGAGTTCACCTCCTACTACGGCATGCCGGTGATCAATAAGCCGGTGTGGTCCTCGCCGGATATCCCCGGCTATCTGTTCCTCGGCGGGCTGGCCGGTGCGGCGTCGCTGCTCGGCGCGGGTGCTCAGGCCACCGGGCGCCCGGCGCTGGACCGGGTGAGCAAGGCGGGTGCGTTCGGAGCCGGCGTGCTCTCGCTGGTCGGGCTGGTCCACGACCTGGGCAAGCCGTCGCGGTTCTTGCACATGCTGCGGGTATTCAAGGTGACCTCGCCGATGAGCGTCGGATCCTGGCTGCTCGCCGGCTACGTCCCGCTGGCCGGGATCGCCGCGGCGAGTTCGGTGTTCGGCAAGGCACCGAAAATCGGCATGGCCGCGACCGCCGGGTCGGCGCTGCTGGGGCCAGCAGTCGCGTCCTACAC
>DATFDO010000358.1:0-6874 GCA_035252045.1 Pseudonocardiaceae bacterium
GACCGTCATGGTGACGCTGACGGTGGTCGCCGGTCTGGGCTGGCTGGGCCAGAACG
The DNA here is from genome assembly GCA_035252045.1 of Pseudonocardiaceae bacterium. Taxonomy (GTDB): domain Bacteria; phylum Actinomycetota; class Actinomycetes; order Mycobacteriales; family Pseudonocardiaceae. The sequence continues at coordinate 57 of DATFDO010000358.1, forward strand.
CAGCTCCGACAATCCCCCAACGCACAGCGGTGGTCAGGGTAGGGGCGGGCGAAACGGTCTGGGATGTGGCAGCCCGGGTGGCGCCCCGATCTGATCCCCGGGCAGTGGTGGAGCGGATACGGCAGCTCAACGGTCTCCGTACCACCGAGGTGGTGCCTGATCAGCAGTTGCAGGTGCCCGACGGCCGGTAGCGGGCTCGGCGCCCAACGGTGGGGTGGGCTGTGGCGAGTAGCTGAACCGGCCGTAGGGTCGTCGGGCGGCGTCAGCCCTCGGTTGCTCGCCGTGGCGGCTCGACATAGTCGACTACCACAACATATAGTAGTTACACGGATGTTGTTCGCCCACAAGTTGGGCATGCGCCAGGGGGTCGGGGAGTCGCCTCGGCGGTATGACCAGGAGGGAGGAACATGCGCTGCCCGTTTTGCCGCCATGCGGACTCGCGAGTCGTCGATTCGCGCGACGTGGTGGACCGGCAGGCGATCCGTCGGCGGCGTTCATGCCCGGAGTGCGGACGTCGATTCACCACGGTGGAAGAACTCGTACTCGCCGTAGTGAAACGCTCGGGGGTCACCGAGCCGTTCAGCCGGGACAAGGTCGTGCGCGGAGTGCGCCGGGCATGCCAGGGGCGCCCGGTTGACGAGGCCGCGCTCCAACAGCTTGCCCACCGGGTTGAAGAAACGATTCGCTCTATGGGCAGCGCCGAGGTACCCAGCCAGGAAGTCGGAATGGCCATCTTGGGCCCACTGCGCGACCTCGACGAGGTGGCGTATCTGCGCTTCGCCAGTGTGTACCGGTCGTTCTCCTCGATCGAGGACTTCGAGAAGGAGATCCGCGATCTACGCGAGCTCCCGGGCCGCCGGCCGCAACGATGCGAGGGCGGGCCTGACATGACCTGACCGACGTGGATCGGCCCAGTACCGGCTTGCCAACGCACGACGAAGCATCCGACCGCGCCGGACGGCAACCTGATCCGGAAGCGTGCACACGATAGAGAGGGATGAGGGATGACCGAAACCGTCGGCACTCCGGCTGGCGCCATGGGAGAAGCCGCTGGATCGTGGCGCGCCACCCAGCTTAAGCGAGCGCTGCGGATCGAGCGGGTCTACACCACCGAACACTGTCATCCCTATGAGCAGGTGACGTGGCAGCGCCGGGACGTGGTGATGACCAACTGGCGCGACGGCACGGTCAACTTCGAACAGCGCGGCGTGGAATTTCCCGATTTCTGGTCGGTCAACGCGGTCAACATCGTGACCAGCAAATACTTTCGTGGTGCAGTGGGCAGCGAACGGCGAGAGTCGAGCCTGCGCCAGCTGATCGATCGAGTGGTGACCACCTATACTGCCGCCGGCGTGCAGCACGGATACTTCGCCACCGACACTGATAAGGACATCTTTTCGCAAGAATTGACCTGGATGCTGCTGCACCAGGTGTTCAGCTTCAACTCACCAGTCTGGTTCAACGTCGGCACTAGCTCGCCGCAGCAAGTCTCGGCGTGTTTCATCCTTTCTGTCGACGACACCATGGATTCGATTCTTAACTGGTACCGCGAAGAGGGACTGATCTTCAAGGGCGGCTCTGGGGCCGGACTCAACCTTTCTCGTATCCGCTCGTCGAAAGAACTGCTCTCCTCGGGCGGTACCGCGTCCGGTCCCGTGAGCTTCATGCGCGGTGCGGACGCCTCCGCGGGTACCATCAAATCCGGTGGAGCAACCCGTCGGGCTGCCAAGATGGTGGTGCTCGACGTCGATCACCCCGATATCGCTGAGTTCGTGCAGACCAAGGCTTCCGAGGAACGCAAGATCCGGGTACTCCGTGATGCCGGCTTCGATATGGATCTCGGTGGTAAGGACATCACCTCCGTCCAGTACCAAAACGCGAACAACTCGGTTCGTGTCTCTGACGAGTTCATGCGGGCGGTGGAGACCGATAGCGAATTCGGGCTGCGGGCGCGGACGACTGGCGAAGTTATCGAGACGGCGCGAGCGAAGGAATTGTTTCGCGATATCACCCAAGCGGCATGGGAGTGCGCTGATCCCGGCATACAGTACGATGACACGATCAATGATTGGCACACCTGTCCGGAATCCGGCCGCATCACCGCGTCCAATCCCTGTAGTGAATACCTGCACCTCGATAACTCGAGTTGTAATCTTGCCTCGATCAACCTGATGAAGTTCCTTCGCGAGGACCTCACGTTCGACGCCGAGCTGTTCGCCAAGACGGTGGAACTCGTCATTACCGCGATGGACATCTCGATCTGCTTCGCGGACTTCCCGACCGAAACGATCGGGGCGACCACGAGGGCTTTCAGGCAGCTCGGCATCGGTTACGCCAACCTTGGGGCGCTGCTGATGGCCACCGGTCACGCCTACGACTCCGATGGCGGACGTGCTCTGGCGGCCGCGATCACCTCGTTGATGACTGGTACCGCGTACCGGCGATCTGCGGAACTCGCCGGTGTGGTCGGACCCTATGAAGGTTACGCACGCAACGCCGAAGCGCACCAGCGGATCATGCGCAAGCACGCCGCTGCCAACGATCTCATCCGCACTTACGATCACAATGACCGCGCCGTTCAGAAGGCTGCTACCAAGGCGTGGCAGGACGGTATCCGGATCGGCGAACAAAATGGTTGGCGCAATGCTCAGGCCAGTGTCTTGGCGCCGACGGGGACTATTGGGTTCATGATGGACTGCGATACGACTGGTATCGAGCCGGATTTCTCGCTCGTCAAGTTCAAGAAGCTGGTCGGTGGGGGGTCCATGCAGATCGTGAATCAGACGGTGCCCAAGGCGCTTACCGCTTTGGGTTACCAGCAGGAGCAGACCGAGGCGATCATCGAATACATCTCCGAGCACGGCCATGTGATCGACGCCCCTGGCTTGCGGCCCGAACATTATGAGGTCTTCGACTGCGCGATGGGCGAACGGGCCATTTCTCCGATGGGCCATGTGCGGATGATGGCGGCTGCTCAACCGTTCATTTCAGGAGCCATCAGCAAGACCGTTAACATGCCCGAGACGGCCAGCGTCGCCGACGTCGAGGAAATCTACCTTCAATCGTGGAAGATGGGGCTCAAGGCGCTGGCCATCTATCGGGACAACTGCAAGGTGGGTCAGCCGCTGTCAACCGGTAAGTCCGGCGCGACCGTTACGGACAAGGCAGTGGTCGAGGCCAGGCCGGTGCGCAAGCGGCTGCCCAAGAAGCGGCCCAGTGAGACGGTGTCCTTCACCGTGGGTGGCGCCGAAGGCTACCTGACGGCAGGGTCGTATCCAGACGACGGTCTCGGCGAACTGTTTGTGAAGATGTCCAAACAGGGCTCCACCCTGGCCGGTGTGATGGATGCCTTCTCCATTGCGATCTCGATAGCGTTGCAATACGGAGTTCCGCTGGAGACCTACGTCTCAAAATTTGTGAATATGCGTTTCGAGCCGGCTGGGATGACCGATGACCCAGACGTGCGGATGGCGACCAGCGTGGTGGACTACTTGTTCCGCCGGCTCGCGCTGGATTACTTGCCCAAGGACAAGCGTGAGCAACTGGGCATCTTGTCCGCCGAAGAGCGCACCACACAGGTATCCAACGACTATGGCGTTGATGCGGAAAACGGTATCGATATCGAGACTCTTCGCGCCTCGGTGGAGTCGCATGCGCTGGCACCGTCGGTGCAGGGCCGGCCGGCTCCGGTCTATGTGGGCAGCTCCACGGAGCTACTGGAACTTCAGCTAGGCAAGGCTGCGGACGCGCCACTGTGCATGACCTGCGGAACGAAGATGCGGCCCGCCGGATCCTGCTACGTCTGCGAGGGGTGTGGTTCGACCAGCGGCTGCAGCTGACTGTGCGCGAAGCGCCCCTTCCACGCGCCGCCTCGTCCAGCGGCGTGGCGGCGCGCGGAGTCGACCGTCATCGCGGCATACAGGGTGGCAACGGCCGGCAGGGCAAGTCCGCGCAGCGGTGACAGGCCGTAAAGCCGCAACACTGGAGCTTGGGTTGCGGCCATCGCGGCCCACGCGCCGAGGCCGGCCGCGGCGGGCACTGGTGCGCGCCGGGTCAGTCCAGTGAGTCCTGCGACGGGTGGGACGACGTAGAGCAGTCCCAGGGTGGTGATGGTGCCGGCAAGTAACACCGGTGATCGACGCAGCTGCGTGTACGCGGTGCGGGCGACCATCGTCCACAGGTCCGTCACATGCGGGTAGGACCGGACACTGCGGACCTCGGGTGGGTCACTTGTGAAGCCCAGCCAGGTTCGCGCGCCCGAACGCTTGAGCAACCGGCCTAGCGCGACGTCGTCGATGAGATCGCCGCGGATGCACGGCAGGCCCCCGGCGCGCTGCAGTGCGGTGCGGCGCAGCAGGATGCAGCCACCAGCGGCCGCGGCGGTCCAGCCACTCGGTCGGGCCACTCGCGGGAACGGGTACAGCTGGGCGAAGAAGTAGACGAACGCCGGTATGAGGGTGCGCTCCCAGCTGGTCTGGGTGCGCAGCAGCGCCATCAGCGAGATCACGTCGCGGTCATCAGCCATCGCGGTGGCCACCAGTCGCCGCACCGAGCAGCGGTGGTGGGCGATATCGGCATCAGTAAATAGTAGAAAGTCGACCCCGGCGACGTCGGCCGCCGCCACGCCGTAGTCAACAGCGTGGAGCTTGCCCGTCCAGCCCGGCGGCGGGGGCGGGGCCCGCAGGACGGTCAGTGACACCCGGCCACCGCCTCGCTGGGCAAGCGCGTGCGCGAGTGCGGCTGTGCCGTCCTTGCTGCCGTCGTCGACCAGCCACACGGCGAGTTCGCCCGGGTAGTCCTGCTCGAGCAGGGTAGGAAGCGTCTCGGGCAGGACCGCAGCCTCGTCCCGCGCCGGGATGACGACACCCACACTGGGCCAGCGATCGGGTTCCGGTGGTGCTGCCGGCAGGCGGGTCGAGGTCCGCCAGAAGTCGCCGTGCCCGGCAACCAGATACGCCCACGCGGCGGCGGACGCGACGGCAAGCCGGCCCAGCATCGGCACCCACCGAGCATCTCACCGCCGCCACGGCACCGGCTACTGCGCGCTGCCGCGTCACGCGCCGCACACCGTGCCTGAGCGAAACACTGTGATGCAAATCACCACGTGCGTAGGCGCAACGATCACGGGGAATCCAGCCGCACGCCGGCAGCCAGCGTGGCGCCACGAGCGAAGGCCGAGGTGACGACGTGCCCCGCAGGAGCAGACAAGATGTGGGTCGCGGTGCTTCCGCCCACCATGGTGCGGTGACCGGCGCTGAGCATGCGATCGACCGGATGCTGTGGAACGTAGAACACGGCCGGTTCGAGCGAGCGCTATCCGGGTTAACCGCGGCCGCCGCCGTGGTGACCGGCGCGGAGATTTACTTGGAGCATTACAAGGCCAGCTTCGGCAACAAATGGATGTGGAGCCCGATCGTGCTGACCCCGCCACTGGTGGTGGCCGGGATCGGCGGAGTGTTCTCCCGGCGGTGCGCCAAGACCGCGTTACCGCTGACCGCGGCCTTGTACGTGGCCAATGGGTTGCTCGGGGAGTACTTCCATGCCCGCGGGGTGGCCCGCAAACCCGGTGGTTGGCGGCTGTACTCCTACAACCTGCCGATGGGTCCCCCGATTTCCGCGCCCAGCATGATGGCCATGGTCGGCGGCATGGGTCTGCTCGCTGCTGTGCTCCGACGGGAGCGGTGATCCCATGCCCAACCTGCGCAGACCCGATCACCTGCCGAAGCGCCGCCCCGATGGCACACCGCTGCATCCGTCGTGGCTGCCCCGGCAACGGCGGGGCACCACCCCGCAGATGATCGGGCGTTACCCCGACTTCGACGTGCTCGACGCGGTCGACACCTGGGACGAGGCCACCAAGAAGGTCGTGCTGGCCCGGCTGGAATCACCGGGCCCACTGCGGTTTTTCACCCCGGCCGAAGAGCCGGTACTGCGCGCGTTCTGCGATACCGTCTTGGCCCAGGACTGTGAACCCCGGGTTCCGGTGGCTGAAATGGTCGACAGCAAGCTTGCCGATGGGCGGCTCGACGGCTACCAGTACGCCGATATGCCCGATGATCGCGACACCTGGCGGCTGGTGCTGCGCGGATTGGACCACACCGCCACCCAGGGCTATCAGGCCGGTTTCGCGCACTGCAGCGAAGACCAGCGGGACGCGATCGTGGCGCAGTTCGCGCAGGGCCGCCTTGTCGGCGGCGCCTGGGACGAGCTGAACGTCACCCGCGCCTGGTCGGTGGTGATGCGTGCGGCGCTTTCGGCGTTCTACTCCCATCCCTGGGCGTGGAACGAGATCGGCTTCGGTGGCCCGGCCTACCCCCGGGGATTCATGCGCCTCGGTGGCCCTGGCGCCGACGGTCCCGCGGTGCGCGAGCCGTTCGAGAAGCCCGGTGCCACCGATGAGGATCCCGTACAGGTCGTCAATAACTGGCAGTCGTGACGGGGCACTGATGGGCACGTTCTGGCGGGGCATCCTCAAAGGCGCCATCGGGCCGCAGGACAACGATTCCCGGTTCCTGCTGGACGTGCATTCCCGCGACCTGCCGGGCGAGGCCACGATGGCTCGATACCGCGACGGCGACGAGGTTGATCTCGTCATCGTCGGCGCCGGCGCAGGTGGGTCGGTGCTGGCCCAGCGGCTGGCCCGGCGCGGCTGGCGGGTGGTGATCCTCGAAGCGGGCCCGTTCTGGCACCCCGATGAGGATTGGGTGTCCGACGAGGCCGGCAGCCATCATCTGTACTGGACCCAGAAGCGGATCATCGGCGGCGCCGACCCGATCGAACTCGGGAAGAACAATTCCGGGCGCGGGGTGGGTGGCTCG
>DATFDO010000359.1:0-3567 GCA_035252045.1 Pseudonocardiaceae bacterium
CGGGTGGCGGCAAGCCGAACCAACCAGTCACCATCACCGCTATCGACGCCCCAGCTGCCTGATCGACGACTGCACGCCTCAGTTGGACGAGGTGACGCGGTAGACGTCGTAGACGCCTTCGATGTTGCGCACCGCGCGCAACACGTGGCCCAGGTGTTTGGGATCACCCATCTCGAAGGAGAAGCGGCTCACCGCCACCCGGTCCCGGGTTGTCGTGACCGAGGCGGACAGGATGTTGACCTTTCCATCCGCCAGCACCTTGGTGACATCGGATAGCAGCCGGTGCCTATCCAGCGCCTCGACCTGGATGCCCACCAGGAAGACGGACGACGATGACGGTGCCCACTCCACGTCGACCAATCGATCCGGCTGTGCCCGCAGCGACTCGGCGTTGGTGCAGTCGGTGCGGTGCACACTGACCCCGCTACCCCGGGTGACGAAACCGAGGATCTCGTCACCCGGCACCGGTGTGCAGCACCGGGCCAGCTTGGCGTAGACATCGGCGCCGCCGCGCACCCGCACGCCGGAGTCCCCGGAGGGTCGACGGCGCTGGACGGTGGACGGGGTGGCCCGCTCGGCCAGCACATCGTCGGCGCCCTCCTCGCCACCGAGCAGCGCAACCAGGCGCTGCACCACATGGCGAGGTGAGGCGTGGTGCTCGCCGACCGCCGCATAGAGCGCGCTGACGTCGGGATAGCGCAGCTCGCGGGACACCGCGACCATCGACTCGGCGGACACCAACCGCTGGACTGGTAGCCCCACCCGGCGCAGTTCCTTGGCGATGGCGTTCTTGCCCGTCTCGATGGCCTCCTCACGGCGCTCCTTGGCGAACCACTGCCGGATCTTGGCCCGGGCTCGTGGGGAGGCGACGAAGGACAGCCAGTCCTGGCTGGGGCCGGCACCTTCGGCCTTTGAAGTGAAGATCTCGACGACCTCGCCGTTTTCCAGCTTGCGCTCCAACGCCACGAGCTGGCCGTTGACCCGCGAGCCTATGCAACGGTTGCCCACCTCGGTGTGCACCGCGTAGGCGAAGTCGACCGGGGTGGAACCGGTCGGCAGCGTGATGACCTCGCCCTTGGGCGTGAATACGAAGATCTCGCGGGTGGCGAGGTCGTAGCGCAGCGACTCGAGGAACTCGCTGGGGTCCGCAGCTTCGCGCTGCCAGTCCAGCAACTGGCGCATCCAGGCCATCTCGTCGACGTCGATGGTTCCGTTAGTGGCGCCGTGGTGGGTACCGCGGGTTTCCTTGTACCGCCAGTGCGCGGCGATGCCGTACTCGGCGGTCCGGTGCATACCGCGGGTGCGGATCTGCACCTCCAGCGGTTTGCCGTCCGGCCCGATCACTGTGGTATGGAGGGATTGGTAGACGCCGAATCGGGGTTGCGCGACATAGTCCTTGAATCGGCCTGGCATCGGCTGCCACACCGAGTGGACGACACCGATTGCGGCGTAGCAATCACGGACATCCTCGACCATGATCCGCACTCCGACCAGGTCGTGGATATCGTCGAAATCGCGGCCCCGGACGATCATCTTCTGGTAGATCGAGTAATAATGCTTGGGCCGGCCCTCAACGGTCGCGGTGATCCGCGCCCCGGCGAGTTGCGCGGCGACCTCATCGATCACGGTCCGCAGATAGGTGTCTCGGGATGGGGCGCGATTGGCCACCAGCCGGACGATCTCGTCGTATTTCTTCGGATGCAGGATCGCGAAGGACAGGTCCTCCAGCTCCCACTTGATGGTGGCCATGCCCAGCCGGTGGGCCAGTGGAGCGAAAACCTCCAGAGTTTCCCTGGCCTTGCGGGCCTGCTGCTCCGGCGGCAGGAAGCGCATGGTGCGCATGTTGTGCAGCCGGTCCGCTAATTTGATCACCAGGACGCGCGGATCACGGGCCATCGCGATGACCATCTTGCGGATGGTCTCGGCCTCGGCAGCGGCACCCAGCTTGACCTTGTCCAGCTTGGTGACCCCGTCGACGAGGTGGGCGACCACCGCGCCGAAGTCCTCGGCCAGCCGTCCCAGCGAGTAGTCGGTGTCCTCCACGGTGTCGTGTAGCAGGGCGGCCACCAAGGTGGTGGTATCCATTCCCAGCTCGGCAAGAATCGTCGAAACCGCTAATGGGTGGGTGATGTAGGGATCGCCGGACTTGCGCTTCTGATCCGCATGTTTGTCCTCGGCAACGTCATAAGCGCGCTGCAGCAGGGCGAGATCGGCCTTGGGATGCAGCTCCCGGTGCACCGCGGCCAGCGGTTCGAGCACCTGCCTGACCGGGCCGGGGCGCGCCGTGATACGCCGCGCCAGCCGGGCTCGAACCCTGCGGGTTTTCGTGGGCTGCCGCTGCCCGACGGTCGCGGGATCCGAGCCGACCAGCGGCGCCTCGACGCGCTGCAGGTCCTGGCTCACACCGCACTCTCCCGCCAGCTGGTGACAATCGGTTCGTTAGGCAGACCTGCAGGATACCGTTCGCGTTGTCGGACCAGATCCCCCAGCACCGCAGCGTCAGACCGTGACCAATACGCGCACCGGCCGGCCGGAGAGCCGATCGCGGCCCCGCAGCGAAGCGATCTCCAGCAGCACTGCAACCCCGCTGACCGTGGCGCCGGCCCGCTCGACCAACGCACACGTCGCCGCTACCGTACCCCCGGTGGCCAAGACGTCGTCCACCACCAAGGCCCGCTGGTGTCGCCGCAGCACGCCGCCGGCTAATTCCAGCGACGCGACACCGTATTCCAAGGCGTAGCTCTCCCGGTCGGCGACGACCGGCAATTTGCCGGGTTTACGGACCCCGACCACGCCGGCGCCGAGCGCGTAGGCCACCGCGGCGCCGAGCAGGAAACCGCGGGCCTCCACGCCGATCACGACATCGACCTGCTGGCCGGGAACGATCAACCCATTCACGACTGCGTGGAACGCTGATGCATCGGCGAATACCGGGGCAAGATCACGGAAAAGCACGCCAGATTGCGGGAAGTCGGCAACCTCACGAATCAGCGGCAGCAGTAACTTGGCCAGGTCGTCCACGTTCGACCTGGATCTACCTGTTTCCCGTCTTACCTGCGCCCGAGAAACCACCGAAGCCTCTTTGCGACAGAGTCCTCGGCGGTCCGAATGAATGACTGTCGGAGTCTGACTGTTTAGCCCTCACCGTCATTTTTCGCGGAAAGTCCCGCTGGGATGAGAAGTTCCTTACCGTGGGGAAGTCCTGCTGCGCGTCAGTCTTGCCCGGAATGGCGCTGGGTCTGAGGTCCTGGACCGGCGCGGGCACCTGAATCGGAACGGGTAGTTGGACCGGAACCGGCAGCTGGACCGGCTGGACGTCCGGAAGCAACGGTACCGGCAACGCCACCGGGATCGAGATCTCGGAGGGATCGGATGGTGATCCAGCGGAGCCCGGCGTCGGTTGTTCCTGCTTCGCGGTACAGGGATTGCTGTCGTCAGCCAGCTGTCCGGTGCACGCTCGAGTGGGTCGGTCCGATGTTGCAAACCCGGCCGCGGCGCCTTCCGGCTGGGCCGCGCGCTGAGCGAGCGCTTCGGGCTGCGCATGGTCGGGCCGCCCCTTGGCCTGGG
>DATFDO010000360.1:0-2763 GCA_035252045.1 Pseudonocardiaceae bacterium
CACCCGGATCTCCCGCCCGGGCAGCTGGCCGCCGTATGACCAGGTGCGCACCACCTTGCCACCGAGATCCACGTCACCTTGGACCGCGTCGAGGCTGAGCTCGGTGGTGCGCTGGCCCGCGGTCCGCCGCGCGTTCTCGACTTCGGAGATCCGGGGCGACGTCGCGGTGACCCGGCGCGGCGTTGCCGGATCGGGACCGGTAGAGCAGCTCATGACCAGAGCACCAGCCGTGATCCCGCCAGCGGCGGCAAGGAACCGGCGGCGGCTGAATGACTGATGGTTCACGGGCGTGTCGACCCGATCAGCATCGACCCGCCCAACAGACCGGCGACTCCGGCGACGAGCCACAGCGGGGTGTGCCCGCCGGGCAGCAGGTGGGCATCACCGAGCTCGACGAGATCCAGCACCATGATCATACTGCTGAGCATGATCATCGCCCACCCCGTCAGCGGGGTCGGACGGGGAATGGTCCGCACCGGGCGAGCCACGTCGGCCTCCAGTCGTTCGTCGTCGGCACCGGGAAGCTACTACGATCGATAGTAGCGGTCGCTACCGCCCAGTCCGGGCGATCCTCGACAGGGACATAACTGAGGGCAGCCTACCCGAACGCTGGGGCCGCGGCCGTTTGCCGCGCACCGAGCCGGGTAATCGGGGGGCTGGTGGCACGGTGAGGAGGACCCGATGCTCGGCCACCCCCCGGACGCCCGGATCGGGCGCGCGGAGCAGCCGGTCCCGCGGCTGATCGGGGCTGCGGCGCTGATCGCAGCCGCGGTGCTGCATCTGTTACTGGTGCCTGGTTTCGCGCTGCCGGTGCTGTACAGCCTATTTGCCGCCTCCGCGGCGGGCACCCTGCTCGGTGCGGCATTGCTGTTGGCATCGGCACCGCGGTTGGGGTGGCTGATCGGCGGTGGCACGGCATTTCTGACCTTCCTCGGCTACGTGCTCACCCGCACGATCGGCCTGCCCGGCATTCTGACCTCCGTCGGCAACTGGTTCTACCCGCTGGGGGCACCGAGTCTGGTAGTGGAGGGTGTCGCTTTCCTGCTAGCGGGATGGGCGCTGAGTGATCGTTACGGGCTCACCGCGGGCCGAGTACGCGCCGAACTGAGATCCACCGCCCCGGCAGCATTATCACCATCCAAACGGCGGCATCGCCCGCGACGCTGAGTGGCCTGCCCGTAGTGCTCCGCACCTGTTTCCGGCTCCGTTAGGTTGCTGTCGCCGCGCAGTGCAGCTCCTGTGGGCTCACAGCGTCGTGAGTCGAGCCGGCTCGCCGGAGATTCGCCAGCGGAGAGCCAACCAGTTCTGCCCGTCCAACGTCGTAGAGGTTATGGTGCAAAGTCCTCCTAGATCGTTACGGTTTCGCGATCGTCCTTACCTACTCGCCTGCGCGGCCGGTGGGGTTCTCCTGGTCGTTCTGGCGATCGTCGTGGTGGCCTTCGTGGTGCCTTCCGGCGCGCGCGAGGCCCGGAAGGCTGCGCCGCCCCCGCCGCCCGCCGCGGCGGCACCGACCACCACGATCCCGCCCGCGGTGCTCCCGGCCGATCCCGCTGCGCTACCGCAGAGCAGCACCTACACCGCCATCGACGGGGCGCCGCTGGACCCCGGTCCGCCGGTGCCCACTGACGGCGTTGTGGTGCACCCTCGGCGGGAGGTGATCGTGTATGCCGCTCCCGGTGGGGATCCGCTCGCCCGAATCGCCCCCCAGCAGTTGGGCGACACGTGGCTGCCGGTGATCGCCCAGCAGCCCGGCTGGGTGCGGGTGTTGCTGCCGTCGCGACCTAACGGCTCGGCCGGCTGGATCACCGACACCGCACTCGATCAGGCCGTGAGCCCGTATCTGATCCGGGTGCACTTGACATCCTTCAACGTGGAGCTGTTCAAGGGGACTGAGCGCCTGGGTAGCTGGACGGCGGGAACCGGCAAGACCTCGGCCCCGACACCAACGGGGCGGACGTTCCTGCTCGGGTCATTCACCGACCCGAAGCAGAATTACTCGCCGATCATCCTGCCGCTGGGTACGCACAGCCCCACGCTGAACACGTTCGGGGGCGGCCCCGGAACCGTCGCGCTGCATACCTGGCCCACGCCCGAGGTCTTTGGTACCCGCTCCAGCGATGGCTGCATCCGGGTACCCAAGGATGCGCTCAACCAGTTGACGAAGGTCCCGCTGGGGACGCTGGTGCTCATCGACAGCACCTGATCGCTGAGAGTGTCGCTACCGCATGATTCCGGTGTGGCCGAGGGAGTAGCGACCTGGCTGCGGCCAGACGTCCACGCCGTGTGGTGCGCTGCCGACGGAGATCTTGCGCACCAGCGACCCGTCTGTGGTGGACAGGACGTAGACCGCACGGCTGTAGCGACCCGACAGCCACAGTTGCGTGCCATCAGCGGTCACGTTGCCCATGTCAGGACTACCGCCGCCGGGGATCGGCCAGGTCGCCTGGATCGCTCCGGTGTCGGCGTCGAGCACGCTGACGCTTCCTTGCAGCCGATTGGCGACGAAAAGTCTGCGGGCGTCACGGTCGAACACCAACCCGTGGGCGCCCTTCCCGGTCCGGATGAAACGCAGCACCCGGGTGGCCGCCGAATCGAGCACCCACAGCCCGCCTGCGTCGGAGTCGGCGATGTAGAACACCGCGCCGTCCGGGGACAGCCGGATGTCCTGCGGGCCCATGTGGGTATTGCGCTGCGGCATGTCGATCAGCCGGAGCAGCCGGTGAGAGGCCACCTCAACGACCGCTACACGGCCGGCGAACTCGC
>DATFDO010000361.1:0-5578 GCA_035252045.1 Pseudonocardiaceae bacterium
TACAATCGCAAGAGACCGCACAGCGGGATAGGCAACCTCGCCCCGTGCGAGGCCGAACACAACTGGTACCAGGAATTCGACAAAGAATTGCCGGACGCGGGATAATTACAGTGTCTACGAAAGCGGTAGGTCTCCAGTGGGTCAAGTTTGTAGGCGGCCGTATTACCCGGTCCGATTAGGCTTCGTGCGTGTGACGGGTCAGTGACCTTGGATGATCCGGAGCTGTGTCATCGGGTCATTAGCTACCGTCTGGGAACGATAGCGCGTGCGCTTGCCGAACGGCGGCCTTGCGAAGCGAATGCCGCCGGCCCTTCCATGTCCCTCCCTGCGGATGGCTGCCTACGGCCCGAGATCAGCTTCAGGATGTCGCTGGCAACCAAGGTTGGACAGATCAGCGCAACGAATGGCGCGCGAGTCCAGGTATCGAGTCGCAACCTGTCAGAAGAGGCTCCTGCTGGCAGCGCTGGGGCGGGGCTGGGTTCTCATGGTCCGCCGGGGCCGCCGGCCGTGGGCGCTGATCCTGGGGATGCTGGTCTTGTGGGTGCTGATCCTCTGAACGCTGATCCTGGGGATGCTGATCTTGTGGGTGCTGATCCTGTAGACGCGAGTTTTTTTCGGCCTGCATCGCCCGGGGGTCCACCTCTGGTACGCCAGCAGACCCAGGGCCGGGGCCAGGCGCATCCCCGGGACCAGGCGCGGTCATAGGACCAGGCGCGGTCACGGGACCAGGCGCGGTCATGGGACCAGCCGCATCCGCGGCAGCGGGCGCGTTCATGGGGGCAGGCGCGTTCGCAGGAGCCGACGAAGGACCCGAGTGGACGGTGCCGGCTCCCGGTGGATCTTCCGTTGTTTGACGACGAACTAGACCCGCTGTTGGGTCCGGTGGGGTCACCACCGCGGCCCCGGGAGATACGGTCGCAGCAGCCGGGGGGGAGGCACCGTTGCCGTTGGTGCAGCCGGCCAGAAGCATGATCAAACCGCTAGCCACAATCAAGCAGCCCCTGTGCAATCCCATGCTGGCACCAACGCGTCAACAGGTCTCGCGATGCGCCGTCACCCATCACGTGGAATCAGACACGCAAGGGGCCACACTTGACATTGCGGTCCCAGCTGATGGGTGATGGGGTCGGGATTTGGTGCTTTGTCTTTTGTCAATGGAACGGCGTTCGGCTCGGCCTGGCAAGGCGGCAATCTGATCTTCAGAACGAAGTGAGGCACGCTGATTGAGCCGCGCAACTTCAACCGCTCCTGGGGCGTCCATTGCGCCAAGGCCAGCGTGCAGAAGATCACGGTGCACGACGGGCGTCGCACGTGCGCAACGCTGCTAGTCGACCTGGACGTGCACCCCCGCCAGGTCATGCAGATCCTTCGTCACGCGCAGATCGCCGTGACCATGGAGATCTACGCGCAAGCGTCCACCAACGCCACTCGGTCTGCGTTGAAGCGGTTAGGAGACAGCCTCAGTGGATGACCTACTGCTGTACTTGCTGCTGTACGGGGACCTAAAGCCCATTACGAAGATCACCGGATGGGGCCTCTGACCAGCGGTGGAGCTGAGGGGAATCGAACCCCTGACCTTCTCGATGCGAACGAGACGCGCTACCAACTGCGCTACAGCCCCGAGGTGCGCGGAAAGTTTAGCAGCCGGTCATCGAAGCTACTCGCCGACCGCCCGGCGGTAAGGCGGCTTGAACGTGGGCTGCAGGTCATCGAAGATGGGATCCTCGTCGTCGTAATCCAGCGCCACTGCGGTGGGGTGCGTCGCCGGCAACTCCGGGGCAGGCCATACCACCCGCTCGGAGATCGGCTCTATATCCTGCACGACCTCAGCAGGGACGTCGGCAGCGACCGGTGCCGGGGACCGAGGACCGGCCAGCCGGGCGGCCCGGCGCTGCCGTACCTGCTCTTCGATACGCACCTGGCGGCGCAGGTAACCCAGGTAAACCACGATCGCGACATCGAATGCCGCATGCAGCCACCACAGCAGGTGCGACGCAGTGATGGCCAGCACCACGGCAACGAGCGCTCCGAGCGCCAGACCCAGGACCACCCGTTGGCGAACTGCGTACTTCGCCCTCGCCAGCTGTGCGGCGACCTCCGGGTCGTACCCACCGCGCCCCGCTCGATAACGGCGCTCGTCCACCGCGGGCTCCCGCTGCATGACCCGTCCGGGAATCATGGGTATCTCCTGACCACGCTGGGGCGCCGCACGAGAGGGGTCGGGCCGGCGCAGTACCCGAGCTGCAAGCGCAGTTTCGGCAGTGCGGACCACTTCCTGCCGCCGCTTCGAGACCATCGGCACGAGAACCACGAGCCATGCCCCTGCCAGCGCGGCAACAATCATCGAGCTGGGCACTTGGCGCTCCCACCCCGTCCCGCCGTCCCGAGTTGTTCGTGTTGGACTCGCCGATCACGGTAGCCATCCCCACCACTCGGATGCCGCAGGCGCGCCGCGATGATCGTGCACGCTCGGGCACGACACGCCGGACAGGAGGGCACGACACGCTGAGCGCCGGAGCGCGACACGCGGGAGTGGGAGCGGGGCTACGACTGGTGCGCGTGACCAGAGCGGATCAGTCGGGTGACCAAGCCGGGGCCGACCTCATCTCGGGTCACGGCGAGCAATCTATGATCCCGCCACGCGCCGTCCACCTCAAGGTAGCGTTGCAGCAGCCCCTCATCACGAAACCCGAGCTTGGCCAGTACCCGCAGGCTCGCCGCATTCTCCGGCCGAACGGTGGCCTCTACCCGGTGTAACCCGACCGGCCCGAACGCATGATCCACCACCAGCGCTACTGCCGCCGTGGCGACGCCGCCCCCGGCCGCGGACGACTCCACCCAGTAACCGACCCACGCTGAGCGCAACGATCCTCGCACGACGTTGCCCAACGTGAGCTGGCCAGCGAACCGCCCGTCGAGTGTGATGACGAACGGCAGCGCCTGCCCTCGCCGGGCGGTCGCGCGCAACCCGCTACACAGCACGGGCCAGGCCATCGGGGTGAAGCGCTCTTCCCAGGTGCCTTCCGCCTCCGGCTCCCAGATCCGCAGGTAGTCCTTGTCACGCAGGCGCAGACGGCTCCAGGTCGCGCCGTCGCGCATCCGCACCGGGCGCAACCCGACTTCGCCCGCCGCAACCTTCACCGGCCCCAGCCGCGCTGGCCACCCGGGATGACGGCTGTCAGGCCCAGACCCGAACACGGCGCATCATCCGCGCTGCGCGAGGAAGCTCACGGCCACCTGCTCGCCCACCGGCAGCTCCGTGGTATCGGAATCGATCAGGATCAGGCAATTCGCCTCCGCCAGCGAGGCCAGCAAATGGGCACCCGCGGTGCCCAGCGGTTGGACCAGGTATTCCGCGGTATCCGGATCGCGCAACAGCTGGCCACGGACAAACCCGCGACGCCCCGCGGTGGAAGTCACCGGGGACAGCAACCGCGCGTTGATGGTACGGCGATGGGGGTTGCGCTTGCCCAGCGCCAGCCGGATCAGCGGCCGCACGAGAACCTCGAACACCACCAGCGCGCTGATCGGGTTGCTCGGCAGCAGGAAAGTGGGCACTGAGTCGGCACCCAGCCGACCGAAACCCTGCACCGAGCCAGGGTGCATAGCTACCCGCTCGATGTCCAGCGGGCCTAGCTCGGCCAGCGCGCCGCACAGTTGCTCACCCGTCGCCCCGCCCACCGCGCCGGTCACCACCACAACCTCCGAGACCAGCAGCCGGCTCTCCACCTCCTCGCGCAATCGCGACGGATCGCTGGACACGATGCCGACCCGGTGCACTTCGGCGCCGGCATCGCGGGCCGCTGCGGCCAGCGAGTAGGAGTTGATGTCGTAGACCTGCCCGATGCCGGGGATCCGGTCGATGTCGACCAGTTCCTCACCGACCGACAGGATCGACAGCCGGGGCCGCGGATGCACCTTCACTTTGGCCCGTCCGACCGCGGCGAGCAGCCCCACCTGTGCCGCACCGATCACCGAACCGGGTCGTACCGCGACGTCACCGGTCTGCACGTCTTCCCCGACGCGGCGCACGTACGCTTTCGACGGCACCGCTCGCACCACGGTGACCCGGGCTGCGTGCGCCACCCCGTCTTCGGTATCCCCCACCGGCACCACCGCATCGGCCAGCGCGGGTAGCGCCGAACCGGTGGCCACCCGCACCGCCTGGCCGGGTTGCAGCCGCAACGGCTGCCGCGAGCCCGCGGTGATCTCACCCACCACCGGCAAGGTCACCGGCACCTCCGTCAGGTCCACGCTGCGAACCGCGTAACCGTCGATCGCGGCCTGATCGAAGCCGGGCAGCGAGCGTTGCGCCACGACCTCCTCCGCGCAGAGCATGCCCTGCGCTTCGGAGATCGCCACCCGCACCGGCGCGGGACGCACCGCCGCGTCCAACACCCGCCCGAGCTGCTCGTCCAGCGACCTCACGAGCTCTCCAGCGCCAACCTGTCGCGCAACCAAGCACGCAGCTCAGGACCGATACCGGGATCGGCGAGTGCGAAGTCCACCGACGCCCGGAGCAATCCAACGGGGTTGCCCAGATCGTGACGCCCACCGCGGTGCACGACGACATGAACCGGATGACCGTCGTCGATCAGCAGCGCGATCGCATCGGTGAGTTGGAGTTCGCCGCCGGCACCCGGAGCTATCCGGTGCAGCGCGTCGAACACCGCGCGGTCGAGCAGGTAACGGCCGGCCGCGGCGAAAGTGGACGGCGCTGCCTCAGGGGCCGGTTTCTCCACCATTCCGTACACCCGCTTGACATCTTCGTCTGCGGTGTCCTCCACGGTGAACACCCCGTAGGCGGAGATCTGCTCACGCGGGACGTCGAAGGCACACAGCACGCTGCCGCCGTATCGCCGGCGGACCGCGTCCATCGTGATGAGCACTCCAGTGGGCAGGATCAGGTCGTCGGGCAGCAGCACAGCCACCGCGTCGTCGGACTCGTCCAGCAACGGTTCAGCGCAGCTCACCGCATGTCCAAGCCCGAGCGGCTTGTGCTGCAGCGTCACCTCGGCCCGAATCAATTCGTGAGCTCGGCGCACCTTGCCCAGCAGCGCGTCCTTGTCCCGCCCACGCAATTCGGCTTCTAAATCCGGGGTGGCGTCGAAGTAACCCGCCACCGACTCCTTGCCCGGTGAGACGACGACCAGCAGCCGCTGCGCCCCGGCCTGCGCCGCTTCCGCCGCGACATACTCGATCGCGGGTGTATCGACCACCGGGAGCAGCTCCTTGGGCACCGCCTTCGTGGTCGGCAGAAATCGGGTACCGAGCCCCGCAGCTGGCACCACCGCCGTCCGAAACCCCGGCCCGCCACCCATCGACACACCCATAACCCCGACCCTATCGGCCTCCGTTTCGGCCGCGACATGGAGACTTATCGGGATTATGGGGGTGCGATTACCCCGGTAAGTCTCCATGTCGGGGTCTGAGGAGCCAGGTGGGACAGCGCACGAAGTGGGAGTTGCGGCGGTGGCTGGTTGCGGCGCGGCGATGGCAGTGCGCGCGGCGGAGGCGGCAGCGTTGGCGGCGACTGCGCTGCCGGTGGACCGGCCCGCCACGGTGTGCGCGTACCTGG
>DATFDO010000362.1:0-3468 GCA_035252045.1 Pseudonocardiaceae bacterium
AACCCGCGGGCGATGCCTTTCGCCGGGCCAGACAAGGCGTTAGGACGCGGCGCCCTCGGCGGCGTCGCCGGCCTCCTCGGCGGGTTTGGTCTGGCGGCGGGTGCGGCGCTGGGCGGGCCGTGGCGGCGGTGGTGGGGTGGCAGGCAGGGCAGCCGGCCCGGTGCCACCCATGATGATCTCAGCGAAGGTGGCCATCGCCTCGTCCAGCTGGGCGGTGTAGCGCAGCTCGGACTCCTCGTTGGCCCGCCGGATCAGGCCGAACAGCGAGTCGCCGTCGGGGCGGTGCGCCAGCGCACCATCCAGCGCACCCAGGCGCTCGGCGACCGAGCCGATGCGGCTGGCGACGCCCTCTTCGATCGAGTCCAGCCGGTTGGACAGTGAGTCAAGCCGCTGGCTGAGGGAGTCCACGGCACCCGCCAGGGACTCCTGCACTTCCTTGTCCACCTCATCCAGCCGGCTGCGCAACCCGGTCTCGGTGGCGCCGATCTGGTCTCGCACCGGCCCGTGCACGGCGGCGGGCAGCACGTCGACCCTGGCGTCCTGCCGATCCAGGTGATGATCCATGTCGTCGATGCGCTTGTGCAGGCCGGCGATCCGGTCTTCCAGGCCGTCCATTCGGCCGGCGACGCCTTCGAAGCGCCCTGCCATCCCGTCCAGCCGCCCGCCGAGCTCCGCGAACGGCTTGGCCAGCTTGTCGGCGATCGACTCGACGGCACGGCTCAGTGCGGCGATCGCGCTGTCCTGCACTTCGAGCTTCGACAGTGCCTGATCGACCCGGGTGGCCAGCACGCCGACCTCGGTGCGATCCGGCATCTCCGAGAGCCTCTTGCGGACCGAACCGAGCGACTCCAGCGGAGCCAACCGGGCGTGAATCTCGTCGAGCGCGTCGAAGATCTGCTGCTGCTCGCTGTCGCGGATTTCGGCGGCGCGCACCAGCATGCTGCGCATCCGATCGAAGGATTGGGTCGCTGAGTTGTTGTTCACGGGCTCCACCTTCGCTTGGGGGCCTTCGCTTGGGGGCGGACCGACGCGCGGATCCTAGCCAGGCTGTTGCGGCTGCCTGCAACCGGGAGACCACCGTGCGCAGTCGGCTCCGCGGGGCCGTCAATGCACCTGCAGCCGGTCCTCAAAACCCCCGACGAGCAGCCGCCAGGCAGCCACTTCGGCGTCGAAGGGCGGGCTGGGCGCCAGCCGGGTGGGGTCTGGGCGCAGCAGGAAGGAAACCAGCCAGCCCAGCGGCTCGGAGCTGGCCAGTGCCTTGTCCGCAGCGTCCGAGCCGGCCCACTGCTCGGCATCGGTGAGCAGTTCGACAGCCAGTTCCAGCTGGGCGGGATCGACTGTTTCGGGACCGCCGGCGAGGTCGTCGGCCAATCCTGTCAGCACGTAGCTGTTGCCCGCGTCGACCGCGACTGCCAGCTCACGGTCGGCGGCCCGTTTGGTGACCTGCGGCCAGGTGGACACCACGTCGAGATCGTGCCCCCGGGGGTGCTCGAGGAGATGCCGGGTCAGCGCGCGCGGCGACGTGAAGACGTCGATGCGACCGTTGCGGCCGAGGAACACCGCCGTGTCGTCGACGTAACAGCGCAGCGTGTAATGCTCACCGAGATCGCTGATGATCCGGATTGGATCGATGCCGACCTCCGACCAGAACGCCAGCGCGGGATCGTCTCCGATGCCGATGGCGCTGCCCGCCGAATCGGCCTGCTGCTCGGCGGCAGCCTCGGCGGCAGCCTCGGCACTGTCCGATTCGGACAGTTCAGTTTCGGCTGCCGCCAGCGCCCTGGTGTCGACATCGGGGCTGCACACCAGGGCGTCGACGGCGTCGAGGACCTCGTCCCACCGGTGCGCAATCACCTCGCACAACGCCTCCCACTGCCGCGCACCGTCCCGACCGCCGAAGGCCAACGTGCCCCCGCTGAGCATGCCGAATCCGGGCGTGGAGTCGAGCACCTGGTGCACCCCGTCCAATCCGCACACCTCGGCCAGCGAGCGCACGATCGACACCACGTCGGCGAGTTCACCGATCACCCAGGTATCGGGCGGCTGCGCCACCAGCTCAGGCACTCCGACCAGGTCATACCGGTGCGAGTCGGCGGGCCGTAGGTCCGCTGCGGGCAACCGCGGTACCAGCGACCAGGCTGGATGGTCGACGAGGTCATGCTGTCCGGCGGTGCGCACGAAAGCGACCAATGCCGCCAGATCGGCGAAGGCGAACACGGTGTCGTCATCGCCGAGGAACGCTTCCCACTCCTCGCCATCCTCACGCCAGCGCGGCGCCCATAGCGTCACCAGGTCGCCAGCAGTCACCGACAGCTCGATCGGGACGATGTCAGCCATGGGCGGCAGCGTAACCGTTGACGCTGTGTTGTCTGATTGATCCCCACCCGAAGATCACGGGAAGCGACCAGGTCCGGATGCCTAACCGTGCCATTACTGACTTGGCTGCCAGCCGCTGAGGTTGGCGCGCATCGCCGTCTCGAACAGTTCGCCGGCTGCCACCGCGCTCGCCTCCGTCACGCCGCGCAGTTCCAACGACACCAGGCCATGCACGTTGGCCCACAGTGCGGTGGTGATGAGGCCGGGGTCGGCGTCGCGGAGCAGGCCCGCCGCTACCGCTCGGCGCACCGTGTCCAGCAACGGGATGAAGGTGGCCTCGGCGTGCGCGTAATCCTGCGGCGCGGGTTCGAAGCCGGGTACCGGTGACCCGAACATCACCGCGTACAGGTGCGGATCGGCCAGCGCGCTGGCCCGGTAGGCGTGGCCGAGAGCGAGCAGATCGGTCAGCGGGTCGTCTGATGGCGTCACCTTGTCCAGATGAGCCCCGAACCTGGTGAACGCCTCGATGAACAGCGCTCGCAGGATGCCAGGCTTACCGCCGAACAGCGCGTACACCGCGCTGGTCGAGGTGCCTGCGTCGGCGGCCAGCCTGCGTAGGCTCAATGCGTCCGGACCCTCGGAGCTGAGCAACGCTGCTGCGGTGTCGAGCAGGCGGATCCGCAGCGCCTCGTCGTGCAGTTTCGGTCGGGCCACCGGGCAACAGTATCGCGACGCTGTTTTATAACGGCGTTCGAAGCTCGGGGAGAGGTGCATGAGCCGGTCGGCTGCTCCTGGCGCGGCGCGTCATCACGGCGGTGACAGGGGGCACGCGGCGGTGATCGGCGGTGGGATAGCAGGCCTGCTGGCCGCACGGGTGCTCACCAACCACTTCGAGCGGGTGACCCTCATCGAGCGCGATCAACTGCCGGCGCGAATGCGGGCCCGAAAAGGTATTCCGCAGGGACGCATGCCACACGTGATGATGCCCCGAGGTGAGCAGATCATCGAGCGACTGTTCCCCGGATACAGCCGCGAGTTGGAGGCGGCCGGTGCGGTGGCCCTGCGGATGCCCGTCGACGCGCTGGTGCTCACCCCGGCCGGTTGGCTGGACCGGCGGTGCACCGGCTGGCCGATGCACTCGGCCAGCCGACC
>DATFDO010000363.1:0-5862 GCA_035252045.1 Pseudonocardiaceae bacterium
CAGCCGGTCGTCGGTCACCACCAGGTCGGCGGTGGCGCGGGCAGCCGGAGTGGCGCGGTGACCCCTCGCGATGCCGACGTCGGCCAGGCCGGATCGCCGGCGCGTCGTTGGCGCCGTCTCCGGTCATCGCCGTGCGTGGGCGCAATGACCTGTGCATCGCCTTGCCGGGGCTCGGCACGATCGACCTCGGACCGCCCGAGCAGCTGGCCTATCTGGCCGGGATCGCCGCCCTGGCCGCCCTGGCCGCGCTGGAAATCATCGAATGACCGCTGGCATGCGTCATCGCCGCCGGGCACCTGCTGGCTGATCAGCGCCGCAGCGCAACCCTGCACGCCTTCGGCGAGGCCCTCGAACAAGCCTAGACCCCACCGTGCCGAGGTTAGATGTAGACGGCTGCGATCAGGGTGAGCACCAGGCAAGCGCCAAGGACCTGCAATACGCGATCCCCGAGGGCGATCTCCTCCGGTTCGCCCCCGTTGCCACCGTCGACGTCGACGGCGTAGCGCAGGATGGCGACCACGAACGGCACCAGCGAGATGACCGGCCAACTGGAGTGGTTGGTCTGGGACAGCTGGAACGCCCACAGACCATAAGTCATGATCACCCCGGTGGCCGACAGGGTCCACACGAACCGCAGGTACGACGAGGTGTAGCGCTCCAGCGATTTACGGATCTTCGCGCCGGTCCGCTCGGCGAGCCGGATCTCGGCATACCGCTTGCCGGCCACCATGAACAGTGACCCGAACGCGGTCGTCAGCAGGAACCACTGGGACAGCGCGATCTGGGCGGCAGCGCCACCCGCGATGGCCCGCAACAGGAACCCCGACGCGACGATGGAGATGTCCACCACCGGCTGGTGCTTGAGCCACCAACAGTAGGACAGCTGCACTGCAATGTAGACCGCGGTGACCATCGCCAGGCCGGTCGAGGCCACGAAAGACGTCGCCAGCGCGGCCGCGAACAGCGCGACCGCCACGGCCAGCGCCAGCTGCGGGGCCACCACACCGGCGGCGATCGGCCGGTTGCGCTTGGTCGGGTGGGCCCGATCGGCCTCGATGTCCTGAACGTCGTTGACCAGGTAGACGCCGGCCGCCGCCAGCGAGAACGCGACGAACGCGATCCCGACCGCCATGAGCACATGCAGGTGAAAGAGCACCCCACCGGCGAACGGCGCCGCGAGCACCAGAACGTTTTTCACCCATTGCCGGGGCCGCATCGCCCGGACGAGTCCGGTGACCGGATTACCGGGCCGGGTCTCGACCCGCAACGGCGCAGTCGTGGTCATCGTTGCGCCCTCCTGCCGGTAAGCCGCCGCCGCATGCCGGAGCCGATCACTGCCCCTAGCGCGGAACCCACCAGCACGTCGGTCGGGTAGTGCACGCCCAGCACCAACCTGCTGATCAGCATGGGAGGTACCAGCGCGGGGGTGAGCCGGCGACGCAGCAGGCCGCCGTACAGGATCGCCGCCGCGGTGGTGGAGGCGGCGTGCGAGGACGGGAAGGACAGTTGGCTGGGCGTACCCGCCAGTACCGTCACCGCCGGGTCAGTGGGGCGCTGCCGGCGTACCACCCGCTTCACCGCGATGGACGTGCCGTGCGCGGCAGCCACCGCGGCCGCAGACACCAGCCACTCCCGCCGCCGGCGCCGATCGAACAACGCTGCCAGCGCACCGAATATCAGCCATCCCAGGGCGTGCTCGCCGAAGTACGACAGTCCCCGGGCAGCGGTCACCACCTGGGGTACCGCGATCCGGCGCTGCACTGCGGACAGCAGCGCGATTTCCGTCTGATCAGGGGAGATCCGTCTTTGCAACATCACGCGTCGAATACTCGCTTCCAGCCGGTGCGGTCAGTGAGCTGCGGCGCCGCGGCGCGGTAGCGCCTGCGCAGCGCCGGGAACTCCGCGGCGAGCTGCCGGTGCAGGGCCACCGAGCGGGCCAGCATCGAGCGGAACACCTGCGGATCCCGCTTACGGTAGGTGACGCCCCGGCCGTCGGCGGTCGAGACGGTCACGCCATCCAGTGCGGCCAGCACGAACCAGCGCGCGTCCTGCCGGGACAGGGCCAGTTGTGGGCGGTGCTGGGCGCGGGCATCGACCGGCCTCATCTGGTGCGCCAAGCGCTTGAGCAGGGTGGCGCCGATGGTGACCGGGTTGGTGGGTGGCTTGAGCATGCGCTGCAGCGCGAGCCGCCCACCGGCGGGCAATGGCAGATCCTGGGAGTCCACCACCTGGCCGTCGGTGAAGTCCGCACAGCGTGCCCGAACCTCACCCAGCGCGGTGGGCAGCTTGTCGAACAACGCTTGCGGACCGGCCAGGAAGTCCCGGATCGCCATCTCCTGCAGTGCCAGCGTGGAGTACTCCATCGCCAGCGCGTGGCGCAGGGCGTGTTTGAAGCTGTCGGCGAGCAACGCGGTGGGTCTGGCGTCGCTGCTGTGCAAGGCCGCGCCGACCAGCCGGTTGCGCAGGTGGAAATAGGCCTGCCAGTCGGTGGCGTCGTCTTTGTCGGCAAAGGACATGTGCCAGATCCCGACGCCGGGCACGGTCGCGGTGGGATAGCCCGCTGCCCGGGCCCGCAACCCGTACTCGACGTCGTCCCACTTGATGAACAGTGGCAGGGGCAGCCCGATGTTCTCCGCGACGGTGCGCGGGATCAGGCACATCCACCAGGCGTTGTAGTCGACATCGGTGCGCCGGTGCATCCAGGCGGTGTCGCGCAGCGAGTGTTGCGCGAAGTCGTGGTCGTACTCGGTGCCGGGGGCCTTGTTCCAGCGCATCCGTTGCCGGTCGACGACCTCACCCCAGGCGTGCAACCGGGAGCGGGCCTGGGCTTGCAGCATCTGCCCACCAACGAGCATCGGATGCCGGGCGAAACGGGAGAACGCCACCGCACGCAGGATCGAATCCGGTTCCAGGACGATGTCGTCGTCCATGTACAGGATCTGGTCACAGTCGGTGTTCTCCAGCGCCTCGTACATCACCCGCGCGTATCCGCCGGAGCCGCCGATGTTGGCCTGGTCGATGATCCGCAGCCGGTCGCCGAGGGCCGCCTGGGCAGCAGCGAAGCCGTCCTGGTCGCGGACCTTGTTGGCGCCCTGGTCCGGGATCACCACCGCGGTCACGATCGAGCTGACCAGGTCGTCGGAGCCGATCGCCGCCAGGGTGGCCACACAGTCGGTGGGCCGGTTGAAGGTGGGCATGCCGATGGTCACCGCAGCACGCCCGGGTGCGGGAAGCGGCGCGTGCCAGCCACCGGAGTGCACGACCAACTCTGAGTCGTCGGTGCTGATGTCGAACCAGTACCAGCCGCCGTCCTCGAACGGTGTCAGGTCCAGCTCGATGTTCAGCACGCGGCGAGCGCCTTCGACAAGCTCGCCGTGCACGTGGATCTGCGTCGCGTCGGCCTTGGAGCGGTAGATGTCGATGCGTCCGGCACCCTCGACATCCAGCCGCAGGCGCAATGTGCGCAGCGTGCTCCAACGCCGCCAGTAGCTGGCCGGGAACGCGTTGAAATATGCCGCGAAGGAGACCTCGGTCTGTGCGGGCACCTGCGCGCGGGTGCGCGACAGCGCGCGCACCCGCCGCCCGGTGGGGCCGGCGAGGGTGACTTCGACGCCGACGTCAGGGGACCCGGTGGCGCTATCGGAGGCAGACCATACCCGAGGGGCCGCACCAGATCGCTCGTCGAGGTACAACGCGCGGACTGCCATCGGATCGGCCCGACGAGGAAAGATCACTCGCTGCAGCAGGGTCGACGAGGAATCGGCCGGTGCGCTGGTATCCAGGTGGCCCGCGCTCGGTTGGTGTGGGTTACAGACGGTGCTGCTCGGCATGACCTCCCCAGTCCCGACGAGAGAGCGGTCTCGGCGTCGCCAGAGCGTAACGCTAGGCAGCGACCCGGCCTCGGGCGGCCACCGGCGACTGGCGGTGGGTGGCCGGCCGGCCACGGTGTCACTCAACGAACAGCGGGCGGAGCTGCTGAGTCGGCCGCCGCAGATGCTGGCGCTCGCGCGATCCCGACGGGTATCTGCTGCCTGTTATGCCGAGCCCACCATCAGCAAGGCTGGGACGTCACCGCTCCGGAGACTCCGCACTGACCGAGCCGGGTCCAGGACCGGGACGCGGTCCGGAACGGGTGGATTGACCGAATCCGAACGCCTGGTCCCAGGATTCCACGGAGGTCAGCGTGGGGATCGCCGCGCGGTAGCGCTGGGCCGTGACGTCCCACTCGGCGACCAGCCGCCGGTGCAGCGTGATCGTGCGGGCCAGCAAGGCACGGAACTGCTGTGGATCCCGCTTGCGGAAAGCGACACCCGTGCCGTCGGCGTTGGACACCGTGGCCGAGTCGACCATGCCGAGCAGGAACCACCGGGCGTTGCTGGCCGGGACGTTGATCTGAGGTCGCTCCCGGGTCTGCGGTTTCGGTGCCCGCAGGTGGCGATACACCGTGGCCACTGCGCGCTTGGCGATGGCAACCGGCCGCACGGGCGGCTGGAGCAGCCGTTCCATCCGGACCGGATCGAACAGCGGCATCGGCAGCTGCTGGGCCGAGGAGAAGACTCGCGCGTCGTCGTAGCCCTCGCGCAACTTCTGCACCGCGGGCAGCGCCTCGCGCAGGGAGGCGAACAGGCGCTCCGGCCCGTCGAGGAAGTCTTCGATCGACTTGTGGCGCAGCGCCACCGTCGAGTACTCCATCGCCATCAGGTGCTTGAACGTGGTCCGGAAGCCCTCGTGCACGATCGCCGGGCGCACATCGTACGGGCTGTGCAGCGCCATCGTGATCAGCCGGTTGCGCAGGTGGAAGTAGGCCGTCCAGTCGGTGGTGTCGTCCTTGTCCGTCCACGGCATGTGCCAGATCGCACATCCCGGCAGGGTGACGGTGGGGAAACCGCATTCGCCGGCGCGCAGCCCGTACTCGGCGTCGTCCCACTTGATGAACAGGGGCAACGGCAGCCCGGCGTGTTCCAGGACCTCGCGCGGGAAAAGGCACATCCACCAGGCATTGTAGGTGGAGTGGATGCGCGCGTGCAGCGCCCGCTGCTGGCGCAGCGTTACCTGAGCGAAGTCGTGCCCAGCCACCGCCCCCGGTGCTGGACGCCAGAAGCTGGACTTCAAGTCCACGATCTCGCCCATGGCATGCAGCTGGCTGCGAACCTGGAGGTTGAGCATCTGCGCACCGACGATCACCGGTGACGACGCGGCGCGGGCGAATGCATGCGCGCGCAGCACGCTGTCGGGCTCCAGCCGCACGTCATCGTCCATCAGCAGGACGTGTTCGATACCGGCGGTGCGCAACGCTTCGAGCATGCCCCGGGTGAACCCCCCCGAACCGCCGAGGTTCTCCTGATCGATCATCACCAGCCGATCACCCAGCTGCGCCGTGGAAGCAGCGAACCGCTGGTGATCGCGCACCTTGACGCTGCCCTGGTCGACGACGAAGACCTTCGCGACGGCATCGAGGACGGCCTCGTCTTCGGCCAGCGCGGCCAGCGCGGTAACGCAGTCCGCCGGCCGGTTGAACGTCGTGATCACGACCGCCAGCGGCCGGTCCGGCAACGGCTCGTCGACGATCCAGGCGGCATCGGTGATGGTCAGCGAGTGGCGTTCGGTCGCGACGTCGAACCATACCCAGCCGCCGTCCTCGAACGGAGCCAGCGATTCCCGGAACTCGAGTTCGATCTGGTGCCCACTGGTGTCGAGCTGTTTGCCCTCCAGGTGGACGACCTCACCGTTGGACTTGGACCGGTAGAGGTCCACTCGGCCGGCACCGCGGACGGTCAGCCGAAGCGCCACCTCGTCCACGCGGGTCCAGCGTTTCCAGTAGCTGGCCGGGAAGGCGTTGAAGTAGGTGGCGAAAGACAATTG